>DATIUQ010000218.1:0-7955 GCA_035466775.1 Arthrobacter sp.
GGGCTCACCGAAAGCCCCGTGATGCCGCTCGAAGACTCCCTCAACACCATGCGGCTGTTCGACGGCGTGCGTGCCCAACTGGGAGTGAGCTACCCGAACGACGCCCGATGACGGCCGTTCTCCGCGCCTGAACCCGCCAAGTTACCTTCGACTCTGGACTCGCCCCCGCGCGCGGACTTACCCTATAGGCAACCATCGAGCTCTCGGGGAAATGGGGTGTGCGCGTGGACCCAGCATCAGTCCCGTTGCGCTCGCGCCGCGCCCTCCGGAGGGTCTTTCTGGGCGGCGTCGCCGGCATCGCCTGGCTGGCATTCTCAACGACAGCAGCCATGGCTGACGACGTAGCCTCTCCCACACCGACGGCAAGCGGCACGGCCACGGTCATGACGCTCCCCGGGCTGATTCCCTCGGCGGCAGCAGTGCCGCCGGCGGTTCCGGCGGCAGCTCACATCGCGGCCGAAGCCGTGCCCGCGGGAACGCCCTGGGCCGCCGTTCCGGTCCCCACCGGGGACCCGGTGCCGGCCCCTTTGCCCCCGGTTCCGTCCGAGTCCGCCGCACCCGCACCGGACCCAGCGCCAGCGCCGGCTCCGGCACCCGCTCCCGAACCAGCGCCCGCACCGGACCCGGCACCTGCTCCCGCGCCCGAACCCGCGCCCGCACCCGCACCGGCACCAGCGCCCGCACCCGCACCTGCTCCGGCACCCGCGCCCGCGCCCGCTCCCGCTCCCGACCCAGCCCCCGCTCCGGCCCCCTCCCCCGAACCCACGGACGAGCCGACTGACCCGCCGACCGAGGAGCCCGCGCCCGCCCCCACTCCAACTCCGACGCCAACTCCGATCGGTTCAGGCCCGACGCCGTCGCCGGCCCCGGACCCGGAAGTGACCTACCCGGCGCCCGCGCCGGAACCCTCCACTCCCGTCGCCACCCCCACTCCGACTCCACCAGCGACCGCACCGGCCCCGGATCCCACGACGCCGGCCACCGAGCCAACGCCCCCCGCGGAGGCCCCGGTTCCGGATCCCACGATCCCGGCATCTGAGCCCACGCCCGCGGAAGTGACAGACCCCCTGGCCGCAGAGCCCGTTGCGGTCCCGGCGCCGTCCACCGATTCGACAGGCCCTGCTCCTGCGCCTGTTCCCCCTGACACCGCCGTCGTCGCCGCGGAATCCGAAGCCCCGGGGGACTGCCCAGTTGGCGGCGAAGCCCTGCCCGACCCGCAGGAGGCGACAGCTGCGCCCGGCTATGGCGCCTATGGAAGTGCCCCGTACCTCCGGGCGCTGAACGCCGACACCCGGCTCGCAGGGGACGGCCAGCACACCGGTGCGCCTCCGGCAGGCTCTGCCCCCGGAGGTACCGCGCCGCCGGCACCCGGCAATGACCGCCCGAGCCCGTGGCCCCAGGGGACAGGTCTGCCCGCTCCCAACGCGCTGCCCGCGGCCCCCGGCTCCGGATCCGGAACGACGCTCTCGTCCGGTAGCCCCGGATGTGCAGCCTGGCTTCCCAGCCAGTACCTCGTGATTCCCACGGCCGGCGCGGAGCCAATCCGTGGCCCGCTTCAGCACGTCCACTCAGCCGACGCTGCTGACCCCGGTTCATCTCCTGACTAGTTAGCCGTCTCTGCCTCCACAGAGCACGGCCAACCGGGCTGCCTTTGAGCGCCCGCCACCAGTCATTCAGGAGACCCCCATGGACGCCACCGTCCGCTGCCGGTATTCCGGCACCCCTTTTGCCTCCTCCCGCGCTTCAGCCGCGGGACCGACGTCGTCAGCGCCCATAGGGCTGCACCCCGCGCCACCAGCAACCGACGGACCGCCGGCGCGCCGCAAGCCCTCACCGCAGCAACGGGAACGCCCGCCGTAAGGCGCCCCGCCTCCGCCAGGTCTCGTGGGGCCGGAGCGAAGCCGTTGGGTCCGCTGGGGGACTCAACGACCTCACAAGCGCCGGCAGAGCATTCCGTCGTTGGGTCCGCTGGGGGACTCAACGGCAGCAGGCTCCGGCAAAAGCATTCCGTCGTTGGGTCCGCTGGGGGACCCAACGGCATCAGGATGCGGAAGCATCTGTCCCGCACAGCGGCCGTCGGTCCGCGGCCGCAGTGCGGGAAGTCGATACCCGTCCCGGTATCATTCTTGTGGGCGCCGCCGTGGCGCACGGGAAAAGGACGGGGATAAGCGTGGACAGTTCGCCCGATATCGTCACGGCAGTGCTCCTGGGCGGCCGCTACCGGCTGGGGGAAATGATCGGCAGGGGCGGTATGGCCTCCGTCTACACCGCCAAGGACATGAACCTGGGCCGCGATGTCGCGCTCAAGCTCTTCGCACCGCAGTCCGCCGATCCCGACGAACTCCGCCGCCAGGAAGCCGAAATTGAACTGCTGGCAACCCTGAACCATCCGAGCCTGGTGACCCTCTTCGATGCCGGCACCGACACCCGGATCCCCGAGGAACCCCGGCCCTTCCTGACCATGGAACTGGTCGACGGGCAAGACCTCCGGGCCCGGATCCGGCACAGCCCGCTGCCGCTGGGTGAAATCGCGGTTATCGGAGCCGGTGTGTCGGACGCCCTGGCCTACGTCCACTCGCTCGGCATCATCCACCGGGACATCAAGCCGGCCAACATCCTGCTGGTCCCGGTCCGTCCCGGGGAACCGCTGCGGCCGAAGCTCACCGACTTCGGGATCGCCCGCATCATGGACGGGACCCGGCTGACGGCCACAGGCACCATGGTCGGCACCGCCGCTTACTTGAGCCCGGAACAGTCCCGGGGCGCGGATTTGGGCCCGGCCAGCGACATCTATTCGCTGGGACTGGTCCTGCTCGAATGCATCAAGGGCGAGATCGAATACCCCGGAAGCGCCGTGGAATCCGCCGTCGCCAGGCTGCACCGGGCACCGGCCATACCCGATTCCGTCCCCGCCGAATGGGCTCATCTGATCCGCTCCATGACGGCGCTGGACCCGCTGGACCGGCCGTCCGCCTCCGACCTCGAAGTTGCCCTGCGGCAGGCCCTGGTCTCCGCCGAATCCCTTCCCGGGCCGCTAGCCGAAGACCGCACCCGCGTGCTGCCTGCCCCGCCGGCCCGGCCACCCCGGCTGCCCTCCGCCGGACCAGCGGCCGGCCCCGGCACTGTTACCGCGCCGATTGGCGCCCCGACTGCCGCCATGACTGCCGCCCCGATGGCCGCCACGGGCAATGGTGGCGGCGCCGGCGGCGCCCGGTCCGTGCACCTGCTGGACCCGGACGCCGTAACCAGTCCGCGGGCAAGCCGCGGTTCCCTGGCATCCCGGGCCGCCTCCCGCTTCCGGCTGGCGCGCCGCCGCACGCAGATCCTGCTGTCTGTTGCGCTCTTGGCGATCGTTACCGGTGGCGTCGCTGCCGCCGTCGCCCTTGCGGCGCCCGAGCCACCCGCCGTCGTCCCTTATCCGGCGGTGACCGGCGACCTTGGCCAGCACCTGCAGGAACTGCAGAAAAGCGTGGAACCATGAGACTGACACCCCGGCCTCCTCGGGCCGCCCGGCCCCGCAGCGCCCGTCCGCTCCTGACCGGCTGGCTGGTCGGCGCGGTGCTGCTCACCGCCACGCTGGCCGGCTGCGCGCCGGCGCCCGAGCTGGACCGCGGCGCCGCCCGGCAGCTTCAAAACCAGGTCCTTGCCGTCACCGAAGCCGCCGCGGCCAACGACCCGGCAGCATCCCTGAAGCACCTCGACGAACTCGTCCTGAAGCTGGACGACGCCGCCGCCCGCGGAGAGGTGTCCTTCAAACGTCACCAGAGCATCCGGAAGTCCGTCGATTCCGTCCGCCTGGACCTCACCGCGCTGCAGGCCGAAGCCGCCCGGGTTGCCGCCGAGCAGGAAGCAGCGGCACAGGCCGCCGCGGCAGCCGCCGCCAAGGCTGAAGCCGATGCCGCAGCGGCTGCTGCAGCGCAGGCTCCCCCGCCCGCCGTCGCGCCCGCGCCGCCGGCGAACAAGGGGAAAGGCAAAGGCAAGGACGACTAGGTCCCTGTTGAGTACTTACTGGCTCCCGACGGTCAGCCTGGAGTGCAAAAAAGAGGGAGGAGCCCGCGGGCTCCTCCCTCTTTTGTTTGCCTGCTCGTCGCCGGCCCAGCGGAACTAGCTGAGCATCGACAGCACTTCGCTGAACTTGGCCGAGGGCCTCATGACGGCGATGGCCTTGGCCTCGTCGGGGTGGAAGTAGCCGCCGAGGTCGACCGGGGAGCCCTGGACGGCCAGAAGCTCGCCGATGATGGTCTCCTCGCCGGAATCCAGCGCACCGGAGACGGCGGCGAACGCCTTCGCCAGCTCGGCGTCGTCGGTCTGGCGTGCCAGCTCCTGGGCCCAGAACTTGGCCAGGTAGAAGTGGCTGCCGCGGTTGTCGAGCTCGCCGGCCTTGCGCTTCGGGGACTTGTCCTCCAGCAGGAAGGTGCCGGTGGCGCGGTCCAGCGTGTCGGCGAGAACCTGCGCGCGGGCGTTGCCCGTGGAGGTGGCGAGGTGCTCGAAGCTGACGGCGAGGGCCAGGAATTCACCCAGGCTGTCCCAGCGCAGGTGGTTTTCCTTGAGCAGCTGCTGGACGTGCTTCGGAGCGGAGCCGCCGGCGCCGGTCTCGAAGAGCCCGCCGCCGTTGATCAGCGGCACCACGGAGAGCATCTTGGCGCTGGTGCCCAGTTCCAGGATCGGGAAAAGGTCCGTCAGGTAGTCGCGCAGCACATTGCCGGTCACCGAGATGGTGTCCTCGCCCTTGCGGATCCGCTCCAGCGTGAACGCCGTAGCCTCCACCGGGGACATGATGGCAATCTGCAGGCCCTCGGTGTCGTGTTCCTTGAGGTACTCCTCGACCTTGGCGATCATCCGGGAGTCGTGCGCGCGGCCCTTGTCCAGCCAGAAGATGGCCGGGGTGGCGGAGGCGCGGGCGCGGGTGACGGCCAGCTTGACCCAGTCGCGGATCGGCACGTCCTTGGTCTGGCAGGCGCGCCAGATGTCGCCCGGGGCGACCTGGTGCTCGATCAGCACGGTGCCGGCGTCGTCGACCAGCTGCACGGTTCCTGCGGACTGGATCTCGAAGGTCTTGTCGTGGCTGCCGTATTCCTCGGCGGCCTGGGCCATCAGGCCGACGTTCGGGACGGTGCCCATGGTGGTCGGGTCGAAGGCGCCGTGGGCGCGGCAGTCGTCGATGACCACTTGGTAGATGCCGGCGTAGCTGCTGTCCGGGAGGACGGCAAGCGTGTCGGCTTCCTGGCCGTCGCGGCCCCACATGTGGCCGGAGCTGCGGATCATGGCCGGCATGGAGGCGTCCACGATCACGTCGGAGGGGACATGCAGGTTGGTGATGCCCTTGTCCGAATCGACCATGGCCAGCTCGGGGCCGTCGTTGAGGCCCTTCTGGATGGCCGCTTCGACATCGCCACGGATCTCCTCGGGGAGGTCCTCGAGACCGTTGAGGATGGAGGCGAGGCCGTTGTTCGGGCTCAGGCCGGCGGCCGCGATCTGGGCGCCGTACGTGTCGAACAGTTCGGCGAAGTACGCCTTGACGACGTGGCCGAAGATGATCGGGTCCGACACCTTCATCATGGTGGCCTTGAGGTGTGCGGAGAACAGCACACCCTCTTCCTTGGCGCGGGCAACCTGGGCGGCGAGGAACGAATCCAGCGCGGCGGCGCGCATTACGGTGCCGTCGATGACCTCGCCGGCGAGGACGGGGAAGGCGCGCTTGAGGACCTTGACCGTGCCGTCTTCCTTGACCAGCTGGATCTTGAGGTTGGTGTCCGCCTCGATGACCACGGACTTCTCGTTGGAGCGGAAGTCGTCGGCGTCCATCGTGGCAACGTTGGTCTTCGACTCCGGGCTCCAAGCGCCCATGCTGTGCGGGTTCTGGCGGGCGTAGTTCTTGACGGAGAGCGGCGCGCGGCGGTCCGAGTTGCCCTCACGCAGCACCGGGTTGACGGCGGAACCCTTGATCTTGTCGTAGCGGGAGCGGATGTCCGTCTCCTCGTCCGAGGACGGGTTGTCCGGGTAGTCCGGCAGTGCGTAGCCCTGGCCCTGGAGTTCCGCGATGGCGGCCTTCAGCTGGGGCACGGAGGCGCTGATGTTGGGCAGCTTGATGATGTTGGCTTCCGGCGTCTTGGCGAGGGCGCCAAGTTCGGCCAGGGCGTCGCTGACGCGCTGCTCTTCGGTGAGGTAGTCGCCGAACGCTGCGATGATGCGGCCGGCCAGCGAAATGTCGCGGGTCTCCACTTCCACACCGGCCGTCGAAGCGAAGGCTTCGACAATCGGCAAGAACGAATAGGTGGCCAACATCGGCGCTTCGTCGGTGTGGGTATAGATAATCTTTGCCATTGCTCGGGCGTCTCCCTGAAGGTCTGGGTATTTCCGGAATCTTGTGTTATCTCAACACCCCTAACTTACCCGAGGGAGCCGGGTTGCCGCCTACCGGCGTCGTACGCCCCGGGCTCCGTGACGGCCGCAACACGCTTTGACAAGAATTGACAAAACGCTTTACATACTCGTCAAGGTCCCGTAGTTTCGTTCCATCACAGCGGCCACCACCGGCGGCCGCCCCGCTTTCCACCGGTTAGGACACCCATGAGAACACCCAAGACTCTGGCCACCAGCCTTCTCAGCCTCTCGGCCGCGGCGCTGCTGGCGCTGAGCGCCGCGGGCGCCGCGAGCGCGGCCCCGTCACCCGGCAACGCGCCGACAGAGACGTCGGGCGTCAGCAGCCACACCGTCGTCGAGACCGGCGGTGCGGAATACTGGACGGCGGAGAAGATGCGCAACGCCATCCCGGGCGACGTCCTGGCCGAAAGGGCCAAACAGAGGAGCGCCAACTCGAAGGCAGCCCTGAACCGGCCGGCGGAAGCCGGAGCGCCGAGCAAGGTCGAAGCCCAGTCCCCGAGCCTGCAGGCCAAGGAAGTGGCGCCCAAGGCTAACGCCAGCGAGACCCCGGTCAAGCACATCGGCAAGGTCTTCTTCACCCTCGGCGGCGCCAACTACGTCTGCTCGGCCAACTCGGTCTCCTCCACCAACAAGAGCACCGTCTCCACGGCTGGCCACTGCCTCAACGAGGGCCCGGGCGCCTTCGCCACCAAGTTCACGTTCGTTCCGGCCTACCTCAACGGTTCCGCCCCCTACGGCATGTGGACGGCCAAGGCCCTCTACGCCCCGACCCAGTGGACCTCCGGCGGCGACATGACCTACGACACCGGCTTCGCGGTCATGAACACCCTCAACGGCCAGAAGCTCTCCGACGTCGTGGGCGCCTCGGGCCTGCAGTTCAACGCCGCTCGCGGCCTGAGCTACAAGGCCTTCGGCTACCCCGCGGCGGCACCCTTCAACGGCGAGTCCCTCAAGAGCTGCAGCGGCACCGCCACCAACGACCCGTACAACCCGCAGTTCAACACCCAGGGCATCCCCTGCAACATGACCGGCGGTTCCTCCGGCGGCCCGTGGTTCATCGGCTCCAGCTCGTCCGGCTACCAGAACTCGGTCAACAGCTACGGCTACGGCAGCAACTCCACCAAGATGTACGGCCCGTACTGGGGCTCCGTCATCCAGCAGGCCTACAGCAGCGCGGCAGCCGCCTAGGCCAACAATCCACACAAACACCAGCGCGGGGTCACTCGAGGCCCATCTCCAGCAGCGGGGATGGGCCCAGGTGGCCCCGCGTTGGCGTTTCTCGCGTTGGTGCCGGGGCCGGGCCCTGCCCTTGGCCACGGGACATGCCCTCCCCCAGAGCCCTGGACTGGACATATACCCAATCTGCCCAGTCCATGGCGCGAACAATGGGCATGTCCCCCCGTGCGCCCCTCCCCGCGCACCAGCCCGGTCCAGCCCGCGCGACCCAGCCACGGGACATGCCCTCCCCCAGGGCCCTGGACCGGACATAACCCCCTATGCCCACCCGTGGCCACGAAAAATGGACATGCCCTCCGCATCGGGAGGGCATGTCCATTCTTGGTGGTGCCTGG
>DATIUQ010000219.1:0-7051 GCA_035466775.1 Arthrobacter sp.
GGTCGCCACCGTGATCGAACACCCGGACAGCAACTGGCTGGGCCGGCACCTGATCGTGCGTCCGGACGGCTTCGAAGGCAACCTTGGTTCCGAGCGGGCCAACCACGCCGTGGGCGATGATACACAGGGCCTGCTCGCCGCAGGCCGCTCCGGCATCCTGAGTTATGGCCCCGACGGTGAACGGTTGGACGCCGGGATGCGCGTCTTTTTCGCCAGCTACGCCCCGCCTCCGCGCATGCTGGTCTTCGGCGCGATCGACTTCGCCTCGGCGCTGGCCCGGCTGGGCACCTTCTTGGGGTACCGCGTCACGGTGTGTGACGCCCGGGCAATTTTCGCGACTCCCGCACGGTTTCCCGATGCGGCCGAGGTAGTCAACGCCTGGCCGCACCGCTACCTTGCCGGGCAGCTGGAACAGGGCCTGGTGGATGAGCGCACGGTGATGTGCGTCCTCACCCACGATCCGAAGTTCGATATTCCGCTGCTGGAGGTGGCGCTGCGCGCCCGGCCGATCGCCTTCATCGGTGCCATGGGTTCGCGCCGCACCCATGCAGACCGGATGGCCCGGCTGCGTGAGGCCGGCCTTGGCGAGGAAGAGCTGGCCCGGCTGCACAGCCCCGTGGGCCTTGACCTTGGCGCGCGCACGCCCGAGGAGACAGCGGTGTCCATCGCTGCGGAGTTCATCGCCAAGCAGTGGAGCGGCAGCGGGGAACCGCTGCGCCGGCTCGATGAGCGCATCCACCACGACGAGCAGCACTGACGGGCCGCCCTTGATCCAGGACGGGTTCCAGCGCTGGGGGCTGACGGCGCTGCTGCTGGCGGCGGCGCTGTACGCGGCCTTCCGCGCCGGCCGGAAGTCGCCGCCGGCCACCCGGGTCGGCTATGGCCTCCATGCCGCGATGATGGCCGCCATGGTGCCGATGCTGACACCCGGACCCCTGTGGCCCGCACTCCCCCAGATCCTGTTCTTCGGCCTGGCCGCGTGGTGGTTCGTCCTCCGGGCGGTTTCCCGGCGACCGGTGCCCGCCGGGCTGACCGCGCCCGTCGTCAAACCGGCGCAGGACCGCCGCGCGGGAACACCGCGCCGGCAGGACCGGAGGCCGCCGGGCTGTCAGGTGCGGCGGCGGCGCACCACGGCGGGGCCGTCGGTGTTCTGGGCGCGGCATCGATGGCAGTGATGTTCGCGGCGCTCGCGGCCTGACGCCGGCAAAGGCCGTATCCGGGTGGTTAGTGGCCGGCGGTTGCCGTCACCGGAGACAGCAGCTCCCGGTAGCGCGCGGCGTGCACCGCCAGCTCCTCGGCCGTGACCTGGCGCGCCGAATGCAGGACCAGGGGTTCTGCCATGTCCAGCCCGCAGAGGTGCGCGGTGGCTTCCAGGGGGCGCAAGAGCTCGGCCATGGTGAAGCGGTTGTGCCCCGCCGCCGTGTAAGACGATGCCGGGCCGCCGGTGGAGATGACCAGCTGCAGCCGCTTGCCGTGCAAAGCGTCGCCGCCGGCACCGTAGGCGAAACCGTAGGTGAGGACCTGGTCCATCCATTCCTTCAGTACACCGGGAACGGAGTACCAGTGCCAGGGGAACTGCAGCACGATGGTGTCGTGCTCGCGCAGGAGGTTCTGCTCCCGTCCGGCGTCGACGTGCCGGTCCGGGCCAGCGGACGAGAGTTCCCGGACGGTCACGCCGTCGAGGTCCCTGACGGCGTCGGCGAGTTGCGCCGTGATCCGGGACGCCGCCAGGTCTGGATGGGCAACGACGACGAGGGTGCGGTTTGGGGTCATGGGTGGATTGTGCTTCTTTCAGAATCGGATTCGAGGCCGACCAGGTCCATGCTGACCTGCCAAAGACGGTCAGCGTCGGCCTGGCTGTAACTGCGTTTTGATGATCTCTTGGGCTTGCTGTTGGCAAAGTAGCGCCCAGTGACGTTTTCAAGCGCGGTCGCCGAGGCGAGATGGATCGACGTCTCGGCCCCCTGCTGCGGAGACTTCATCCACCGCTGGACCAGCGGCGTCAGGAACGCCTGCATTTTACCCGGATCCTCGGCTCCGAACGCCGTCGCCACCACTCCGGGGTGCAGCGCGTTGGCGGTGACCCCGGTGCCGGCGAGCCGGGAGGCAAGTCCGTAGGTAAACAGGACATTCGCCAGTTTCGACTGGTTGTACGCCCGTTGCCCGGAGTAGGACTGCTCGGCCTGCAGGTCCGCAAAATCCATGCGGCCCATGGCCTGGGCTCCGGAGGATACCGTCACAACACGTGCGGGGCTGCCCTCTTTCAACCGCTCAACGAGGAGATTGGTGAGCAGGAACGGCGCGAGGTGGTTGAGGGCGAAGGTGTACTCGAGGCCGTCCACTGTGACGCGGCGGGTGTTCCAGAAGCCGCCCACGTTGTTGACCAGGACATCAAGGCGGTCCAGCGTACGCAACACGTCGCAAGCCAGGCTGCGGACGTCTTGCTGGGAGGAGAGGTCGGCGATGAACACGTCGACCGGCGCGGAGGCTACCGCGCGAATCTCCGCCGCGGCGCGAGCGGCCCTGCCAGCGTCACGTCCCGTGATCGCAACGCGGGCACCGCGGGCCGCCAGGCCCAGCGCTGTGGCCTTTCCGATGCCACCGGTGCCGCCGGTGATCAGAACTGTTTTTCCCGCCATTGACTGCATTCGGGCCTCGCTCTCGGGGTTCATTCACCGGACAATTCGGTGCGCCAGCGCAGTCGGACTCGGCCGACCATGCAGGGGAACGAAGCTATCAGACAGAACTGTCTGTACACAAGCACTTCCGGGATCGTGCCGCCACGGCGCCCGAGGCTGCCGGGCATAAGCCGCCCGTGCCGCCGTCGGGCGTAAGCTCGTCCCATGGCGAGATACTTCGATGTTCACCCCGAAAACCCCCAGGCGCGCTCCATCAGCCAGGCGGTGGAAATAGTCCGCTCCGGCGGGCTGATCGCGTATCCCACCGATTCCTGTTACGCCCTCGGCGCGCAGATTGGGAACAAGGAAGCCCTGGACCGGATCCGGAGCATCCGCCAGCTCGACAGCAAGCACCATTTCACGCTGGTCTGCAAGGACTTCGCGCAGCTGGGCCAGTTCGTGATGATCGACAATGACGTGTTCCGCAGTATCAAGGCCGTCACTCCGGGGAGCTACACCTTCATCCTGCCCGCCACCAAGGAAGTCCCCAAGCGGCTGCTGCACCCGAAGAAGAAGACGGTGGGCGTGCGGATCCCGGACAACGAGGTGGTCCAGGCCCTGCTGGCCGAACTGGGCGAGCCGCTGCTCTCCAGCACGCTACTGCTGCCGGACGAGGACGAGCCGCTCACCCAAGGCTGGGAAATCAAGGAACGGCTCGAACATGTCGTCGACGCCGTGATCGACTCCGGGGACTGCGGTTCGGAGCCGACCACTGTCATTGACTACTCCGGCGGCGCGGCGGAAATCGTCCGGCGCGGCATGGGCGATCCGGCGCGGTTCGAATAGGGCGGGTCGCCTTACGCTCCCCTGACCCCCGGCGTCCGGTTCCGCAGCCAGCGGCGTGACAGGTCCACCACGGCGATTAGTCCCGCGAGGGGCGTCAGCACAGCCGCGGCGTAGACGAACAGCAGCCAGCTGAGCGTGGTCAGCAGCGTCTGGTGGCTGCTCAGCAGCGACAGCCCGCCAAAGAGGCCGAGGCCCCAGAACAACAGCACTCCGGCAAGCACCGCCGACGCGGGAAAGTACTCGTTCGCGACAGCGCTCTTCACGGAGCTCTGCAGAATTTTCAAGGTTTTCATGGACCCTCCTCATGCCTGGCGGTGGGGAGAGCCCGCCGGGGTCAATCCAAGTATGGGGCCCGCCAGGGCCGGATTTTCTTCGAATCCCAGTGACGTGAGCAAGCTAACGAGTGGCACTGCAAGACGGCGGGCGCCCCCAGGCACTTACCAGTGAAGGTCCTGTTCACCGAGTGAACAGAACCGTGGGGAAGTCTGGACACCCGAATCGACGAGCTCCCGCAGCTGGCGGGCGGCGGTTCGTGGATCTTTGGACGCGTCAGCCTGTCCCATACCCGTTGTTGATGATGATCCGATCAGGGGCCGCCAATAGGTTCGGCAAGAGACACTGAACCAGACGCAGCGGACCGGCAACGTTGACATCGACGGCGTTCAAGATCCCTTCAGGCGGGATTGACCCCAGATGCCCATGGGGTGCTCCCTGCGCCGCGTTATTGATCAGTAGATCGACGGGGCGGCCGTGCAGGACTCCCAGAAGATCTGCGGAAATGTCGGACCGAAGATCCTGTCGGACTGTTGCCACATCATCGGTGTCCGCTCCCGAGTCCTCGGTCCGCGGTGACCGCGAGAGGGCGATGACGCTCCAGCCGGACTCCGAGAACTCATCCACCAAGAAGCGTCCAAGACCCCGGTTAGTGCCCGTCACCACAGCCAGTTTCTTCATTCGCTCAGGCTAGCCGCAAGTCGCAGCAATGCGTTCTTTGCCGGACCCGATGCCGGACTTACACCAGCGGAGATGGTCTATAGGCAAATCGCTGAGCGGCCGATATAAGAGGGCTCAAATGGCCCGGTCGGCTAGCCTAGGGATCAATGAACCCCTTCGGACTGCCGGACTACAGGCTCAACGCCTTTGCCCGTCCGGTATTGGAATACCTTCCTGCCGGTTACGACGCTGACGACGCAGCACAAGCCGAGATCGACGACGTCGGCTCCCTCGCCGCCCTCGCGTCACCGGACATCGTGGCGGCCAGGATCAGCCGGCTGGGAGTCGACGTCAGTACCGCGAACATGACCGAGCGGCTACTTGACGACAGCCAGGAGCGCACCGTCGTTGCAGGCCTCAGGTACCGCAACCTCGATCCCGCCTTCCCGTTCGTGGCGGTCAAGACCACTGCCCGGATGAACGGCGTTGAGGCTCTTGAAGCATTGGCCGCGCAAGTGGCTGAGGCGTACCGCGGCGCCGGGGTGCGTGGCTTCACATTCTGGGAGCAGCCGGGCCTCGACCTTCCCCCCGCAGAGAAGTGGGCAACGGCCATGGCCGGACGCCTCAGCACGGCGGCAGGAGCAGCTGACGGGCGGGATCTGACGGGGGCTCTAACGATCTCCTGGCCGGAAGCGGCGGCTGACGTGTTCGCCGGTTACCGGCAAGAACATCGAGCGTGGAGGTCCGGCGTCCCGGAGCTCGCCCCGTTTGTTTCAGAGTCCGGCCGGGAGGGGCTCCAGGATGCCGCGGACCAGGGTTTGTTGATGGCGCTCCGGGACGGCCATGGATTCGCGGGACTGGCTGCTGCCACCATCTCACCCCTCTTTGGTCGACGTGCACTCTGCATGCTGGACGTGTTCCTGACCGAACGCCTGCGCGGCAAAGGTCTGGCTCCGGCGGTGCAGTCCGCCTTCCTGACCGGCCAACGGTCGGGCGCCGACACTGTCTGGGGCCACATCCACGCGCGGAACGTTCCCTCGCTGCGCACGGCACGGAAGCTGGGCCGCCGGCCGGTACAGCAGGAGTACTTCGTCAGTCTGTCGGCGCTCTGAAGGGGTGCGGTTTCGGCCACCCCACGCGGTGGCTGGCGGATCGGCCTGCAGCAGGGGAACGCAGACCCTTCACGTACGATCTTGTGATGCCCCTCCTTATTGCTCCGGACGAAAGTTACCACTCCTCCTGGCTGGAAGGAACCGAAGAATTCGACGGCGCCCACCTGCACGGTGCGGGCGCGGAGGACTGGCCTCTCGAAGAACTCAGTGCTGCCCGGTCGTTCCGCCGCTTTGTCGACGCGCTCGTCAAGGATGCTCTGCCGGAGAGCCCTCGGAAGCCGGGGTACGTGCCCTGTACGTATTTGTGGATCGTGGAGGGTGACACATTCCTCGGCTCCCTGGCCATCCGGCACGAGTTGAACGATTTCCTCCTTAACGAGGGCGGACACATCGGGTATAGCGTGAGGCCATCCGCGAGGCGTCGCGGCCATGCCAGAGAGGCGCTGGCCGCTGCCCTGCCGGTTGCCCGGGGACTTGGACTCTCCCGCGTTCTTCTGACCTGCGACGAGGACAACTCCGGATCCCGGGCGACCATAGAAAACAACGGCGGTATCTACGAGGACACCCGCAACTTCAAGCGCCGCTACTGGGTCGAGACAGCTGCTTCGGCCTGAGCCGTGCCTTCGCAGGGGTGCTGGAGTCCCGACCCGCATCCAGGTCCCGGCGACCCTGGCAAGCAATAGCCGCCCTCCCCTTGGCACTCCTCAATGTCAGCGCCCGGGGCTACACTGGACTTATCGAACATATATTCGAATAAAGGTGTGTTGTGGGCGTAATCATCGGGCCCCGCGTGATAGACGCGGGCACTTCTCTTCTGTCGGTCCTCATCTCGCCGGTGCCGGTTGCCGCAGGCTACCCTTCGCCGGCCCAGGACTACTTTGACGGCCGCATCGACCTCAACGAACACCTCATCAAGGACATCACCAGCACCTACGTCGTCCGGGTGTCCGGGGACTCCATGGAGGGCGCCGGGATCAGCGACGGCGACGAGCTGATCGTGAACCGCGCCCTCGAGCCCCGCGACGGCTGCGTTGTCGTCGCGGTCCTTGACGGCGAGCTCACGGTCAAAAGGCTGCGCATCACGGCCGCGGGCGTCGTGCTGCAGGCGGACAGCCCCCGCTACCCGGACATCCGGGTTCCGGCGCTGTCGGACCTCGTCATCTGGGGCGTCGCGACCCGCTGCCTGCACCATGTCTAGGGCCGCGTCCGGCCGAGGCAGTGTGGCCCTCGTCGACGTGAACTGCTTCTACGCCAGCGCCGAACGCGCGTTCGACCCGTCCCTTGAGGGACGTCCGCTCGTGGTGCTCTCCAACAATGACGGCTGCGCCGTCACCCGTTCCCCCGAAGCGAAGGCCCTCGGAATCCCCCTCGGCGAACCCTGGTTCAAGCTCGCACCCCGGGCGAAGGAATGGGGGCTCGTGGCACGCTCCAGCAACTACGAGCTCTACGGGGACATCAGCGCCCGGGTGATGGAGTTACTGGGCCGCTACTCGGCCTGGCTGGAGGTCTACAGCATCGACGAGGCCTTCCTCGGCGTCAGCG
>DATIUQ010000220.1:0-35822 GCA_035466775.1 Arthrobacter sp.
GTAGCTGAGCTCGGTGGCGAACCCGGCGTCGCGCTTGTCCAGTCCGTGGTGCCGGATCCGGGCCGGCAGCACGAGGTTGGCGTAGGCGTCCTCGGCGGCCACGGCGCGCAGCACTTCGAAGGCCACGAGCCGGGCAGGATCGGCCCGGCGGGTGCGCTGGGACGGCGCGTTCTCGGTGAAGCCGCGCTGCGGACCGCGGTTGCGTTCGCGGCCCTGCGCGTTCCGCTGGCTGCCGTCCCGTCCGCGGCTTTCCTGGCCGCGTTGGCCGGATTGGCCTCCTTGGCCGGCGCCGCGCTGGGGGCCGTTGCCGCGGCCGCTGCCGCTCCCGGACTCGCTCATTCGAATACCACGCTTTCAAGTGTTGCTTGTCCGCGCGCCCAGTCAGCGGCGGTCATCATTTTCTTGCCCGAAGGCTGGATCCGGGTGAGTTCCACCGGGTGGGAGCCGGTTCCCACGAGCACGCTCTTGCCCTCAAGCGCGACCTGTCCCGGCTGCAGGGCCGGTCCCCCGGGCCGCAACCTTACCGGTTCCAGCTTGATCCGCTGGCCGTCGAGGGTGGTCCAGGCGCCGGGCTCGGGAGTGACTCCGCGCGCCCGCCGTCCGATCGCCAGGGCGGGCTGCTTCCAGTCGAGCCGGCCGTCTTCGAGGGTGAGTTTGGGGGCCAGGCTGACCTCGCCCTGCTGCGGCACCGCGGCGGCTTGGCCGGCGTCGACGGCTGACAGCGTTTGGGTCAGCAGCACGGCGCCGCTATGGGACAGCCGCTCGAGCAGCGACCCGGCGGTGTCGTCGGGCTGCACGGCTTCGGTCAGGGTGCCGAACACCGGGCCGGTATCCAGCCCTTCCTCCAGCAGGAAGGTGACGGCACCGGTGACGTCGTCGCCGGCCATGAGGGACCGCTGCACGGGGGCCGCGCCGCGCCAGGCCGGCAGCAGGGAGAAGTGCAGGTTGATCCAGCCGTGCCGGGGAATGTCCAGGGCCCGCCGCGGAATGAGCCCGCCGTAGGCAACAATGGCGGCGACGTCCGGCTCCGCGGCCGCGATCTGCTCCGTCACCGCCGCGTCCACTTTGGCGGCGTGGATGATCTTGATGCCCAGTTCCGCGGCGCGGGCGGCAACGGGCGACGGCGTCAGCACACGTTTGCGTCCCAGCGGCGCGTCCGGGCGGGTGAGGACGGCTACGACGTCGAATCCTGCCGCGACGAGCGCGTCCAGGGACGGCACCGCTACGGTCGGCGTGCCTGCGAAGAGGACCCTCACTGGGCGTTTCCGAAGGAGCCGAAGCTGCCCGCACCGGCGGTGCCCGAGCCAAAGCTGGTGCCGACCGTCTTGGCGCGCTTCGCCGTCGTCTGCTCGGTGATGGAGTCGTAGTTGGCGTTCCGGATGGCGCGCAGCGCCGCCTTGCGGTCGTCGCCTTCCAGCCGGTCGGTGAAGAGGATGCCGTCGAGGTGGTCGGTTTCGTGCTGGAAGGCCCGGGCGAGCATGCCTTCGCCCTCGACCGTGACGGGGTTGCCGTGCAGATCCACGCCGGTGACGCGGGTGTGCCGGTGCCGGCGGACCGGGAAGCCGAGTCCGGGGATGGAGAGGCAGCCTTCGACCTCGTCGGGCTGGAAGTCATCGCTGTTTTCCAGCACGGGGTTGATGATGTGTCCCTCGACGCCGCGGATGCGGTAGGTGAAAACGCGCTGGCTGACACCGACCTGCGGTGCGGCCAGGCCTGCGCCGTCCACGTCCTCCATGGTTTCGGTCATGTCGGCAACAAGCTTCGCCAGCTCAGGCCCGAATTCCGTCACGGGATCTGCAACTGTGCGCAGCACAGGATCGCCGATGATGCGGATATTCAAAATGGCCATGTGCAATCTGTCCTTACGATGGGCGGCGGCGGGATCCAGTCCAGTTTAGTTGCACTCCGGGGCTGGGCCGGGACGGGTTCGGCGAATCGGCTTGGGCAGAGCGTGTGGCGTCGTTGGGGTGGCGCGGAACCGGGTCCGGTGCAGGGCACCCGGTACGCGTGTGGCCGGTGCCTCGTGCGGCGATCGGCCAGCCGGCGGGCGCACCGCCCGGGGGGCGGGGGTGCGGTACGGATTCCAGGGCTGCATTTCAAAACCCCGACGGCCGACGCCATCTTGCCCTGCGAAAAATGTCGTAGCCGGTCACTAGTGTGGATTTTATGGAAGCCGCCAGGGATTTCATTACCGTCGAGAACTCCGGCCGGGGCAACGCTCCGGCAGGGTTCTCCGGTGCGGACGGCGTTGAGGAACTGCACTCCGCGGACTCGCTGGTCGGCACGGACAGTCTGAATGGTGCCTTGGCGTTGCTGCGGGATGCGACTTCGACGGCGGCCGGGGACGCCGCGTTGATGGGGTTCCGGGAGGCGGCGGATTTCGCCGGCACGGTCGAGGAGGTCTCACGGCTCGCGGAGTACCTGCAGCTTGTGGCGGCCGGTGCCGTGGGCCGGACCCGGAAGCAGGCCGCGGCCACAGCCACGAAAGCCAACATGTCCTGGACCACGGGCTGGCGCGACGACACCAGCTACGGGGTCCCCGCCGCGTCGGATGATGCTTCCGGGGCTGCCTCCGGGGCGGTGGCCTTGGCCGCCGGTACGGCGGCTGCGGCCGGTCCCGCGGCGGACTCAGCAGCGGTGGTGGACGACGGTTACCGGAACACGACGGAGTTCCTGCGGGCCCGGCTGCGGATCAGCGCGCCCGAGGCCCGCCGCCGGCTCTCCCTCGCCGAGGCCCTCCTTCCGCGGCAGGGATTCGCCGGCGAACCCCTGCCTGCCGTGCACGAAGAACTCGGGGCCGCCGTCGCCGCCGGGGAGGTCGCGTCCCGGACCGCGACCATCATCACCCTGGCCCTGGACCGGGTCCGGCACGTCTGCGACACCGAGGCCTCCGCCCGGATGGAACACGCCCTGACCCGCACCGCGGCCGAGAACGACCCGGACATCCTGACCCGTGCGGCCCGGTCCTGGACCGATGCGCTGGACCAGGACGGCGCCGAGCCCTCCGAAGAACTCCTGCGCCAGCTCCAGGGCGCTTTCATCCGCAAACCCCGCCACGGACTCCAGCACCTGGAGATCTTCGCGACCACTGAACAGTTCGAACATCTCGTCACCGTCATGAACACCGGCACCAACCCCCGCACCAGCACCCCGGACCCCGCCGGAAACCCGGAAGCCAGGCACGCCGCGGTCCACCTCAACGGCCAAGATGTCAACGCCGGTGTGGATGTCCCGTTCGACCTGCGCACACGCCCGCAGAAACAACTCGACGGCCTCGTCGGCGCCAGCAAAGTCGCCCTCGCCGCCGGCACCCTCCCCGCAGCCGGCGGGCTCCGCCCGCAGGTCATGGCCACCATCGACTATCGCGACCTCCTCAACCGGCTCGAAACCCTCACCAGCGAAGCCGGCAACGGCGCACCGAAGGAACACACCGGAAACCTGCTCTTCACCGGACCCATCACCGCCTCTACCATCCGCAAGATCGCCTGCGACGCGGACATCATCCCGGTCCTGCTCGGCGGCGACGGACGGATCCTGGACATCGGCCGCGCCTCCCGGGTCTTCCCGCCCCACATCCGCAAAGCCCTCACCGCCCGCGACCAGGGCTGCGCGTTCCCGGGCTGCACCATCCCCGCGCCCTGGTGCGAAGCCCACCACATCACCTACTGGTCCCGCGGCGGACCCACCAGCACAGAGAACGGAACCCTGCTCTGTTCACACCACCACCATCTGATCCACAAAGAACAATGGATAATCCAACTGCGCACCGGCATCCCCTGGTTCATCCCGCCACCACACATCGACCCCCGCCAAAAACCCCGACGAAACTACTACTTCCACCCCACCGACCTCGGCACCGCAGCCTGAACCCTGCCGCTGGGTCACGCCAAGCCGGATCCGCTCGCCAACAGCCACTTGGATGTTCGCCCGAACGACGCAGGGGTACTCGTCAAGACACCAACTAACTCCGGCCGCAGCTCCTTCGGGCGCGGAAGAAGGCGCCGCAGGCAGGGCACTGGCGTCAGCATCAGGACGCCATCGGTGGCAACACCTGGCGATTCGCTACGGACGTCCAATGCGGTGCCAAGCGTCCCGCACGGGAACGCACCACGGCGGGCGCGGGCGCGGGCACCGGCCAGGGCAAGGGCAGAAGCACGGGCAGCACCACAGCACCGACGCCGACACTGAGTGCCTTCGCCGCGGCGTCCGGCTACGGTGGCCGCGACACCAGGGGAACGCAAACACCCAGAGCAGGCTCCGGGACCCGGCACGGGCACTGCATTCGAGCAGACGTCAACCGCGGTCGGGCAGCGCTGGCGACGATGACCCTGAGACCTTGTGCCGCCGGGACTGGCCCAACTTCCGGCCACCGTCGTTGCCGGCACGCCGCACGATTCGGGACTGGCGACGGCGCGGGACTACCGGGTGACGGGCGGCGGGGCCAGTGGGAGCAGCGCCGTTCCGGCGGCAGTGGTGTCGGCGGACATTTCCCAGACGCGCCGCAGGGCGCAGAACTTCCACCAGTGATGCTTCAGGACTTCCGGGTTGGCGCGCAGGGGGCGGACTTCCGTCTGACCGACCGCAACAGCCAGCAGGATCGGGGATTCGCCGTGCTGCCAGGCCTCCCACTCCCCCGCAACCGGGTCCACGAGGCTTTCTTCGGCCTTCATTCCAGCCACGAGTTGCATGACCACCTTGTCATCCAGCGGTTTGACGGTGCCGTCGCGGCTGGTGCCCTTGGTCTTGTAGTCGATGAGGCAGGTCCGGCCGTTGATCTTGGCGACCAGGTCCAAGGTGCCGGCGTAGCCGACGGTCTTGTTCCACACGGTGATTTCAGGGGCGATCGGCTCCACCTGGAAGAGCTCCCACCACTCGTCGAAGCGGGCCGCGAAGGCTTCTTCACCATTGGCGGCGAGGGCTTCGCGGGTCTCCTTCATCTGGTGCGGACGGCCCAGGGCACGGAGGGCAACCTGCTCGCAGTAGTTGTGCACCCGGTCGCCGCGCTTTGCCGCGTCGTCTCGGTAGGTCTCCGCTGCTTTCGCCGCGCGGCTCACTGCCTGGCGCACCTTTGCCGGGCTGCCCAGGATGCCGGGCAGTGTTGGATCCTGGGCAAGGCTGTTGGCGCCCATGTATCCAAACCAGCCGTCCAGGCCGTGGGGCTGCTGGCCGATCACGGTGGTGATCGAGGGTACAGAAAACTGATCCGAAGTGGAGCGGGCGTACATCCGGCCGTAGTCCGTGGCGTGGGCAAGAAGAGGGGCGGTCATGGAAAGACTCTTTCACGGGGCTCTGACAGTGGGAAAAACAGCTGGCCAGCTGTACTAACAACAATGGCCCGCCCCGCTCGGTGAGCGGAACGGACCATTTCTTGGGTGGGCGATACTGGGTTCGAACCAGTGACCTCTTCGGTGTGAACGAAGCGCGCTACCACTGCGCCAATCGCCCCAATGCCATTGAATGCTAGCCCACCCCGGCCGAATTTAGAAATCGGGGCGCCGCGGAGCTCCAGTGCTCCCGAATGCGTCCTTCGCGGACAGACACCGGAACCCATGCTGCCCGGCGTTGCCGCTGTCGCGGCGACTGGATACCGTCACCGAATTACAGTGCTGTAATTCGCAACAACCCCTAGAACTCAAGGATGCGGCGGCCCCGGCACCCGCCGTCGTCGTCCCGATTTGTAAGTTCCCTGAACCTCCTATAGAGTTCTTACTCGTTGGAACGCGAGGAAATGCCGATTGCGGCGGGGAATTGCAGACAATAATGCGGACGTAGCTCAGCTGGTAGAGCACCACCTTGCCAAGGTGGATGTCGCGAGTTCGAATCTCGTCGTCCGCTCGCAGGACACTGTCACGGTATTGTTCTTCGGAATGCTATCTACACGGTGGGTTGGCCGAGAGGCGAGGCAGCGGCCTGCAAAGCCGTATACACGGGTTCGAATCCCGTACCCACCTCGGTGAAAACCCTGGTTTCCGGTTTAGGTCGGATGCAAGGGGCGATTGGCGCAGCGGTAGCGCGCTTCCCTGACACGGAAGAGGTCACTGGTTCGATCCCAGTATCGCCCACCACATGAGCAGCTCCCCTGGAGCTGCTCTTTTTTTGCGTTCAACTTCGTGTTCAACTCCCCGGGGCTGTCCGGGTCCTTCTCCCCTGTTCTTCGAAGACGGCTTCTTTTACCCTGTGGGCGGACACCCTTGGCACCCCCGCCACCTCCCGCTAGGGTAGAAACCGCTAGGAGCGATCTGGCTCCGCGACCGAAGGGAGGTGCCCGTGGGATTACTTGACGATCTAAAGGGCAAGGCTCAGAAAGTAATTGGTGGCAACGAACAAGCCATCAAGGACGGCATCGAAAAGGCCGGCGACTTCGTCGACTCCAAGACCGGCGGAAAGCACGCCGACAAGATCGATTCCGTGCAGCGGGGCGCTTCCGACTTCGTGGACAAGGCGAACGAACGGCCGAACACGCCGCCGGTCGCCGAACAGCCTCCCGTAGCCGGCCAGCCCCCCGTTACCGGGGAACCCCGCCAGCCAGGCCTCTGACCCAGATACGTCAGCGAGGTGCCGGTCCCGCCGAGAGGCGGCGCCGGCACCTCCGGCATTTAACGGCGCTTGACGGGCGTCCACGACGGCGTCCACGAACGCTTAACGAAGCAACGCGGGGTCACTTCCAGCCCATCCGGTACGTCAGGATGGGCTCGGAGTGACCCCGCGTTGCTTTAGGTGGTTGGGAAAGCGTCAGGAGGGTTCGTGGTTCTGGCCTTCGCGGGCCAGAGCGGTGAGCCGCGAGACGGCGCGGAAGTACTTCTTCATGTATCCGCCGGTCATCATTTCCTCCGTGAAGAGCTGGTCGAACGGCACGCCGCTGGCCAGAATCGGCACGTCCTTGTCGTACAGCCGGTCCGCGAGCACCACAAAGCGCAGCGCGACGGACTGCTCGGTAATGGTGTGGACGTTCTTCCAGACGACGCCCTCGATCCCGTCGAGCAACTGGCGGTAGCGGCTAGGGTGAACGCCGGCCAGGTGGTCGATCAGCGTGCTGAACTCATCACGCGCCACCGTCTTGCCATGGAACTCATTCTGCATGTGGTGCGTCAGCTGCTCGTTCGGCAGCGGCTGCGGCGCGGCCGGCAGGCCACGGTGGCGGAAGTCCTCACCGTCAATGCGGACGACGTCGAACTGATCCGCCAGCACCTGGATTTCCCGGGCGAAGTCGACGGCGGCAAAGCGGCCGTCGCCCAGGGAGCCCGGCAGGGTGTTGGAGGTGGCCGCAAGCTTGACGCCGGCGTCGGCCAGTTCGCGCATGAGCCGGGACATCAGCACGGTGTCGCCCGGATCGTCGAGCTCGAATTCGTCGATGCAGACCAGCTTGTAGTGGCTCAGCGCTTCGACGGTCTTGCGGAAGGACAGCGCCCCGACGAGGTTGGTGTATTCGACGAAGGTGCCAAAGGCCTTGGGCCCGGGGGCCGCGTGCCACAACGAGGCGAGCAGGTGGGTCTTGCCGACGCCGAAGCCGCCGTCGAGGTAGATCCCGGCCCGCGACGTGTCCTTCTTGCCGAAGAGGCGTTTGAAGAGGCCATCGCCGTCGCGCGCTCCGACATTGGCCGCGAATCCCTCCAGCGCCCTGACCGCGGCGGACTGGCTGGGCTGGGACGGGTCCGGCCGGTAGCTGGAAAACGAAACCTCACCGAAGCGCGGCGACGGATAAAAACCGTTGAGGAGTTCATCCACTGAAACTGCCGGGGTGCGGGCGGCGAGCTGTTCGATCTGTACCAAGGTGGTCCGTTCTGCTGGTCTTTGTCCCCAGAAAGAATACCGGCAATGCGCGGTCTCCCCGACGGGAACCATGGACGGGCGGCGTCGACGGGAGCAGTTCACGTGACGAAGGCCATATTTCCGAGTGTGAACGCTGTGGAGCAATCCCGGCGGGGCGTGGATAGTGTTGGAGAAGGCCCGGCGCCGCATTCGATCCTTCCATGGCCCGGCCTCCTGACCGTTTCAGTGAAAGGCCATCCCAATGCCCTACCCCGTTGAGCAGAACGAGAAGTTCGCCGCCTACGCCCACCCCGAGCGGCTGGTATCCACCGAGTGGCTGGCTGCCGCGATCGAATCCGGAGCGCTCCAGGACGGCAAGCTCGTGGTGGTGGAATCCGACGAGGACGTGCTGCTCTACGAGACCGGCCACATCCCCGGAGCCGTGAAGATCGACTGGCACACAGACCTGAACGACGAGGTCACCCGCGACTACGTGGACGGCGCAGCATTCGCCGCCCTCGCCGCAGCCAAGGGGATCTCACGTGACAGCACCGTGGTCATCTACGGCGACAAGTCCAACTGGTGGGCCGCCTACGCCCTGTGGGTCTTCGAGCTCTTCGGCCACGAGGACGTCCGGCTGCTCGACGGCGGCCGGGACAAGTGGATCGCCGAAGGCCGCGCCATCACCACGGACCAGACGGCCACCACGCCCGGCGACTACCCCGTCGTCGAACGCAACGACGCCCCGATCCGCGCCTTCAAGGACGATGTCCTGGCCCACTTCGGCAAGCCGCTGATCGATGTCCGCTCCGCCGAGGAGTACACGGGCCAGCGCACACACATGCCCGCCTACCCCGAGGAAGGGGCCCTCCGCGGCGGGCACATCCCCACCGCGGCATCCATCCCGTGGGCGCGGGCGGCTGCCGAGGACGGCACCTACCGGACCCGCCCCGAACTCGAGGCGCTGTATCTGGGCGAGGCCGGCCTGAAGGAGGGCGACGACGTCGTGGCGTACTGCCGCATCGGCGAGCGGTCCAGCCACACCTGGTTCGCGCTCAAGTACTTGCTGGGCTTTGACACGGTCCGCAACTACGACGGTTCCTGGACCGAATGGGGCAACGCTGTCCGCGTTCCGATCGTCAAGGGCACCGAACGCGGTACGGTCCCGGCTGCCAAGTAGCCCCGCGTGTGCTTGCCCCGACAAGGACACAATCGCCGCGCGTGCGTAAGCTGGAAGTGATGAATACTTCTGCCCTCCCCACCGCACTGGCGGACATTGTTGACGATTTCCAGGCCGTCACCGAGCCCGAGCGGCTCCAGCTGCTGCTCGAGTTCTCCCGCGAACTACCGGAACTCCCGGACCGGCTCAAGGACCACCCGGAACTGATGGAGCAGGTGGTCGAGTGCCAGTCGCCGCTGTTCCTGACGATTGAAACGGAAAAGTCCGACGGCGGCGCGGCCGACAGCGTCCGGCTCTTCTTCAAGGCGCCGCCCGAAGCCCCCACCACCCGGGGCTTCGCGGGCGTGCTGCACGAGGGCCTCGACGGGTTGAGCCCGGCGGAGATCCTGGCCGTCCCGGACGACATGCCGGAACTGCTGGGCCTCACCCGGGCCATCACTCCGCTGCGGATGCGCGGGATGACCGCGATGCTGGGCCGGATCAAGCGCAAGGTTGCCGCCCTCCCGCAGCAGCCCTGACGGCCCCGGATACTAAGTCACCGGTCACTCATGCACCCGGATACCGAACACAATGGCACGTAAGCAGGCATCACAGGGAACCCCGGCCACCGCAGCACTGGCGGCCGCCGGGGTTCCCTTCGTCGCCCACCCCTACAGCCACGACCCGTCGGCCGCCAGCTACGGGCTGGAAGCGGCCGAGGTGCTCGGCGTCGACCCGTCCCGGGTGTTCAAGACGCTGATGGTCGACGTCGACGGCCGGCTCGCAGTCGGCGTCGTGCCCGTGAGCGGGAACCTGGACCTCAAAGCAATGGCGGCCGCCCTGGGCGGGAAGAAGGCGGCGATGGCGGATCCGGCTGCGGCGGAGCGCCGCACGGGCTATGTGCTGGGCGGCATCTCGCCGCTGGGCCAGCGCCAGCCCTCCCCCACTGTGGTGGATGACAGTGCCCTGGGCCTGGAAACGATCCTGGTGTCGGGCGGCCGGCGCGGCCTGGACATCGAGCTGAGCCCGGCCGAATTGATCCGCCTCACCGGGGCGCACACGGCACGGATCGGCACCGTCCGGAGCTGACCGGGCTCGGAGCCGCACGGGAGTGCTGTGGACGCATCGAGTGTGCAGCACACGGCAATGTTCTCGAGGAACACTGCCGTGAAGTGTCAACTCGGCGGGGCGGGCGCGTCGGGATTGGGCGCGTCGGGATTGGGCTGGCCCGGGTTCTGGCGTGGCGCGAGCTGCTGCCCCAGCCAGGCCTCGACCAGGCGCTCCCAGCGCTCCGGGTCCACGTTCCACTCCTTGGTGTGCCGGGCACGGTCGAAGGTCTCGAAGGTGACCATCTCCGGGTTCTTCTCGGCCAGGACCGCGGACGGGCCGTAGGGGACGTATTCGTCGTCGACACTGTGGATGATCAACGTGGGAGTCCGCAGCTCCACAGCGCGGGAAACCCAGTCCATCGCCTTCAGGTCCACCGGCGCCGCGAGACCCGTGAGGCGCCGGCCCAGCTTGTGGCTCATCATCAGCTGCCCGTACCGGCCCACCGCCGACGGGATCCGGTTGAGCTCGGCGTGGTGTGCCAGCACGTTGACCCAGTTGATGACGGGGGCGTCCAGCACCATGGCCCGGATCAGGGGGTGGTGGCGGGACAGGTCGGCGGTCTGCAGGCAGATGGCCCCGCCCATGGACCAGCCGAACAGCACCACCTCACGGGCGCCATGTTCCAGCGCAAACTCGATGGCCGACTCGACGTCGCGCCACTCGGTGGAGCCCAGGCCGTAGCGGCCGTCCTGCGCCGAGGGCGCAAGGCCGTCGTTGCGGTAGCTGATCAACAGGCTGGACATGCCCAGTGCCCGGGCGGACCGGACCGCGCGCAGGCATTCCTGCCGGCTGGCGCCACGGCCGTGCACCATGATGGCCCAGACGCCCGACTCCTGCGGGGCCCGGACAAGCCATGCCGGCGCGGTCCCGCCGTCGACGTCGATGTCCACGTCCTCCGACGGCAGGCCGATGTGGGCCGGGTCCGGGTGCGCGGCTCCGCTCCAGTACCCGCGGCGGGCCGTGCTGAGGTCGCCGCTGTAGACCGCTTCGACCTCGCGCTGGACCGTACGCTCGGCGGGCGAGTAGGAAACGATCCGGCCGATCCGGGCGTGGCCCCGGCCACCGTCGAAGAAGAATCCGTAGGTACCCTCGACCGTGGCGTCGGGCGTCGCCGCGAGGATAAGCTGCAGCCCGTGATCGCCCCGGATCACCGCCAGCACCTCCTGGTCCTCCTCCCGGACCCGGGCGGGGGTGATCACGCGGCGGGCGAAATAGAGGGCAAGCGCGGAAGACCCGGCGGCAAGCAGGCCCGCCGCGGCGCTTCCCCCGATGATGCCGCCCACAGCCCACTTCGCACTCCCCGGGACGGAAACGTCGGCGGCTGAGTTCGCGGCTGAGTAAGCGACGGCGCGGGCGGCTTTCCCACGGGCGGTGGAGATCCGCTGCGGGTCCGGCAGGAGGCGTGGGGAGGAAGCCATGGCACCATTCTTACCGAACTCCTCGCCGGGAGTGGCATTTGGGGTCGTCCAGGGCCGCCGCGGGCGCGTCCCCCTGGCGGCCCCTGCCTGCTCCGGAACCGCCGTTCAGCGCGTTCAAACGGCCCGCACGGAAGTCCATGCCCCAATCCGTGCGGGTGCACCGGCGCGCGACTAGGCTGGGGGCATGAGTGATCCAATCGTCATTTTGACAGAAGAGCCCCTCGGCGCGGACGACCGCGTCAACATCGAAGCCCTGCTTGCCGGCGGTGATGCGCCGCTGGTGGTCCTGGTTCCGGCCAGTACCGAGCGGCACCTCCTGGTGGATTTCCTGGAGAACCTGTCCTTGCTGGAAATCTCCAAGGCCTTCCGTGAACTGACGGCACACTCCGACCCCGCCGGGGAACGCGCCGAAGCCGCCGAGACCCTGGCGGCCTCGCTCGCGGCACTGGCCGGGCTCGGCAGCGGCGTGACCGGCGAAATCGTCGAGGGCAAGGCCGTTGACGGAATGGTCGCCCGGGTCAGGGAACTCGGCGCCGGACAGGCCGTCGTGATCACCCGCCCGCACGCCGTCGCGGACACCTTCCACACCGACTGGGCCACCAAGGCCCAGGACAAGCTGGGCCTTCCGGTCCTGCATCTGTATGCCGGATCGGGATTTATCGGGGACTCCTGAGCGTTAGCCACACTATGAGCATCTTCAGCAACCGGCCCAAAGTCCCGCCCGTCGCCGGCCCCGCAGGGACCGCACCCGACAGTGCCACCGGACAGTCCGAACACCCCCCGGTGGAAAAACCCGACGCGCAGTGGCGCCAGGAACTGACGCCCGAGGAGTACCGGGTGCTCCGCCAGGCCGGAACCGAGCGGCCCTACACCGGGGAGTACTGGGACACCCACACCACCGGCGTTTACCAGTGCCGCGCCTGCGGCACGGAGCTGTTCACCAGCCAGGAGAAGTTCGACTCGCACTGCGGCTGGCCCTCCTTCTGGGCTCCGCTCGCGGAAGGCACGGTCCGGTACATCCACGACCGCACCCTGGGCATGGAGCGGGTCGAAGTCCGCTGCGCCACGTGCGATTCCCACCTTGGCCATGTGTTTGAGGGCGAAGGCTACGGAACCCCGACCGACCAGCGCTACTGCATCAATTCCGTTTCCCTGAAGCTGGTCCCGGCGGACGACGCCGGCCAGTAACCCCGGGGTCCGGCCGGAGGGGCAGCCACGCCGCCGCTGGAGCTGGCATGGCCTGCGCGGCCCACTTGCCACAGACTTGCTTATGCTCAGGTCAATTTTGCATTAGGGATCCTGATCGCTTGCTACGCTCGATCTAGACACTGAAGAGCGACGCTCCCAGTCAATAGAAAGGCGCCTGCTGACGATGACCACCACCGCTATCACCACCACTGCCCCGATCTCGGCCACCTCCCCGGAGTGGCTCCAGCTCAAGGCGGCCGCCACTGCCCTGCAGGCGCTGCAGGTCCACGACGGCTCCGTCCCGGAGGCCTCCAACCACGAGGCCGCCGCCGGGTATGTCGGCACCATTTCGGCAGCCATCCAGGCTCTGGCGCCGGCCCTCCCGCACGACGCCGACTACCTCAGCCTCCTCGTCACCGACTTCGGCCGCTGGGCCGACGGCGGCTTCGGCGTGCCGGACTTCCTCGACTCCCTGCAGGCCTTCCAGCCGCAGCAGCACCGCGTGAACGGCCTCCAGCACCTGGTCGTGTTCCCGATGTACACCCAGAACGGCAGCAGCAACCGCCTCGTCGAGGCCGTGCTGATCGAGGTCATCTGGCCCGAATTCATTGATGGCCTGGAAGAGGGCGAATACTCCAACAAGCTCTTCGTCCCGATCCGCTTCCTGGACTTCACGCCGGGCTACGACACCAACTCCGCGGTGCTGTTCCCGGAAACCGTCGCCGTGCGCGAGACCCCGACGTTCACGTGGGGCGCGATCTTCGCCGACCGCGAGGCCGCCCGCTTCCGCCGGGTGCTGCGTGCCGCCGCGGACATCACCTCGCTGCAGCTTCCCGAGGACGCCGCCGCGCTCCTGGAGGACCAGGAGCTGACGCAGGAGACGTTCGTGATGTGGGACCTGATCCACGACCGCACCCACATGCGCGGCGACCTGCCCTTCGACCCGTTCATGATCAAGCAGCGCATGCCGTACTTCCTCTACTCCCTCGAGGAGCTGCGCTGCGACCTCACCGCCTTCCGTGAATCGGTGAAGATCGAAAAGGACGAGGACGCCGATCCGGAGGCCCGCCGGCACGCCAAGCTGGTCCAGTACGCCGTGATTTTCGACCGGATTTTCCGGTTCGCCATCACCGGCAGCCGGGTCCGCAACTACGACGGCCTCGGCGGCCAGCTACTCTTCGCCTGGATGCACCAGCACCGTGTCCTGCACTGGACCGACAGCAAGCTCAGCATCGACTGGGACGAAGCCGCCGGCGTCGTGGTTGAGCTCGGCGCGAAGATCGAGGAGCTGTACTGGCGCTCGATCGACCGCCCGAAGATGGCCCACTGGCTCGCCGCCTACGAGCTGATCTCCGGGACCGTCACGCCCAACCCGGCCTCCGTCTGGGCCAAGGGTCCGGACGCGCTGCCGCTGGCCGGGCCGCCGCGCGGCCTCACCGACCAGGTGCTCGACGACGAGTTCCCGCTCTCCATGTTCTACGAGGCACTCGAGAAGAAGATGCGCCCCGTCATCGAATCCACGGCCGGCATCACGGGCACGTCGGACACGGGCACGCCGGGCACCGGCACGAACGCTGCGATAAACGCTGCCACTAACGCCGGATGAGTGCCGGACGCACGCTGAACGTGCTGGTCACGGGCGGCAGCGGCCCTTCGGGGGTCGCCGCCGCCCGCGCCCTGCGCAACGCCGGGCACAACGTCTTCACTGTGGGCTCGGACGGGCCCCGGATCGAGGCGGCCGCCGCTGAGGCCGGCAGCGGTGTCACGCCGCTCGTCTGTGACCTCGCCGATCTCGCGGCCGTCCGGTCGCTGCACGCCGCCGTGCATGGCATGCTGGCCGAGCCGGGCGGGGCCGTCGACGGCGTCATCCACCTGGTCGGCGGCTGGCGCGGCGCCAAGGGCATCACGGACCAGAGCGACGAGGACTGGGACTTTTTGGAACGCGCCGCTATCACCACGGTGCGGAACGTGACGCGGGTCTTCTACGACGACCTCGCAGCGTCCGACGCCGGGCGCTTCGCCATGGTCTCCTCCACCGCCGTGGGCACGCCGACGGCGGGCGGCGCAACCTATGTGGCCGCCAAGGCCGCCGCCGAAGCCTGGACCCTGGCCGTCGCCGACGGATTCCGGAAGGCCCAGTCGGGCCGCAAGGAAGACCCCACGGAGCAGCGCAGTGCCGCCGTGGTCTTCGTTGTGAAGGCCCTCGTGGACGCCGGCATGCGGGCGAAGTCCCCGGAACGGACCTTCCCCGGCTTCACCGACGTCGAGGACCTGGCCGCTGCCGCCGTCGGGCTCTTCGCCTCGCCCGCGGCGGAACTGAACGGCCGGCGGCTGCCGCTGGGCCCAGAAACCAAACGCTGATCCGAAATCCCCGGGCACCAGAACGGGACTTAGCCGTTGGGCCGGGACCTCCTTAGACTGAAAGCGTGAGCAAATCGATGACAAGCACAGTTGAAACCGCCCCTGCCAGCACCGCAGCGCGGCTCCATGATCCCTCCGTCCGCGGCTTCGCCTCGGACAACTACTCCGGGGTGCACCCCGAGGTGCTGGCCGCCCTGGCCGCGGCCAACGAGGGCCACCAGGTCTCCTACGGCGAGGACGACTACACCGCCCGGCTGCAGCAGCTGATGGAGGAGCACTTCGGGACCGGGATCGAATGCTTCCCGGTCTTCAACGGCACCGGCGCCAATGTGCTCTCCCTGCAGTCCCTGCTGCCGCGCTGGGGAGCGGTCATTTGCGCCTCCACCGCCCACATCAACATGGACGAAAACGGCGCCCCCGAGCGGATCGGCGGCATCAAGCTGCTCCAGGTCCCGACGCCGGACGGCAAGCTCACACCCGCCCTGATCGACCAGGAGGCCTGGGGCTGGGGCGACGAGCACCGCGCCCAGCCGCTGGCCGTGTCCATCACCCAGACCACGGAGCTCGGCACCTGCTACACGCCGGAGGAAGTCCGGGCCATCGCGGAGCATGTCCACTCCAAGGGCATGAAGCTGCACATGGACGGCGCCCGGCTGGCCAACGCCGCCGCCCACCTTGGCGTGCCGCTGCGGGCCTTCACCCGCGACGCCGGCGTGGACATCCTCTCCTTCGGCGGTACGAAGAACGGCCTGCTCTTCGGAGAGGTCGTGATCGCCCTGAACCCGGCGGCAGCGCAGGGGCTGATCTACCTGCGCAAGATGAACATGCAGCTGGCCTCCAAAATGCGTTTTATGTCCGCCCAGTTCATCGCCCTGCTCGAGGGTGACCTCTGGCTGCGCTCCGCCTCACACGCCAACGCGATGGCGTCCCGGCTGCGTGCCGGCGTCGAGTCGATCCCCGGCGTCGAACTGAGCCAGAAGACCGAGTCCAACGGCGTGTTCGCCATCCTGCCGGCCGGAGTGGCCGACCGGCTGCGCACGTCGTTCCGTTTCTACGACTGGAACGAGGCGGCCCGCGAGGTCCGCTGGATGTGTTCCTTCGACACCACCGAGGATGACGTTGATTCCTTCATCGCTGCCATCAAGCACGAGCTCGCTGCCGGCTGATCCGGGCGGCGTGTCCGCCGCCGTCGCCCGTCCCGGCGAAAGCCGGACCGGGCAGCGGCGGCGAGCCTGCCGGGCTGGAGAGCGCCCCTTGCATAATCTTCCATTGTGAGCGCACTCGACCAGGTTCCGGCAGATTTTCTCTTTGCCTTGGGAACCCTTCGGCAGGCACGGACCCGCAGTGAACTGCGCCTCGAGGAGATCCCGGCACCCGCGCGGCTGGCACCGTTCGCCGTCGCACTCGGGGCGGAAGTTGTGGCCCCCGGTGAATCCTCCGGGGCCGTCCACGGCCCGGCAGCCGCGGCGCTGGCCCGTGCGTCCGGAAGCGACGACGTCGAGCTGGCCACCGGCCGCTTCATCCTGCTGCACGACCCCGACGGCTCCGACGTCTGGGAGGGCGAGTTCCGGGTGGTCACCTACATCCGCGCCCAGCTGGAACCGGAGATGGGCAACGACGAGATGCTCGGCTCCGTCGCCTGGACCTGGCTCGTCGAGGCCCTGCAAAACCACGCCGCGCCGTACCGCTCGGCCGGCGGGACCGCCACGCGGGTGCTGTCCGAAAGCTTCGGAACCCTCGCCGACCGGCCGGACTCGATCGACATCGAACTCCGGGCATCCTGGACGCCGGCCACCCCGGACATCACCTCGCACCTGGAGGCCTGGTCCGACATGGTCTGCACCTTCGCGGGCCTTCCACCGCTGCCCGAAGGCGTCACGCCCTTGCCGCACTGGCGCCGCGGTCAGGCCTGAGATGCGATCCGCGAACCGGGGCAATCCGCCCGGTTTTGGCGAATGCGCGGCCCGCAACACCGTGTTGTCGCTAAACTGAAGTCATCATGACCCCTCATATTCCGGAAATAACCACCGCGGGCGCGGCCGCCAACACAGTACCCACCACAGCAGGGGCCGCGGACGCCACAGCCCACATCGCAGTGGACGGCTTCGACAGCCTGGTCCCCGAGGTCATCGACCTCGATGCCCCCCGCGACGGTGTGCCGCTCGTCATTGAAACCCAGTCCGGCCTGGAGCGCTGCGCTGCGGCCCTCGCCGCAGGCCACGGCCCCGCGGGCGTCGACGCCGAACGTGCCTCCGGTTTCCGCTACGGCCAGCGCGCCTTCCTTGTCCAGATCCGCCGTGAGGGCTCCGGCACCTGGCTGATCGATCCGGAACCCTTCGGGAACCTGGACATCATCAACGACGCCCTGCGCGGGGTGGAATGGATCCTGCACGCGGCCAGCCAGGACCTGCCCTGCCTGTCCGAGCTCGGCATGTGGCCGGACAAACTCTTTGACACCGAACTCGCCGCCCGCCTCGCCGGGCTGCCCCGCGTGGGCCTCGCCGCCGTGATCGAACAGCTCCTCGGTTTTGGCCTCGCGAAGGAACACTCCGCCGCCGACTGGTCCACCCGGCCGCTGCCGGAGCCCTGGCTCCGCTACGCCGCGCTCGACGTCGAGGTCCTCACCGAACTGCGCGAGGAACTCATCGAACTCCTTGTCGCCGACGGCAAGCTGGACTACGCCGAACAGGAATTCGCCGCCATCCTCGAGGCCGGCCAGGCGCCGCCGCGCGTGGACCCGTGGCGCAAGACGTCGGGACTGCACCAGATCCGCGACCGGCGCCAGCTGGCCGCGGTCCGCGAACTGTGGATCGAGCGCGACTCGCTGGCCCAGAAGCGCGACGTCGCTCCCGGCCGGCTCATCCCCGATTCCGCTCTCGTTGCCGCGGCCAAGGCCATGCCCACCACGGTGCCGCAACTGCTCGGCACCAAAGGCTTCCACGGCCGCGCGGCCCAGCGCGAGGCGCCGCGGTGGCTGCGCTGCATCAGCACCGCCCGGGCCCTCGAGGAACTCCCGCCCCTGCACCTGCCCACCAACGCTCCCCCGCCGCCACGCGTCTGGGCGGACCGGGACCCGGAGGCCGCCGCGAGGCTCGCCACGGCCCGGCCCCTGCTGCAGGCCAAGGCCGAGGACCTGAACATGCCCGTGGAGAACCTGCTGACGCCGGATTACCTCCGCCGTGTCTCCTGGCGTCCGCCGGCCGAGATCAGCGAGGAAGGCATCGCCGAGGAACTGGCGAACCTTGGGGCGCGCCAGTGGCAGATTGAACTCGTCGCGCCGCTCATTGCCGAGGCCTTCCAGGATCCGCAGCCGCTCCCCGCCAAGGAAGCCAAATCCGTGCCGGCCACGGCTGCCGCTGCGACGGCCGAGCCGGCCCCGGACACGGCGCACTAGCCAGCCCCGCTCAACTCCCGGAGACTCTTCCGAAAGACACAATGCTTTGAGGACGGCACCGGACTCCTTGCCAGCTATGTTACTGGCGAGTAACATGTTGTCTGATGTCGCCCGGATCACTGTTGCCCTTGGCTCCTAGCGCCCTGGACACGGATCCGGCACCCATGTCTCGATGAGGAGTACCACGTGAGCCAGAGCCTGAGCAGCGGAAGAAACCGCTCCATCCGCGACGTCGTCTTCGTCGACGGCGTCCGCACCCCCTTCGGCCGCGCCGGCGAGAAGGGCATCTACGCCGGAACACGGGCCGACGACCTCGTGGTCAAGTGCATCCGTGAACTCATGCGCCGCAACCCGTCCCTGCCCGCCGAGAGGATCGACGAAGTAGCCATCGCGGCGACGACCCAGACCGGCGACCAGGGTCTGACGATCGGCCGCACCGCCGCCCTGCTGGCCGGACTGCCGCGGACAGTGCCCGGCTTCGCGATCGACCGGATGTGCGCGGGCGCCATGACCGCCGTGACCACCACGGCCAGCGGCATCGGCTTCGGCGCGTACGACGTCGTCATCGCCGGCGGCGTGGAGCACATGGGCAACCACCCGATGGGCGCCGGCGCGGACCCCAACCCGCGCTTTATGTCCGAACGGATTGTGGACCCGGCCGCCCTGAACATGGGGAACACCGCGGAAAACCTGCACGACCGCTTCCCCGCCATCACCAAGGACCGCACGGATGCCTACGCCGTCGCCTCCCAGGACAAGCTGGCAGCCGCCTACGCCAGGGACCAGATCCAGCCGGACCTGGTGCCCGTCGCGACGATGAAACCCGGCCAGGGCTGGACCGTGAACACGGTGGACGAGCCGCCGCGCCCGGGCACCTCGGTGGACGATCTCGCCGCGCTCAAGACCCCGTTCCGTGCCCATGGGCGGGTCACGGCCGGCAACGCCGCCGGCCTCAACGACGGCGCCACTGCCGCGCTGCTGGCCTCGGCGGACGCCGCCGAGGAACTGGGCCTGCCGGTCAAGATGCGCCTGGTCAGCTACGCCTTCGCCGGCGTCGAACCCGAGGTGATGGGCATCGGCCCGGTCCCGGCCACCGAGAAGGCCCTCAAGAACGCCGGACTCGGCATCGAGGACATCGGCCTGTTCGAAATCAACGAGGCCTTCGCCGTCCAGGTCCTCAGCTTCCTGGACCACTTCGGCATCGCCGACGACGACCCCCGGGTCAACCGCTACGGCGGGGCGATCGCCGTCGGGCACCCGCTCGCGTCCTCCGGCGTCCGGCTGATGAACCAGCTGGCCCGCCAGTTCGAGGAGGACCCCACGGTCCGCTTCGGCATGACCACCATGTGCATCGGCCTGGGCATGGGCGCCACCGTGATCTGGGAGAACCCGCACCACGCCGACTACGGCACCGATTACGCAACCACCAAGACTGGAGCCGCAGCATGAGCGCCGCCGATTTCCACAAGCTAGCCGAGCTGTTTCCGAACGAGACCGTGACGCACTCCTACGTCCAGGACATCCGGCTCCCCGCCGTCAACGGCACGAGCCCCGGCACCTTCGCCCTGGTGACGCTGGACAACGGCCTGGACCACTCCAAGCCCACCACGCTGGGTCCGAACACGCTGATCGAGCTCGGCACCGTCTTGGAAGGGCTGAAGGAGCGGGCCGCCCGCGGCGAGATCGTGGGCGTGGGCGTGACCGGCAAGCCCTACTTCCTGGTCGCCGGCGCGGACCTCTCCACGGTCAAGTCCATCAGCGGCCGGGAACACGGCCTCTGGATGGCGCAGCTCGGCCACGACGTCTACGGCACGCTCGCGAACCTCGGGGTCCCCAGCTTCGCCTTCATCAACGGCCTCGCCCTCGGCGGCGGGCTGGAGATCGCACTGCAGTCCACCTACCGCACCGTGTCCACCGGTGCCGGCGCGCTGGCCCTGCCGGAAGCGTTCATCGGGCTCATCCCGGGCTGGGGCGGCGTCTACATCCTGCCCCGCCTCATCGGCCCCGAGAACGCCGTCAAGGTGATGATCGAAAATCCGCTGAGCAACAACCGCACCCTCACCGGGCCGCAGGCGTTCAAGCTCGGCGTTGCCGATGCCATGTTCGAGCCGGCGGACTTCGTCGAGCAGTCCGTTGCCTGGGCGGCCCAGGTCATTGCCGGCGCCGTGACCCCGGAACGTGCCAATGCCGTCGACCCCTCCGCGCCGGAGGTCGCCGCCCGCTGGGCCGGTGCCGTCGCCGCGGGCCGCGCCTTCGTCGAGGCCAAGACCTCCAACGCCTCCCCCGCGCCGGCCAAGGTCCTCGACGTCATGGAGGCCACCCGCACGCTGACGCAGGCCCAGTCCGCGGCACTGGAATGCGAGACCCTGGCGGACCTCATGCAGACCGACGAGTTCCGCTCCACCGTCTACGCCTTCCTGGACCTCGTGCAGCGGCGGTCCAAGCGCCCCGCCGGCGCCCCTGACCGCAAGCTCGCACGGCCGGTGACAAAGGTCGGCGTCGTGGGCGCCGGCCTCATGGCCAGCCAGCTGGCCCTGCTCTTCGCCCGCCAGCTCAAGGTGCCGGTGGTGATGACGGACATCGACCAGGCCCGCGTGGACAAGGGCGTGGGCTATGTGCACGCCGAGGTGGACAAGCTGCACCAGAAGGGCCGGATCAGCGCCGATGCCGCCAACCGGACCCGGGCGCTGGTCACCGGATCGGTGTCCAAGGAAGCCTTCGCCGACGCCGACTTCGTGATCGAAGCGGTCTTCGAGGAGCTCAACGTCAAGAAGCAGGTCTTCAAGGAAGTGGAGGCGATCGTTTCCCCGGAGTGCATCCTCGCCACCAACACGTCCTCACTGTCCGTCACCGCGATGGCCGAGGACCTGGAGCACCCGGAGCGGCTGGTCGGCTTCCACTTCTTCAACCCGGTGGCTGTGATGCCGCTGCTGGAAATCGTCCGCGCGCCGAAGACCGACGACGCCGTGCTGGCCACCGCGTTCGAACTCGCCAAGGGGCTCAAAAAGTCAGCCGTGCTGGTCAAGGACGCCCCGGCGTTCGTGGTGAACCGCCTCCTGCTGCGCCTGATGGGCGAAGTGACGGCGGCCTTCGACGAGGGCACCCCGGCCGACGTGGCGGACAACGCGCTGCGCCCGATGGGCCTGCCGATGACGCCGTTCGTCCTCGGCGCCATGGTCGGACTGCCGGTCGCACAGCACGTCCAGGAATCCCTCCACACCGCATTCGGGGACCGCTTCCCGGTCTCGCAGAACCTGCAGACGCTGATCGACAACGGCGTGAAGTCCATCTGGGATCCGGCCTCGGTGCAGGCCGGAAAGCCCGTGATCCCGGCCGAGACCCTGGCGCTGATGTCGTTCGGCAGCACCCCGTCAACCGGCGAGGAGGTGCTGCGCCGCACGCAGGACGCCCTGGCCGAGGAGATCGGGCTCATGCTGGACGAAGGAGTGGTGGCGGGCCCGGAGGACATCGACCTCTGCATGATCCTCGGCGCGGGCTGGCCGATGTTCCTCGGCGGCATCACCCCCTACCTTGACCGGGTGGGTGCCTCCGAACGGGTCACCGGCAAGAAGTTCCTGGCCCCCGGCGTGGCGTCCGAACCGGCCTAGGCAACGCCTGCCCAGGCAGCGCCCGCACCGCCAACCGACGCCGCCGTCCGCACTGCAAACGAGTGCGGACGGCGGCGCTTTCGTCGATCGGGCCAGCACCCTTCAGCGCCGGCCCCGGCTACGGTTAGCACTCGCAGATCATCAGCACATTGCCGTCCGGGTCTTTGAAGTTGAACCACTGCCCGTCCCGGATTTCCGTGACCTCGGAGGCTGTGCCCAACACGCGGACGTGGGCGGCCTGGATGTCCGCAGTGTTGAGATGGAATGCGGGCACTCGGAAGACCGCCTCAGCGGAGAAGATCTTGCTGTCAAGGACCAGGCCCGCCCCGTTCATCGGCAGCACGTACAAATGTCCGAAGAGGATGTCGCCGTCCACCGGGACACCGAGCAGGGCGCAGTACCAGTCCCGGGCACTGGCGATATCGCTGACCGGGACGAAAACGGTTCCAATTTCAGGGGCTATGGGGTTCACCAACGGTTCCTCCTGGTCAGTGGCCTGCACGGTTACGGGAAAACTCCAAGCAATATACATTCGCCGTCGCTCGTCGGTTTGTCACAGCGCCCAGGAGATCTCCCGGCGTGTCAGATCTCTCGCAGGCTCCCGCCGTCGAGCGTCAGGACCCGATGCGCGGTGGCTGGGGCATAGCTGAGGTCGTGGGTGACCAGCACGACGGCGACGCCCCGGGCCGCGGAATCCTCGATCGCCCGGTGCAGGTACTCCAGTCCGTGCCGGTCAAGCCCCACCGTCGGCTCATCCAGAACCAGCACTGCTGGGTCGCGGGCCAGCACAGTGGCCAGGGCGAGCAGCCGCTGCTTGGACGCCGGCAGTTCCGCCGGGTGCGTTTCCGCGTCCGCGGACAGGCCGACGGCGGCAAGCGCCGCCTGCGCCCTGGCGCCCGCTTCCTTGCCAAACAGCCTCCGAAGGCAGAAGCCGACCTCCCGCAGCACGGTCCGCTCGAACAGCTGGTCGCGTGGCTGCTGGAAGAGCAGGCCGACCGAAGCGGCCACCCGGCCGGCCGGAAGACCGGCAATGCTGGTTCCGCAGACCCGCACTTCCCCCGCATCCGGGCTGAGCAGCCCGTTGAGGTGACGCAGCAGCGTTGATTTCCCTGCCCCGTTCCGCCCGGTGACCGCAACAATCTCGCCGGGCTGCACCGCGAGCCGCAGGTTCCGCAGCAGCGGCTCCCCCGGGGCGCCGCCAGCCGGGGCATGGCTGAAGCAGACGCCATCCAGTTCCAGCACCGGCGCGGCCGCGGGCACGGGCCGGCTCGCCCTCACGGCCGCCGTGTGGGTCACGGACTGGACCAGGGTCCCGGTTCGGGCGAGTTCCTGAGACCGGAGCAGCTCCCGGGGCGGGCCGCTGGCGGTGGCGGTGCCGCCATCGAGGACCAGCCAGTGCGACGCCGAACGGGCCAGGCCGTCGGCTGCCTGGCTCAGCACCACGACGGCGGTCCCGGCACCGGTGAGCCTGCTGATGAGGTCCCGGACCAGGATGACGCCGGCAGCGTCAAGGGAGGCCAGCGGCTCGTCAAGCACCAGCACCCCGGGGGCCTGGATCACAGCGCAGGCGATGGCCAGCCGGCGCAGTTCCCCGCCGGAAAGGGTGGCGGGGTCCCGGTCCAGGAGGGCAGCCAGGCCGGTCAGCTCCGCGACGCGGGCCACCTCCCGGAGCATGTCCGGCCGCGGCGTGCCCCGGTTTTCGAGGCCGAAGGCCAGTTCCTCGGCCACCGTGGAGCGGACCGTGGACAGCATGGCGGCCGCCTCCTGCGGGACGTAGCCCACCCGGTCCGACCAGGCGGAGGGATTGATCCGGGGGTCATCGTGGCCGCCGCTGAACTCCAGCACCTCACCGGCCTGCGCCAGCGAACCCGTGAGCGTTCCGGAGTGCCCGGGCCGGAGCCAGCCGGCCAGCAGTTTCCCCAGGGTGGTCTTGCCGCTGCCGGACCCGCCGAGGACGGCCGTCAGCGTGCCGGGACGGACACTGAATGCGATGTCGCGCAGCGCAGGCTGAGTCTCGCCGTGAAAGCTGAAGGTGCCGATCCGGGCAGCCAGCAAGGCGCCGGTCCCGACGGCGGCGGTGGATTCAGTAATGGTCATGGGAGCCCCGCAGCCGGCCAGGAGGCCGCGAGCCGGAGTGCGACGGCGGCCGCGGCGAGCAACAGCAGGGCGGCGCGGCACCGGCGCTCAACGGGCGGGTCCGCGAGCTCCCGGTAGGCGGTGCGGGGACCCGGGCGGCCGAATCCGCGGGCGTCGAGCGCCTGGGCCCGGTGTCCGGAGTCCTCGGTGAGGCCCAGCACGAGCGGGACCATCTGCACGCGCACCGCAGCGAACCGCGAGACCATGCCGCCGCCCACCACCAGTCCGCGTGCCTCCTGCGCCGCCCGGATGGCCGCGAGCCGGCCTGCCATGGCAGGCAGGAGCGTCAGCGCCGAGGCCAGGACAAAGCCGAACTGCGGCGGCAGCCCCTTCGCGGCCAGCGCCGCGACGAGATCGGGGGCGCTGACGGTGAAAGTGAAGAGCAGCAGGACCAGCACGCAGGCGCCCGTACGGGTGCCCGCGTCCAGGGCGAAGCCCAGCCCTTCCGCCGTGACCCGGGCAGGCCCCCAGGCCGCCAGGACGATGCGGCCCTCCGGGAAGAACAGCCCGTGCAGCATCAGCAGCGACAACCCCAGGGGCAGCAGGACCGCTGCCCCTGCGGCGAGCACGCGGCGGCCGACACCGGCCCGCCAGGCCAGCACGGCCGCCGCGAGGGCGACCGCGAGGGACAGCGGCCAGAGGCCTGCCGCCGTCGTGATCACCGCGGTGCAGCCGGCCGCCGTCAGCGAGGTCAGCGGGTGGAGGGTGGAGGGCATGCTTCGGGGCGTCCGCTTCAGGCTTCCGGAGTTCCCGGACCCTTGCCGGCGAGCACCCGGAAGCGGCGGACGAACTCGAACTGGAAGGTGGTGCGGCGCGGCAGGGCGTAAACGAGCAGGGCGGCGAGGGCGAAGACGATGGCCTTGTCCATCGGGTCCGAGATCAGTGCCTGCTTGGTGATGGCGGCGAGCAGGGTGTCGCCCATGGCGCGGAAGGCGCTGACGACCGCACCGGTGCCGAGGCCGGCGGTGCCGCCGAAGACGAAGGCCGCGATCGGGGCCGAGACGACGCCGGCGAGGATGCCGGTGACGAAGCCGGCGACGGGTGCGAGGTAGAAGCGGCGGAACAGTCCGCCGCGGGCGGCCAGGCCGGCCAGGAATCCGATCAGGGCCGCACCGGCGGCGAAGGGCAGCACGGTCGGGTTGAAGAAGGACCACACGATGGTGCTGAGCGCGCCCGTGGCGGCACCCGCGGCCGGGCCGGCGAGGACCGCGACCAGGACGGTGCCGATCGCGTCGAGGTAGAACGGCAGCCCGGTGGTGCCCATGAGCTGGCCCAGGACGACGTTCAGGACCAGGGCCACCGGCATCAGCACCAGGGTGGATGTGGGGAGGACCGGAAGCGCCGCCGCGATCAGCAGGACGGCACCGAGCAGGAATCCGCCGAGGGCCACAAGCGCCGCGAAGCTGGCCGGGCCGCTGGCGATGTCCGCGGGCTGGGTGAGGACCAGGAAGACGTAGGTGGCCGCGATCGCGGCGGCACCGCCGAGCTCCAGCAGGCGGCGGTTGCGCCGTGCTGTAGTTCTGCCGGCGGCGGAGCCGGTGGCAGGGAGGGTCAGGGACTGCTGTGACATGGGGATGGTCCTTTAGTGGGGGCTGCAACATCCGCCTCATGTCACCTCGGCGCAGCTACCATCCTAACCAGTGGCGGGCGTCCCGGCGGACATGCTCCGCCGGGCCAGTGTGCCCACCGAGGAAATCAGCTCCGCGAAGCACTGTTCCGGGTCGTTGGAGGAGACGATCCGGGCGTTGGGCGGCAGGCCCCAGAGGCCGCGGAAATCGGCCACCGTAGTGCCGGCCAGCAGCGGCGAGTCTGTTTCGACGTCGACCGTGGCCAGGCGGGCGGTGAACGGGGTGCGTCCGACGGCGGCGCAGGCCGCGAAGGCGTCATGCATGTGCGCCACAAAGCCTTGGTCGTAGAGCCGGTGGAACTCCATGTAGAACCGGATTGCGTCGGACAGGCACGCGACAAGCGGGCTGGCTGAGGCGCTGCGGAGACCCTCCGGCTGCTCCGGCAGGACCAGCTCCGGCCCGGCCCCGGCGGCCTCCCCGAGACGCCGCAGGTGTTCCGGCCGCATCTCGATCCGCTCGGTCGTTTCCAGCGCGCACACCAGCGGCAGCTTGTCCTCCGGCAGCCCGCGGTAAGCGGCGTAGACCTCCTTGGCGGCGTGCGGGTCCACCGAGGTGTTCCACTCCGCCGTCGGCGTCGTGTTGCCCTGGTAGTAGAAGCTGCCGCCCATGATGACGAGGCCCTTGAGCAGCCGCGGCAGTTCCGGTTCGCGGCGCAGGGCGAGGGCGAAGTTGGTCAGCGGCCCGGTGATGAGCCCGGTGATCTCCCCCGGGTGCGCCCGGACTTCCTCCACCCAGACGTCGACGGCGTGGCGCTGCGAGACCTGCCGGGCGGGCGCGGGCAGCTCGGCGTAGCCGATCCCCTGCGGCCCGTGGGTCTCCTCGGTGGTGACCAGCGGAATTTCCAGCGGCACCTCGGCGCCGATGGCCACCTCGACGCCGGACCGGCCGCACAGCTCCAGCAGCGCCAGGTTGTTGAGCGCGACCTGGCGGGCACCGACGTTCCCGGCCGTGCACGTGATGGCCTGCAGGTGCACCTCGGGCCGGGACAGCAGGTAGACCAGGGCCAGGGCGTCGTCGATCCCGGTGTCGACGTCCATCAGGATTCTCTGGTGTGCTGCAGGCCGGTCAGGCAGGCCCCCCGGGAAGGGAGCCATTGGTATGGCGGCCGTTGAGGGCAGCTCCATCTAGAACAGCGCGACCTTCGGCGTGCGCGGGAAGAGGTCGCCCAGTTCGGCGCGTTCCGCGGCGCTGGGGATCCAGGCAACGGCCGCGGCGTTCTGCCGGACCTGTTCCGGCCGGGTTGCGCCGGCGATGACGCTGCTGACCGAGGGCTGGGCGGCGAGCCAGGAGAACGCCACCTGGACCTCGGTCAGCTCCCGGTCGGCCGCGAAGGCGCTGAACGCGCCCAGCTGGTCCCAGTCGGCGTCGTGGACCAGGTTGGTGCGGGTGTGGCTGAGGCGCGAGCCCTCGGGGGCGGTGTCCTTGGCGTATTTGCCGGTCAGCAGGCCGTTGGCCAGCGGGAAGTACGGCAGCACGCCCAGGCCGTAGGCTTCGGCGGCCGGCGTGACCTCGAGCTCGGCGCGGCGGTCCAGCAGGTTGTAGTGGTTCTGGCTGGAGACAAAGCGTGCTCCGCCGCGGGCGCGGGCCACGAATTCGGCCTCGGCGATCTGCCAGCCGGCCCGGTTGGAGTGGCCGATGTAGCGGACCTTGCCGCTGGTGACGAGCTCGTCGAGGGCGTCGAGGGTTTCCTCGATCGGGGTCAGCGGGTCCGGGGTGTGGAACTGGTAGAGGTCGATCCAGTCCGTGCCGAGCCGGCGCAGCGAGGCCTCGGCGGCCTTGATGATGTACCGGCGGGAGCCGCGGGCACCGAAGTCGTTGCCGTTGGCCCCGCGCATGTCCATGCCGAACTTGGTGCCGATGACGGCGTCGTCGCGGCGGCCCTGCAGTGCCTTGCCCAGCATCGTCTCGCTGAGGCCCGGTTCCTTGCCGTAGGTGTCCGCGACGTCGAAGAAGGTAATTCCGGCGTCCAGGGCGGCATGCACGACGGCGTCGGTCCCCTCCTGCGACTCGGTGGCCGTATTGGCCCGGCCCAGGTTGTTGCAGCCAAGCCCAACGACGGAGACGGTCAGTCCGGAATTTCCTACGCGGCGGTATTCAGTCATGGGGTTCAGCCTATAACGGCCCGGGACGGCACCCGGGCCGGGCAGCGCCGTACCCGTGGCCGGCGTCCGGCCGACCGCCGGGCCGCCCGGGTCAACCCGCGGGCAGCTCCAGCCCGCGTTCGTCGAGGGCATCCTCGAGCTGGGCAAGGGTCCGCGGGCAGATGCCGTGCATCCCGGCCAGCCGGCGCCGGCCCAACTGCACGAGGTGTTCGAGGGTTTCCACCCCCGCGTGCGCGAGCGACCTGCGTGCCGGAGCCGCCAGTCCCGCCGGGAGCGGGGTGCTGCCTGGTTGAGAGGATTTGCGCGTCATAGCGTTGCCTTCCAGTCGGTTTCCCCCCAAATGATGCGAGCCGTGCCCGGCTCCTTACAGCTGTTACCTAGAGCGTGAAGCTGTTGGCCGGCTTCGGTGAGTGCTTGAGCTTGAAGGACGTCTCGCCAAAGGCTGCGGCGCCGATGCTCAGCTTGGTGAAGTCAAGGTCCTCGCCACGGATGCAGACCTTGATGGCGTTGACGGTCTTGTTGACGTCCGGGGTGAGGCAGAAAATGTTCAGCTTGGCGTCGGAAAACTCGCTGCGGTCCACGGTCCCCAGACCCCGCCAGGCCAGGTGGCTGATCAGGGCGTCTTTGGCCTTTTCCTCGAGGTACCGGTCGCGGGAGGTCCCGTCCTTGGTTTTCAGGGCGTACTGGGCCACCACCCAGAACTGCTCCTCCTCCGGAATCTCGGCGTACCCGTCCTCGGCGCACTGCACGGCGAAGGCATCCATGAGCCGCTCCGCGGTCTCGGCGTCGGCGGCGTCGGTCTCTTCCGTCGTGCTCTGGTGCCCGACGACGCCGTGGTTCATGACGAATTCGTTGAACTCCTCGTCGATCCAGGCTTCCCTGAACTGCAGGGTGCCCTCTTCGTCACGCTTGTAGACCCGGATAATTCCGCTCATGCCCGTCCTCTCCTGAACCATTCGCGGTCGGTGCCGTCGAACGGTGGCTGTTGTGCCTTGACGGCCTGGTAAAGCTGATCCGACGCGGCGGTGATCCGGGCCACCACGTCTGCGGGGTAGTCCATCTCGATCCGGTGCTCGGCAAACTCGTCCTCATCGTCCACGTACACTCCGCGGTCCACGGTCCGGACCACGTCCAGGTCCATGTCGATCAGGTGGAACTCAGTGACGCCCGGCCGGATCGTCGACCAGCCGTGGTCCGTCGCCAGGTCCACGTAGACCTGGACGCCGGCGGGGTGGGCGTCGTCGTAGAACGTGGCCACGTACTCGCCCGAGCGCGGGACCAGCAGCACGGCGTCGGATTCGGCGTAGAACGCCGCGCCCGGGCGGGAGCAGAACTCATTGGTTCCCTGGAAGATCCACCAGCCGTGGGCGTCCTCGCCCAGATAGGTCCCGGGCACCACCCAGTGGGCCTTGCCGTTCCATTTCCGGTTCCGGGAGACCACCAGGTCGCCCGGCACCAGGCCGTCGGGGGTCCTCACAGAATCGGCAGGCTGCCCGTGCTGGGGTGTTCCTGGCCCGGGAGGGGCCTGGCGAACGGCACTTTGGTGCCCAGGACCTGGGCCACGACGTCGTGCGTGATCTGCTGCGCGGTCAGGCCGACCCGCTCGAGGACCTGGCTGCGGGAGCCGTGGTCCAGGAACTCCACCGGGAGGCCGACCTCGTTGAGCGCGGTGTCCACTCCGGCGGCCCGCATTTCCTGCCGGATCCGGGACCCGACGCCGCCGGCGCGAACCCCGTCCTCGATGCAGATGACGAGGCGGTGGTGCGAGGCGAGGGCGATGACGGAGTTGGGCACCGGGAGGACCCAGCGCGGGTCCACGACGGTGGAGCTGATGCCCTGCGCGCCGAGCCGGTTCGAGACATCCAGGGCGAGCTCGGACATCGCACCGACGCTGACGATCAGCACGTCGTTGTCGCTGGAGCCGGCCGGGCGGCGCGCCAGCACGTCGACTCCGTCGCTGAGCCGCTCGATGGCCTCCACCTCGGCCCCCACGGTGCCTTTGGAGTAGCGGATCACGCTGGGGGCGTCCTCGATGGCGACGGCTTCGCGGAGTTCCTCGCGGAGCCGGGTGGCGTCGCGGGGTGCGGCGAGGTGCAGCCCGGGCACGATCTGGACCATGGCCATGTCCCACATGCCGTGGTGGCTGGCGCCGTCGGGTCCGGTCACCCCGGCCCGGTCCAGGACGAGGGTGACGCCGGCCTTGTGCAGGGCGACGTCCATCAGCAGCTGGTCGAAGGCGCGGTTCAGGAACGTCGCGTAGACCGCGACGACGGGGTGCAGCCCGCCGAATGCCATGCCGGCGGCGGAGGTGAGGGCGTGCTGTTCGGCGATGCCGACGTCGAACACCCGCTCCGGGTGCCGCGCGGCGAACTTGTGCAGCCCCACGGGGATGAGCATGGCGCCGGTGATGCCGACGATGTCCTTGCGCTCATCCGCGATGTCGGCGATCTCGTCGGCGAAGACGGACGTCCAGGACTTGGCGCCGCCGGCCTCGGTGGGCTCGCCGGTCTCCGGGTCGATGATCCCGACCGCGTGGAACTGGTCGGCCTCGTGCGCGCGGGCCGGCGCGTAGCCGTGGCCCTTCTCGGTCATGGCGTGCACAATCACGGGACCGGCGTAGTTCTTGGCGGTGGCCAGCGCGTGCTCCATGGCCTGGAGGTTGTGGCCGTCCACGGGGCCGATGTATTTCATCCCGAGGTCCTCGAACATGCCCTGCGGGGCCCACCAGTCCTTGACGCCCTTCTTCATGGCGTGCAGGCTGCGGTAGGTGAACTGGCCCGCGGGTCCGCCGTTCTGCAGCTTCCTCCGCCACAAGTCCAGCGTGCCTTCGTAGGCGGGAGCCGCGCGGAAGGAATCGATCGTGGGGCGCAGCGAGGCGAGGTAATCCGCGAATCCGCCCACGGTGGGGGCGTAGGAGCGGCCGTTGTCGTTCACAACGATCACCACGCGGCGCTTCTTGTCCGCGGCAATGTTGTTGATTGCCTCCCAGGCCATGCCGCCGGTGAGGGCGCCGTCGCCCACGACGGCGATCACGTACCGGTCGCCGTCGCCGGTCAGCTGCCGGGCGCGGGAGATCCCGTCCGCCCAGGAGAGCGAGGAGGAGGCGTGTGAGCTTTCGACGATGTCGTGCTCGGATTCGGCGCGGTCGGGGTAGCCGGACAGGCCGCCCTGCTGGCGCAGGGTGCTGAAGTCCTGGCGTCCGGTGAGGAGCTTGTGCACGTAGGACTGGTGGCCGGTGTCGAAGACGATGCTGTCGCGGGGGGAATCGAAGATCCGGTGGACCGCGATGGTGAGTTCGACGACGCCGAGGTTCGGGCCCAGATGCCCGCCCGTCTGGGAAACGTTGCCGATCAGGAATTCCCTGACCTCGGCTGCCAGCTGATCCAGCTGCGCCTCGGACAACTTGCTCAGGTCCTGCGGATTCCGGATGGTCTCCAAGATTCCCAACGGCCCCTCCTTCGGGTGGTAGACATGCCTTTTAACTCTAACGCCTCCGACGTGGCACTGGTGCCGGAACGGGAAAGCCCCGGTCCGTCGGTGACGGGCCGGGGCTTTCTCGTTGGACTGCTGGGCCTCCGCTAGTTGGCGGAGATCTGGCGCAGCACGTACTGCAGGATGCCGCCGTTGCGGTAGTAGTCGGCCTCGCCCGGGGTGTCGATGCGCAGGACCGCATCGAAGGACGTGACAGTTCCGTCAACCGCAGTGGCAGTGACCTTGAGCGTCTTGGGCGTGGTGCCCTCGTTCAGGGCGGTGACGCCCTCAACCGCGAAGGTCTCCGTGCCGGTCAGGCCGAGGCTGGCCGCGTTCTGGCCGGCCGGGTACTGCAGGGGCAGGACGCCCATGCCGATCAGGTTGGAGCGGTGGATGCGCTCGTAGCTTTCGGCCACGACAGCCTTGACGCCCAGGAGCGCGGTGCCCTTGGCTGCCCAGTCACGGGATGAGCCGGAGCCGTACTCCTTGCCGGCCAGGACAACCAGCGGGATGCCGGCGGCCTGGTAGTTCTGCGCGGCGTCGTAGACATAGGCCTGCGGGCCGTCAGCCTGGGTGAAGTCGCGGGTGAAGCCACCCTCGACGCCGTCCAGGATCTGGTTCTTGATCCGGATGTTCGCGAACGTGCCGCGGATCATGACCTCGTGGTTGCCACGGCGTGAGCCGTAGGAGTTGAAGTCCTTGCGCTCCACACCGTTGGCCAGCAGGTACTGCCCGGCCGGGGTGTCGGACTTGAACGAACCTGCCGGTGAGATGTGGTCCGTGGTGACGGAGTCGCCAAGCTTCAGCAGCACGCGTGCGCCGGTGATGTCCTGGACGGGCTCCGGCTGCGCCTTCATGCCCTCGAAGTACGGGGGCTTGCGGACGTAGGTGGACTTCGGATCCCAGGCGAAGGTGTCGCCGGCCGGGGTGTCGAGTGCCTTCCAGCGGTCGTCGCCGTCGAAGACGCCCTCGTAGCCGCGGGCGAACATGTCCTTGTCGATCGAGGAATCGATGACCTGCTGGACCTCGACCGGGTTCGGCCAGATGTCCTTCAGGAAGACGTCGTTGCCGGCCTCATCCTGGCCCAGGGCATCGGCGTCGAAGTCGAAGTCCATGGTTCCGGCCAGGGCGTAGGCGATGACCAGCGGCGGGGAGGCCAGGTAGTTCATCTTCACGTCCGGGTTGATCCGGCCTTCGAAGTTGCGGTTACCGGACAGCACGGCGGTGACGGAAAGGTCGTTGGCCTGGATGGCCTCGGAGATTTCGGCGTCGAGCGGGCCGGAGTTGCCGATGCAGGTCGCGCAGCCGTAGCCGACGATGTAGAAGCCGAGCTTCTCCAGGTACGGGGTCAGGCCCGACTTGTTGTAGTAGTCGGTGACAACCTTGGAACCGGGGGCCACGGAGGTCTTGACCCACGGCTTGGAGGTCAGGCCCTTGTCGACGGCGTTGCGGGCCAGCAGTGCGGCGGCCAGCATAACGGACGGGTTGGACGTGTTGGTGCAGGACGTGATCGAGGCGATCGACACCGCACCGTGGTCCAGCTCGAACTCGCGGCCGTCCGCGGTCTTGACGCTGACCGGGTTGGACTGGCGGCCGTCGGCCGCCGGGCCGTGCGCGTGCGGGGCCTCGTCCGTGAGGTGGCTCGCGGAGCCCGTGAAGGACGGGACGTCCGACGCCGGGAAGCTCTCGTCGATTGCCTCGTCGACGCTGCCGCCGGCCAGCTCTTCCTTCACGTAGTTGCGCAGGTCCTGGCGGAACTGGTCCTTGGACTCCGTGAGGATGATGCGGTCCTGCGGGCGCTTCGGGCCGGAGATCGACGGAACAACCGTCGACAGGTCCAGCTCGAGGTACTCGGAGAACTTGATTTCGCGGGAGGGGTCGTGCCAGAGGCCCTGTTCCTTCGCGTAGGACTCCACGAGGGCGACGTTCTCGTCCGAGCGGCCGGTGAGGCGCAGGTAGTCGAGGGTGACGTCGTCGATCGGGAACATGGCCGCCGTGGAGCCGAACTCCGGGCTCATGTTGCCGATGGTGGCGCGGTTGGCCAGCGGCACGGCCGCGACGCCTTCGCCGTAGAACTCCACGAACTTGCCGACCACACCGTGCTTGCGCAGCTGTTCGGTGATGGTCAGGACGACGTCGGTGGCGGTCGCGCCGGCCGGGATGGACCCGGTCAGTTTGAAGCCTACGACGCGCGGGATCAGCATGGAGACGGGCTGGCCGAGCATGGCCGCCTCGGCTTCGATGCCGCCCACGCCCCAGCCCAGCACGCCCAGGCCGTTGACCATGGTGGTGTGGGAGTCGGTGCCGACGCAGGTGTCCGGGTAGGCCCGGAGCACGCCGTCAATTTCGCGGGTCATGACGGTGCGGGCCAGGTACTCGATGTTGACCTGGTGCACGATGCCGGTTCCCGGCGGGACGACCTTGAAGTCGTCGAACGCGGTCTGGCCCCAACGCAGGAACTGGTACCGCTCGCCGTTGCGCTGGTACTCGATCTCCATGTTGCGCTCCAGTGCGCCGGAGTTGCCGAAGGCGTCGATCTGCACGGAGTGGTCGATCACCATTTCGGCAGGTGCCAGGGGGTTGACCCGCTTGGGGTCACCGCCGAGTTCCTTGACTGCCTCACGCATGGTGGCAAGGTCCACAACGCAGGGCACGCCAGTGAAGTCCTGCATGATCACGCGCGCCGGCGTGAACTGGATTTCAGTGTCGGGCTCGGCGCTGGGGTCCCAGCCGGCCAGTGCTCGGACGTGATCGGCCGTAATGTTGGCGCCGTCCTCGGTCCTCAACAGGTTTTCAAGCAATACCTTGAGGCTGAACGGAAGGTTTTCTGCACCTTCAACGGAGTTCAACCGGAAAATTTCGTATTCGGTACCGGCTACATTAAGTTTGCCTTTTGAACCGAAGCTGTCCACAATGCTCATCGCAGGACTCCTCTCGCAACAGTTTCATCTTTGTCGCGCCGCAGACCCCTTGCTAGTTAGGTCGCCCTAACTAGTGCTTGGCCTTGTTCGGACAAGGATCAGTACAGGGTGCAGGAGGTCAGCCGTGATTACGGAGCGCGACGTCGGACTACTCCGCCCATCCTAGTGGCCTCAGGCCCCGGGAGTCAGCAGCGCCACAGTCTCCATGTGGTGGGTGTGCGGGTACAGGTCAAAGGCCCGCAGCCCGTTCAGTTCCCAGCCGGACTGTTGGAAGTACCCGACATCGCGGGCAAAGGACGCCGGGTCGCAGGATACATAGGCGACGGCCCGGGGGCCGGCCTCGACCAGCTGGTTCACAACGGCCTTGCCCGCGCCGGCCCGCGGGGGGTCCAGCAGGACGGCGTCGAACGTGCGGGCCTTCTCGCGCAGGACCCGTTCCACCCTGCCCTGGACGATCTCGACCTGGGATGCGCCGTGGAGGTTCTTGCGGGCGTCCCGGCTGGTGCCGGGCGATCCTTCGACGGACAGCACGGACCCGGTGACGCCCACGGCGTCCGCGAGCGGCGCGGTGAACAGCCCCGCCCCCGCGTACAGGTCCGCCACAGCGGCGCCGGCGTCGAGGAAGCCGCCGTCGTGCAGGAAGCCGGTGACCGCGCCCACGAGCGTGGCCGGCGCGTCCCGGTGGATCTGCCAGAACCCGTCGCCGGTGACGCGGTAATCGTGCCCGGCGGCGCTCTCCTGCACGTAGGTGCGTCCGCGCAGCCGCAGGACCTCGCCCTTGACCGGATCAAAGCTGGCCACCGAGACGTCCTCGGGCAGCTGGGCCAGGACCGCGCTGAGCCGCTTCGCGCGGGTTCCCGCCGCCGGGACCAGGAGCACCAGCGGCCGGGAGCCGTTGGCCGGGGCGGCCACCTCAATGCGCTCGATGCCCTGCAGGTCGATGTCCCAGAGCCGGAGCGCGTTGATGGCGTCCGCGGCCAGGGGCATCTCCGCGACCGGGAGCACTGCGTCGGACCTGTGCGCGTGCATGCCGAGCTTTCCGGCCGGTGTCACCGCGAATCCCGCGCGGGTCCGCCAGGCAAGGCCCGCCGCCGCGGGCGTTCCGGGCTCCCCCACGGCTTCCACCGTGATGGGCAGGTCCACGCCGGCCAGGCGGTGCAGCTGTTCGGCCAGCACCTCGGCCTTGAGGCTGCGCTGCCGGTCCAGGGCGATGTGGCCGAGCTCGGCGCCGCCGACGGGCGGGTGGCGGTGGGACCAGGAGCGCACGGAGTCCGCCAGGTCCCAGAAGTGCCCGACCCGGTCCGGGGAGGGTTCCAGCACTTCCACAACGTCGCCGCGCCAGAACTTGGCGTCCGGGCCGGACTCCGTGAGGCGGACCCGGACTTTTTCGCCGGGGATGCCGTGGCGGACGAAGACCACGCGTCCCTCGTGCCGGGCCACGCAGTGCCCGCCGTGGGCGACCGGGCCGACGTCGACGGTCAGTTCGGTGGAGGATTGCGTCTGGGTCTCGGGGCTCATTGGATGTCCTGCAGTCTCTTGGCTTCTTCGGATGATTTCAGCTGCCACGGCACGCTGGC
>DATIUQ010000221.1:0-7603 GCA_035466775.1 Arthrobacter sp.
CTTGAAGACGCGGCTCGGGGTGGATGCGCCACCGATTGAACCGGGCTTACGGTGGTTCTTGTGGGCACCGTGGGAAGCTCCAACGCCGTGGAAGCCGTGACGCTTCATAACACCGGCGAAGCCCTTACCCTTGGTGGTGCCAACGACGTCGATCTTCTGGCCGGCTTCGAAGAGCTCAACGGAGAGCTCCTGGCCCAGCTCGTAAGAGTCAGCATCTGCAGTGCGCAGTTCTACGACGTGGCGGCGAGGCGTGACGCCTGCCTTTTCAAAGTGACCAGCCAGCGGCTTGGTGACCTTGCGGGGATCGATCTGGCCGTAGCCGATCTGAACGGCGACATAGCCATCAGTGTCTGCGTTGCGCAGCTGCGTGATGACGTTCGAGTCAGCCTGGACCACAGTGACGGGGATGAGCTTGTTGTTCTCGTCCCAGACCTGGGTCATGCCGAGCTTCGTGCCCAGCAGGCCCTTTACATTACGGGTTGCGGTCATAGTCTCTCAGCACCTCCCTACAGCTTGATTTCGATGTTCACGTCGGCCGGCAGGTCGAGACGCATGAGCGAATCAACAGCCTTGGGCGTGGGATCGATGATGTCGATAAGACGCTTGTGCGTGCGCATTTCAAAGTGCTCGCGGCTGTCCTTGTACTTGTGCGGAGAGCGAATTACGCAGTAAACGTTCTTCTCCGTCGGCAGCGGCACGGGGCCAACTACCGTGGCGCCTGCGCGCGTGACCGTCTCAACGATCTTCCGTGCTGAAACGTCAATGACCTCGTGGTCGTATGACTTCAGCCGGATGCGGATTTTTTGTCCCGCCATGTCGCCTGACTCTCTTTCAGTCTGTGCTTCCCCTGATTAGGGCTGCCCTGTTTACTTACTCGTTGCATGGCTGCCGAAGCATTTGAAGTCGTAACTACCACCCGCCGCACAAGCTGAATCCGGATGAATCCGGGTTCCTCAACCTGCCGACGCAACCGACCCCCGCGGTCGGGCGTGTCGCGGTTTTCACGCGTACTCGTCCGCAATTCCTTGGGAAGTGGGTTATGTTTGGGCTCCTACTTGGACCCTGACACCCGGCATTATCCGGATCGGGACGCGAAAGAGCGCTTGAACAACTCATCTAGTATGCCGGAATTAACGGGCAGAAGCGAATCAGCGGGTGTTGGGTGGTGGTCCGGAGGCCGGGCCTGGATCCCGGCGCCGGCCCGGCCCGACGCCACCGTCGGGACGCAGGGCACGCCGGGACAGCGCTTCCGATCATTGCCTTCGGCGCACGCCGTGGGGATGATGGGGGCATGACTGTGCAGGATTCCGTAGCAGTCCAGGCCCTGGCCGCGCGCCTCAGCCCGGATTTCCAGCTGGGGGTTGCCTCCGCCGCCTTCCAGATCGAAGGCTCCCTTGCGGCCGGCGGCCGCGGGCCCTCCGGCTGGGACGCCTTCGTCGAAAAGCCGGGCAGCATCCAGGACGGGCACTCCCCCGCCGTCGCCTGCGACCACTACAACCGCACGCCCGAGGACGTCGAACTGATGCGCACCCTCGGCATCGACTCCTACCGTTTCTCGCTTTCCTGGCCCCGGATCCAGCCGGACGGCACAGGGCCGTTCAACAGCCAGGGGCTCGACTTCTACGACCGGCTCATCGACCGGCTGCTCGATGCCGGCATCTCGCCGATGGCCACCCTGTACCACTGGGACACCCCCCTGCCGCTGGAACACCGGGGCGGCTGGTTGAACCGTTCCACGGCAGAACGCTTCGCCGAGTACAGCGCCGCCGCCGGCCGGCGCTTCGGCGACCGCGTGGCCCAGTGGGTCACGCTCAACGAACCGGTGTCCGTCACCCTCAACGGCTATGCCCTCGGGGTCCATGCCCCGGGACATGACCTGCTCTTCAATGCCCTGCCCGCAGTCCACCATCAGCTCCTCGGCCACGGCCTCGCCGTGCAGGCCCTGCGTGCGGAGTCGGTCTCGGGCGCCGTGGGCGTCACCAACCTGCATTCCCCGGTACGGCCGGCCACCCGCTCGGTGACGGACAGGTTCCTTGCCAACATCTTCGACCTGGTACTGAACCGGGTGTATGCGGACCCGATCCTGCTGGGCCGGTACCCGAAGATCCCGCGTATCGCCAGGCCCTGGTTCCGTTCGCTGGGGAAGATCTCCGACGGCGATCTGCGGACCATCCAGCAGCCCCTGGACTTCTACGGGCTGAACTATTACTACCCCGTGAAGGTCGCCACCGGACGGGGTGCGGGCGAAAGCCCCGCGGGACACACGGACGCGATGCTGAAGATGCCGTTCCATCTGGCGGCGTTCCCGGAATACACGACGACGGGGTTCGGCTGGCCGGTGGCCCCGGACCATCTGGGACCTTTGCTCCGCGAGCTGAAGGACAGGTATGGCGGAGCCCTCCCGCCGCTCTACATCACCGAAAGCGGTGCCAGCTTCCCCGAGCCCGACCACGTGACAGGTCCCATCGCGGACGCGGAACGGATCAGCTACATCGCGTCCCACCTGGGTCATGCCGTGGATGCCACGTCGCCCGGGGGTATCGCCGAGGACGTCGAACTGCTGGGCTACTACGTCTGGACCCTGATGGACAACTTCGAGTGGGCCGCCGGGTACTCACAGCGCTTCGGCCTGGTCCACGTGGATTTCGACACGCAGGAACGCACGCCCAAGGATTCGTACTACTGGTACCAGGCGCTCAGCCGGGCCCGAAAGAGCTGAGCCGGCGGGTTATTTGTCCTTGTTGGCCCGGTTAATGCGTTTGGCGCGCTCAATCTCGTGGCGGAAGTGCTTCTTGGCCCAAACGACAGCGACGACGACGGCAACGGCCACCAACAGGAAAATCAACCAGCCCATTGTGAGCTCCCTTCGTTGGAAGCAACGATATCAGCGCCCGGGCCCGGTCAACCATGGTCCACCGGCTCACGGATGGGCGCCGGCTCCTCGGCGGCAGGCTTGGTGCGGTTCAGGCGCCAGACCGCCAGCGCTATCAGGGCCGCGGCAATTAGGGCGAGCAGTGCGAAGGTGTACTGGCGCATGGCCCACATGATGCACAGTGCCACTCCCGCCGCGCCCCACCAGACAAACAGCCGATCGCCGAAGGCCAGCCCGGCCATGAGCAAGACGGCCATGAACCCCAGGATCCACAGTTGCTGCCCGGCATCACCGCCGAAGATGATTGTCAGCCCGGAGAGCGTCAGCAGCCCGGCGGCGCCGGACAACAGCACCCGTCCCGCCTTGCGGTTCCCGGACCGCAGGCGGAGGGCGCCCAGCACGCCGGCCAGAACCACATACCATTGCAAAGTCCAAAACGAGTCGGGCCAACTTGCGCCCGAATTGGGTCCGCTGAACAGCACCGCCCGCTGCACTGCCGCCGTCGTGGCAAAGAGCCCCAGTTCCACGGCGGCCTTGCGGGCTGCCGCCGGCACTTCGGCGCAGCACACAGCGGCGGTTGCGGCCAAGAGCGCAGCCCCGGCCCAGGCGGTTGCGCCCCACTGCAGCCCGGCGGCTGCGGCCACGCCAAGGCCCAGGGCCGCAGCAGCCGCCAGCGACCAGCGCCGGACCGGGTCGCCGGCCAGCCCGTCCCGGCGCATCCAGCGGACGGCGTAGAGCGTTGCCGCGGCCGGGGCGCAACCAACCAGCCACGGCAGGTAGGTCCCCCGGGCACCCGGAACGGCTTCCAGCAGCGCAGAAGCCGCCAGTGTGGCACCGGCCAGCACCGCCGCCACGGCGGGCACGTAGAGCACCGGCCACCGGTGAAGATGCGACGCCGCGAAACAGGCCACTCCCAGCACAAGGACGGCAGCCCCGGCCAGCCCATCGCTGGCGACCGGTGCCAGCAGCAGGGCGGTTCCCACGAACGCGCCGGACGCTGCCGGCCAGAGCCAGCGTTCGACGTCGGCCCGGGCCTTCCGCCGGAACAGCAGGCCGGCGGCGGTGGCGGCCAGTGACATCACGAGCAGCACCGCCACGACGCCGTCGTGGCTCAGCACCGGCTGGTCCAGGAAGGCGCCAGCAGGCGGGCCGCCGGTGAACTGCACGAGCGGCCCCAGCGCCACAATGCCGAGCACAGCGGCATAGACCGCCAGGTAGGCCGCCCCGCGGGCCGCAAATACCCGGCTGGCCACCGCCGCGGAAACCAGCAGGAGGGCCGTGTGCAGCAGGATGACCCAGCGGCCGCCGTCGTCCGGTTCCGCCGCCAGGTAGCCGAGCGGAAGCGCGGACTGGGCGGCGAGCGTGACCCACACCGCCGCCTGCTGGAAGGGGATTTCCGTCAGCCGGTGCCGCATGAGCCAGCGGATCACGTGCTGGGCCGCGAGGACCAGCCCCACGGTGACGGAGACTGTGGTGGCCGAGGACGCCAGGTCGTAGCTGAGCACGAGTGCCAGGACCAGTGTCAGCACCCGGGCCGCAGCGAAGTAGACGCCCTTGGCGGGGCGCGTGGTGGAGGCGGCCACCATCACGGCGCTGAACGCGGCAAAGATGCCCAGCACGAGCTCGACGTCGAGCGCCGAGCCCGCGCGGGCCAGCACGAGCACCGCCAGCACCGCCGGGGCCAACACCGCCGCGCGCGGACGGGTCCGCAGCACGAAGCCCGCCGCCGCCGCGCTGAGCGCCATCACGACACACGCGGCAGTCAGCTGCCAGCGCCAGGGTGTCTGGTCCTGGACTCCGGACGCCGTGAGGACGGCCAGCGCTGCGGCCTGCAGCAGCAGCACCGTGGCGGCGTCGGTCATGACGCCGAGGGGAGCCCGGCCCCGGACCTCGGCCCGCAGGGGGAAAGCCAGCTGCAGCCCCAGCACCAGGACCGCCAGCGACGCGCCCGCCAGTTCCTCGCCGCCAAGCAGCAACGGAGCAGAATCCTGCCGGAGCTGCTGGAAACCGGCCAGGATCAAAACGGTGCCGGTCCCCCGGGCCATCCACCAGTAGCTCCACCGCTGCTGCCGCTCGACGCGGCGCAGCGCCGTTGCCGTCAGGTAGAGAACCGTGAGGGCGAGGCTGACGTTGCCGCTGCGGAGCGAGACGGCGGAAAACGCCAGGCCGGCCAGCGCGGCCGCCATGCCCAGCGGCAGCAGTTCACGGAGGCCGGACCGCCAGGGCGTCCCCGTGGCCGCTTTCCCGGAGAGCGCCCAGCCGATGCCAAGGGACGCGAGGAGCTGGAGCACGACGGCGCCGCCGGCGAGCGTTCCCTGCGGACTGTCGTCCGCGATGGCCACCGCGGCGAGGACGGGGAGGGCTGCGAGGGAGAACCCTGCCAGGCTCGCGTCCGGGGCCAACGACGGCACGCCCGCCCGGACAAGGACTGCCGTGGCGAGCTGCTGCACCATAAGTGCCAGCAGGAAGGCCGAGAGCACCGGAACCGAGTCGTAGCCATCGCCGGTCACGGCCACAGCCACAGCGGGAACGGCCAGTGTGACCGCGATGCGGGCGGCGAGAACGAAGTGCAGCCGCAGGATCTCCTGCGGGGGCAGGGAGCGCACGGCCCAGAACAGCGCGACCAGCAGCAGCAACCCGGCCGGAGTCCAGCCGCCGGCGCGGTCGTCGAAAGCCGCCGCCAGCATCAAGGCGGGCACCGGAGCCCATTCCGCCACCCCGCCCAGTCCCACCGCGAGGGCCATGCCGGTGAGCACCGCCAGCAGCAGCGCCACCCATACGGGCACGTCAACAGTTGGACCGGCGGAAGGGAACAGGGTCGCGGCACCCCACAGCAGGGTCAGGAGCAGCTGCAGTCCGAACGTGCCGAGCGCGTCCGCCCGCTGTCGGAAGGCTGACCCCTGCAGGGCTGCCGGAACCACCTTCAGCCCGGACGCCAGCAGCACGGCCTGGAGGGCTGCCAGAGCGACGCCGGTCAGCAGCGCCCACGGCAGGCTGTCACTGGCAGCCCAGGTTCCGGCTGCCGCCGCCACGGTGAGGCTCACCCGGCCGCCGTAGTACTGGGCCACCCGGAACCGGCCCTGCGGGACGGCAGCCATCAACGCGAAGTAGGCGCCGCAGAGGAACATGAGGAACGCGTATTCGCCCTTGCCGAGCAGAAGGGGCATGACGGTCACGGCCACCGCAACGGAGGGGACCACAAAGGGGTGCAGGTACAAGAGCGGCTTGAGGAACACGGACGGCAACCAGCGCGGACGTGTCAGGGCCAGCAGTGCCAGGAGGACCGCAAGGCCGATCAGGGAGCCGAAGTACCAGGCCAGGGCTCCGCCGAGGACAGAAATCCCGGACCACAGGGTCGACACAACGAATGTCAGCGACACGTGGGCGAGGATCCTGCTGTCCATCCTGACGGCGGCGGCGACATAGGCCACGGTCCCGATGAACGAAGTAGCCAGCCAGGCTGCCGGGCCGTCATGCAGGACGAAGCTGTACAGTGCCAGGCCGGCCACCGGGATCAGGGCCAGGCCGGTTCCGGCGAACGCAACAGCCGCGGGCCTGAGCCGCGGTGCCCTCGTGTGCAGGACCAGGCCCCCGGCATAGAACAGCACCGTGATGGCGAGGACGCCGGCGAAGCGCAGGACCTCCGGGAGGGACGTGCCGACGAACAGGGCACCGGCAGCCACCAGCAGGAGGCCGGCGACATAGAGGGTGATGTTGATGTTCTGCCGGTCCCGTTTCTCCTTACGGGCAGCCCGGTCCGCGGCGGACTCCTGCGGAACAGCGGGGCGTGCGGGCCGGGGCCGGAACTGTTCGTGACCTGCGGGCGGGACGGGTTCGTACCGGAGCGGCCCGACGGTCTCGACCGGCAGAGTTGGCCGGTAAGGCCGGGTCGCCGGCGGTGCCTTTGCCTGCGGGATGGTCGCTGCCACCGGCTCCGGGGCGGCCTTGCCGTCGCGCCAGCCCTGTACGTGCCCCGCACGGAATCCGGCCGCGAAGGCCTGGCTGTTCGTGTCACCGGCACGCCGGCGTTCCCGCGCCCTCCCCCAGCGGAGGCCCAGCAGGAGGGCGACCGCGACCAGAAGCATTACCAGCAGTGGGTGGACAGCGGTCGACATGGACATCCTTCGTGACACCGGCTGTCCGGACCCGACCAGCCCCCATTAACTCCAATGACTAGATGAAATATAGCACCGGTGTGCGTCCAGCGAAGGGTTTTCCACAGGGCCCGCTCCCAAGGCCGGGGATCGTCCTGTCACCGGGGCCGGTAAGGGGCGCGGATCCCACGGCGGGGGTGATGAACTGACAAAAAAGAACAGCCCCGCTGCGAGTGCAGCGGGGCTGTTCCTACGTCACGGGGGCCGTCAGACGGCCGACCCGATCAGAGATCAAACACAGATCGACAAGTGCTACTTGAGGATCTTGGTAACGCGTCCCGAACCAACGGTGCGGCCGCCTTCGCGGATAGCGAAGCCGAGGCCCTCTTCCATGGCGATGGGCTGGATGAGCGCAACGGTCATCTCAGTGTTGTCGCCAGGCATAACCATTTCCGTGCCTTCCGGCAGGGTGATAACGCCGGTTACGTCCGTGGTGCGGAAGTAGAACTGCGGGCGGTAGTTGGAGTAGAACGGGTTGTGACGTCCGCCTTCGTCCTTGGAGAGGATGTAGACGTTAGCCTCGAAGTCGGTGTGCGGGGTGATGGAACCCGGCTTGACGACAACCTGGCCACGCTCG
>DATIUQ010000222.1:0-9064 GCA_035466775.1 Arthrobacter sp.
CGTCATCGTCCACTACCAGAATGCGTGCCTTCATATGTATATATTCCCCTATTGAAATGGCTTTGTCGTATTCGGCGGCGCCCCGGCATGGCGCCGCCGGCGCCCGGACCGCAGTTCGACGCCGCGGCCGGGGGTTGTGACAAACGGCCGTCCTTGCCGCAGGCTGTAGGCAGGAACCCGGTAACGGGCCAGGAAACGGAGGATTGTGTGAGCACGCCGATCTACGAGCTTGCGCTCGGCGCGGACTTTGCGCGGTTGCAGCCGGAGCTGCAGGAGTACTTCTCCCTCACTCCCGGATCCGGCCACTACGGGGTCGGCGAGGGTGTGTTTGAGGTGGTCGGCTGCCGGCAGAAATGGTTGCGCCCGTTGCTGCGCCTCGCGGCCGGGGAGGAGTCCTTCTTCCCGGAATACGGTGAGGGCATCCGTTTCCGGATCGAGAACCATGCCCACCTGGACCCGTTCGGGCGGTCCAGCCTCACCGCCCGGCGCGAGATCTACTTCCCGGGCACCACCCGGTTGTTCCACGACACCACCAGTTTTGATGATTCGGGGAGCCGGCACGGCCTGGTGGATTATGTCGGGCGGTACAGGCGGCTCGTGACGGACCTTAACCTCGGCGTCACCGCGGGGGGCAGGCTGCGCGGGATTTCGGAGGCCTCGCGGCTGTTCCTGGGACCGCTCCGGATTCCCCTGCCGGCCGCCCTGGATGCCAAGGCCTACGCCGAACAGTGGTGGGCTCCAGAGGAGGGCACCGCCGGGAAGCACAGGATCCAGGTGAAGGTGATCCAGCCGCAGCTGGGGCTGGTCCTCGTCTACGCCGGGCACTTCGACTACCGTCTGGAACCGTATGCCGGCGGTCAGTCGGCTCCGGGGTACCTTCCGGACCAGGTCCGGCCGGACCGCTGGGAAGCCCGCAGCTGAGAGCAAACCTGCGGGGGCAGCGCCCGTGCGCTACCCGAGCGCAAGCTGGTTGAGGCCGTCGGCGACCTGGGTCAGCCGCGCCAGTACCGCCGTCGCGGACGACGGCGAATGCCCGGACAGCCCCTCCGAGGGGGTGACCCGCAAGGCGCCGAGGGCCGACGCCGGCAGGCCCAGCTGGCGCCACGGCCGCCAGACGCACTCCACGACGTCGGCGACGCGGGGCAGTGCAGCGGCGGGGTTGGCGACGTCGAGCGCGCCGGTCCACAGCCGTTTGCCTGCCTCCACCGCGCCGGCGAGCTGTTCCCACTGCCGGGACGTGAGGGCGCGCAGGGGCACGGCGATCCCGTCGGCGCCGGCCGCCAAAATCCGTTCGAAGGGCGCCTCGACTTCCGGCACGCACACAACCACCTCGACGGCGCCGGCCGCCCGCAGTGCGTCGATGACCAGCTGCCACGCGTCGGTGGCTTCCCGGCCCGGCACCGAGCGCAGGGTCCGGTAACCGCTGGAAGTGGGAATGGTGCCGGCCAGCACCGAGGCGATCTCCGGCTCGTCGATCTGGACCACGATTCGGGCCCCGGGCGCCGCGGCAGCCACACGGCTGAGGTAGCCGGCCGCGCCGGCCGCCAGCGAGGCAGCGAGGTCGCGCCGGGCACCATGGTCGATCAGGGCACGCTCGCCGTTGTGCAGATGCAGGCCCGCGGCGAGGCTGAGCGGGCCGCGGAGCTGGACCTTGATGTCCTGCGCCGGAGTGTCCTCGGCACCGATCACGTCGGCGAGGATGTTGATGTCGGTGGACAGTGCGGAACGCGCCCGCCTGAAGTCCTTGCCGGGACGGTCCACGATCCGCCAGCCGTAGGGCTGGACGTCCACGGCGAGGTCCACCAACAAGGATGCTGTCCGGCCGAGGGCGTCGGAGCCGACACCCCGGTCCGGCAGTTCGGCCAGGAAGGGCAGGTGCGGGCTGCCCAGCTCGCCACGGATGATGCGCGCGGCTTCGAGGGGGTCCTCGCCGGGCCAGGTGCCCAGTGCTGTGGCGGTAACCTGTTCCGGCTGCGTTGCTTGGTTTCCGGCCACGGCTAGGCGGTGGCGGAGACGGTCGGGCCGGCGGCGCCGGGTACTTCGCCAGCGGTCGGCGGGTGCACGGAATCGGTGGCCCGGGGATCGGCGGCCCGTGCCGCTTCATGGTCCTCCGCAATGGCTTCGTGGTGCCGGATGACCTCGCCGATGATGAAATTGAGGAACTTCTCGGCGAAGGCCGGATCAAGGTGGGCCTCCGCGGCGAGGCGTCGCAGCCGCGCGATCTGGGCCGTTTCCCGGCCGGGGTCCCCCGCGGGAAGTTTGTGGGCTGCTTTCAGGAATCCGACCTTCTGGGTGGCCTTGAAGCGCTCGGCGAGCAGGAATACGAGAGTGGCATCGATGTTGTCGATGCTGGAGCGGATCGACAACAGCTCCGCCATCACCGCGGGATCCACCTGACCGGCCAGCGAGCTGGCCCCGGGGTCATAGGAATCTACGTCGGGATGAATCTGGTTCTGCTCGGTCATTGCTCCAGTCTAGGGGCACCGGCGCTAATCACTTCTGCTGTGAAGGACGGCTCGCGCGGCCTGCGCCGAACGCCCGCCGCGGCGTCCCGCGCGTCTTTCCTTGAGACCGCAAAGGGACATGCCCGCCGCTCGTCGCGAACGGCGGGCATGTCCCCTGGGGTGCTGCCGGAACGGCTCAGCTGTGAAGGACTGAGCGGAATTCCTCCCGGCGCCTGGCCTGCTTGTCCGGATCCGGGACCGGCAGGGAGGCAATCAGCTTCTTGGTGTACTCGTGCTGCGGATTGCCCATCACCTGGTTGCCGAGCCCCTGTTCGACCATCTTGCCCTTGTAGAGGACACCGACCCAGTGGGACAGGATGTCGACGACAGCGAGGTCGTGGCTGATGAACAGGGCGGCAAAGCCGAATTCTGCCTGGATGTCCTTGAACAGCTCCAGCACGACGGCCTGGACCGAAACGTCAAGGGCCGAGGTCGGCTCGTCGGCGATGAGCAGCTTCGGGTTCAGGATGAGCGCCCGCGCGAGGGAAGCACGCTGCCGCTGCCCGCCGGAGAGCTCATGCGGGAAGCGGTCGGCGTAGGCGGCCGGCAGCTGAACGGCTTCCAGCAGCTCCCGGGTCCGTTGCCTGGCTTGGGCCGGGGTCGGTTTGCTGTGGATAATGAGCGGCTCAGCGATGCAGTCGCCGATGGTCAGCTGCGGGTTGAAGGACGCGGCAGGGTCCTGGAACACGAACCCGATCTCCTTGCGCAGCGGCTTGAACGTGCGCTCCTTCAGGTTGAGCATTTCGTAGCCCAGCACCTTCAAACTGCCGCCGGTGGTCCTGTTCAGGCCAGCGATGGCCCGACCGATCGTCGTCTTGCCGGAACCCGACTCGCCCACAAGGCCGAAGACTTCGCCCTCGGAAAGGGTGAAGTTAACCCCGTCCACGGCCTTGAAAGCGGGGCTTCCCAGCCGGCCCGGGTACTCGATTGTCAGGTTCTTGGCCTCAACAAGCACTTTGCCGCCCTGGTGGGCCCGTTGCGTCATTCCTTCGGAAGCGGAGTTCCTGCCCAGGTGCGGGACTGCGGCCAGCAGCTTCTTGGTGTAATCCTGCTTCGGCTCGGCGAACAGCACCCGAGAGGTTGCCTCCTCGACCACGTCACCCTGGTACATCACGACGACGCGGTCGGCGAGGTCCGCCACCACGCCCATGTTGTGCGTGATGAGCACGATCGAGGTGCCGTACTGGTCCCGGAGGTCGCGCAGGAGCTCGAGGATTTCGGCCTGCACCGTGACGTCCAGCGCGGTGGTCGGCTCGTCCGCCACGATGAGCCCGGGGTTCAGGGCCAGGGCCGCGGCGATGACCACGCGCTGTTTCTGTCCGCCGGAGAACTGGTGCGGGTAGTAGTTGACCCGGGTGTCCGGATCCGGGATGCCCACCTTGCGGAGCGCCTCGACGGCGCGGGTCTTGGCCTCCTTGGCGCTGACGCGTCCGCCTCCCCCGTGGCGTGCATGGGAGCGGATGCCTTCCGCAATCTGCCAACCGACCGTGAAGACGGGGTTCAGGGCCGTGGACGGTTCCTGGAAGACCATGGCCACGTCGCGGCCCCGGATCTCCCGGAGCTTTGCCGGACTGACGCTGATGACGTTGTTGCCGTTGATGAGCACCGCCCCGGAGCTGATGGCGGTTTCCGGCAGCAGGCCAAGGATCGTTTTGGCGGTGACGGTTTTTCCGGAGCCCGACTCGCCTACGATCGCCACGACCTCGCCGGGGTTGACCTTGAGGCTGACATCCTTGACGGCATACACATCGCCGGCATCGGTGGCGAACGTGACCTTGAGGTGGTCGATGTCGAGGACGGGGCCCGCGCCGGTGCCGTGCTCGTCGATGTTGATGGTCATGAACTTCTCACTTCTGCTTCGATTGCGCCTTGGGCGCCGGTGGTGGAATCCGGGCCGCCCTTGCCGGAGACAGCCTTCTTGCGGCCCCGCAGCCGGGGGTCGTTAAGGTCGTTGATGCTCTCGCCGACCAGCGTCAGTCCGAGGACGGTGAGCACGATCGCGAGGCCCGGGTACACACCCGTCCACCAGATGCCGGACGTCGTATCCGCGAGGGCCTTGTTGAGGTCGAAGCCCCACTCGGCGGCCGACGTCGGCTCAATGCCGAAGCCCAGGAAGCCCAGGCCGGCGAGCGTGAGGATGGCTTCGGAGGCATTGAGGGTGAAGATCAGGGGCAGGGTGCGGGTGGCGTTCTTGAAGACGTGGAGGCGCATGATGCGGATGTTTGAGGCGCCCACGACCTTCGCCGATTCCACAAACGGTTCCGCCTTGAGCCGGATGGTCTCGGCACGGATGACGCGGAAGTACTGGGGGATGAAGACAACCGTGATGGAGATCGCCGCCGCGAGAATGCCGCCCCAGAGGCTGGACCGGCCGCCGCTGATGGCGATTGCCATAACGATCGCCACGAGCAGGGGCGGGAAGGCGTAGATGGCATCCGCGATGACCACGAGGGTCCGGTCCAGCCAGCCGCCGATGTAACCGCTGACCAGGCCCAGAATCACGCCGATGAAAATGGACATGACTACGGCCACAATGATCACCAGGACGGCTGTCTGGGCGCCCCAGACGACGCGGGAGAAGACATCGTAGCTGCCAACGGTGGTGCCCCAGAGGTGTTTCCCGCCGGGTGGCTGCTGCGACGGGAAGTTGCCTTCGGCGTCGGAAATTTGGGAGAAGCCGAAGGGCGCAATCAGGGGAGCGAAAACCGCGGTCAGCAGGAAGATCGCGGTCAGCATCAGCCCGGCCACAAGCATGCCCCGCTGCAGTCCGACGCTCTTATTGAAGTGCGAGATGACCGGCAGCCGCCGGAACCAAGGCCCTCGGGGGTCCTTGACGGGTTCAATAACGGCAGTGGTGCTCATATCAGTACCTCACGCGGGGGTCGATCAGCGCGGCGAGAATGTCCACGAAGAAGTTGGTAACAGCCACGATCACGGCCAGGAGGACCACGATGCCCTGGACGGCCACGAAGTCTCGGGCCGTCAGGTAGGTCGCGAGCTGGAAGCCCAGGCCCTTCCATTCGAACGTGGTTTCGGTCAGCACCGCACCGCCCAGCAGCACGGCGATCTGGAGTCCCATCACGGTGATGATGGGAATGAGGGCCGGCTTGTAGGCGTGCTTGGTGACAAGGCGGTATTCGCTGACACCGCGTGAGCGGCCGGCCTCGACGTAGTCCTTGCCGAGCGTACCGATCACGTTGGTCCGGACCAGGCGCAGGAAGATGCCGGCGGTCAGCAGACCCAGGGCCAGTGCGGGGAGCACAGCGTGCGCCATCACGTCAGTCAGGGCGGCCATGTTGCCGCTGCGGATGGCGTCCAGCCAGTAAATGCCCGTCGGCGACTCGAGCGAGGTCAGGGCAAGTTCATTGGCGGGCGTTGCACGTCCGGCGACCGGGAGCCAGCCCAGCCAGACGGAGAACGTCAGCTTGAAGAGCAGCCCGGAGAAGAAGACCGGCGTTGCGTAGCAGAGGATCGCGAAAACGCGCAGCCCGGCGTCGGGGCCCTTGTCGCGGCGGTGTGCAGCGATCAGGCCCAGCGGAATACCGACGACCAGGGCAACCAGCAGGGCGTTGATGGTCAGTTCCAGGGTGGCCGCGCCATAAGTGGCGAGCATCTCCGAGACCGGGCGGTTATCGGACAGGGTAGTGCCGAAGTTGCCGGTGATGAGCTGGGCGAGGTACTCGAAGTACTGCACGAAGATTGGCCGGTCATACCCGGCGGCCGTGATGCGCTCCTGGAGCTGTTCCGGCGGCAGCCGGCCGCCCAGGGCAGCCGTAATGGGATCGCCGGTGGTGCGCATCAGGAAGAACACCATGGTGACGAGGATGAGGATCGTCGGGAAGATCAGGAAGAACCTGATCAGGATGTAGCGGCCCAGTCCCCCACCGGACGTCTTTTTCTTGATCGGCAGGAGGCCTTCGCCGTCGGTCGGCGGCGCCTCGATAAGTGTTGTCATTGGTACCTAAATGTGTGTTCCGGAAAGCCTTGTGAGCTGCGGAAGCTGTTGTCCTGTATCAGCACCAAAGGCGGGACGCCGTGTTGGCGCCCCGCCTCGTTGGCTGGTCAGAACCGGATGGGGAAATTGGACCTACTTGGAAATGACACCAAGACGGGTCTTGAAGGAAGCATCCAGGGTCGTGTCAACGCCCTTGACGTCCTTGCCCGCGACCATGAGCTGTGCGCCCTGCAGCAGCGGCAGCGTGGACAGGTCCTTGGCAACGGCCGTCTGGGCCTCGCCGAGTACCTTTTCGCGTTCCGCCTTGTCGACGGTGGTCAGCTGCTTGCTGATCAGGTCCGTGACAGCGGGGTTTTCGTAGTGGTTCTTCAGGAAGTTGCCGGGGACGAAGAACGGGGTGAGGTAGTTGTCGGCGTCGGAGTAGTCCGGGAACCAGCCGAGCTGGTAGACCGGGTAGGCGTCGGCCGTACGGTCCTTGGAGTAGGTGACCCACTCGGTGGACTGCAGTTCAACCGTGAACAGGCCGGACTTCTCGAGCTGTTCCTTGATCATGGCGTACTCGTCGCCGGAGGACTTGCCGTAGTGGTCCGGGTTGTACTGGAGCTTGATGGTGACGGGACCGGTGACGCCTGCGTCGGCGAAGGCCTTCTTGGCCTTGTCGAGGCTGGGCTTGCCGTTGCCGTCGCCGTACATTTCCTTCAGGGGCTGGACGGCACCGACGAAGCCGTCGGGTACGACGGAGTAGGCCGGCAGGTAGGTGCCCTTGTAGACCTGGCTGGCGATCGCGTCGCGGTCGACGATGTTGGCCATGGCCTGGCGGACGGCAAGAGCCTTGGCCGGGTCGGCCTCGGGGGTCTTGGCACCGAACGGCATGGTGTCGAAGTTGAAGACGATGTAGCGCAGCTCGCCACCCGGGCCCTTGTGGACTTTGACCTTGGCATCCTTTTCCAGGTCGGCCGCGTCGGTCGCCGTCAGGCTGCGGCCGGCAACGTCGATGTTGCCCTGCTGGACGTCCAGCTTCAGGTTGTTGGAATCGGCGTAGTACTTGATCGTGGCGCCGCCGTTGGCGGGCTTGCCGAGCAGGCCCTGGTAGTCAGGGTTGACCTTGAGGCCAACAAGTTCGTTCTTCTTGTAGCTCTCGATCGTGTAGGGGCCGGCGAACGGTTTGCCCTTGACGATTTCGTCGTCGGTCAGCAGTTTGTCCGCCGGGAAGACCTCTTCGTCGATGATCGGGCCAGCGTTGGCTGCGAGGACGCCCGGGAAGACCTGGTCGTTGCCGGCCTTGAGCGTGAAGACCACGGTGGAGTCGTCCTTGACCGTGACCGAATCGAGGTTGCCGAGCAGCGAGGCCGGGCCGTTGTCATCGGCAATCTTGACCACACGGTCGATGGAGAACTTCACGTCGGAGGACGTCAGCGCGTGGCCGTTGGCGAACTTCAGGCCGGACTTGAGCTTGACGGTGTATTCGGTGGGGCTGGTGAAAGAGGCCGACTCGGCAATGTCGGGAGTGGAGTCGGCAGTGCCCGGCTTCGCGTTGAGCAGGAACGGGTAGATCTGGTTCATCACCATGAAGGAGCCGGCGTCGTACGAGCCGGCCGGGTCGAGGGTGACGACCTTGTCGGTGGTGCCGTACGTAATGGTGCTGCCACCGGCCGCGCTGCCCGTCGCCGTTCCGCCGCCGGAGGGGCCAGTGCAGGCGGTCAGTGCGAAGGCGGATACCCCGGCGAGCGCGATGGCGCTCTGGAGGGCTTTTTTGTTCATTGCCATCTGTGAACTTTCTGTTCGATGAGTACTGGTGCGCGGCCCCGACGTACAAGAGACGACTCGGAGGGCAACACGCTGTCCTGATCCCTAGATTCAACCAGACGACCAGTAGGTGAATCGTTACATCTTGTGAGATGAGACACAAAATTTACACGAACGGGCAGAACTCGCCATTATCTTCAGGAATCACGTGTGAATTTCGGCAGGGCGCAAAGGCGCCGCGCGCGCCTCCGCGGCGCAGTCCCAGAACCGCGGAGCCAACGAAAAAGCCGCGCACCAACGGTGCGCGGCCTCTTTCGCGGGCGACGGTACGGCCGCCGGGTATCGGGCTGCCTACAGGGCGGCCCGCTGCAGCGAGCGCGCCGCATCGATGGTGGCCTGGCCCAGCACGCGGCTGCCCTGGTACAGCACCACGGTCTGGCCCGGGGCCACACCGCGCAGCGGCTCCGTCAACGTGACCACGAGGTCGCCGGCACCGGCCGCGCGTTCCATGCGCGCCGTGGCGGGCACGGGGTCCCCGTGGGCGCGGACCTGGGCGTAGCAGTCGAACTCCTCGCCGGTGGCGATCTCCGCGATCGGCAGGCCGGCCCAGGAGACCTTGATGCCGCGGATCTCGTCGATGGCGAGGAGGGCCTCCGGCCCCACCACCACCTTGTTTTCCTTCGGCCGGATCTCCAGCACAAAGCGCGGCTTGCCGTCCGCGGCCGGGGTGCCGAGCTTCAGCCCGCGGCGCTGGCCGACCGTGAACGCGTTGGCGCCGGGATGCTCGCCGACCTTGGCACCGGACTCGTCCACGATGTCGCCGGTGGTCATCTCGATCTTCTCGGCCAGCCACCCGGCG
>DATIUQ010000223.1:0-2076 GCA_035466775.1 Arthrobacter sp.
CCACGCCCAGGATGGCCACCTCGGGGTGGTTGATGATCGCCGCGGAGCCGTCCACTCCGAACACACCGTAGTTGTTGAGCGTGAAGGTGCCGCTGCCAAGCTCGGTGGGGGTCGCCTTGCCCTGGCGCGCGACGTCGGTGAGCCGGCGGATCTCGGCGTCCAGCTCACGGGCGGTGAGCTTTTCGGCTGCCCGGACGGACGGGACCACAAGGCCGCGGTCGGTCTGGGCGGCGATGCCGAGGTTGACGCCGTCAAACGAGACAATCTCCTGGGACCCATCGGACGCAGTCTCGATCCGGGTGTTCAGTTCCGGGTATTTTTTTAGCCCGGCCGTGACAAAACGCGCGATGAACGCGAGCAGGCCCGGCACCTGGGCGCCGCCGGCCTTGAGCCCTTCGCGAAGCTCCAACAGACCGGTGGCGTCCACGTCCACCCAGACTGTCGCCTCGGGGATCTCCGAACGGCTGCGCGCCATGTTGGCGGCAACGGCCTTGCGCACTCCCCTGACCGGCGTCCGGGCAGCGATGGGCAGCCCGGTCCGGGCGTCGACGCCCTCCGGAGCCGCTGTGGTTTTGGCTGGTTCAGCCGGGGCCTTGGGGGTTTCGACGGGCTTGGTTTCGGCAGGTTCGACCACCGGGGCGTGGATGGCCTTCTCCACGTCGCGGCGCATGATCAGTCCGCCCTCGCCCGAGCCGGGGAGCTCGCCGAGGTCCACGCCGTGTTCTCGGGCCATGCGCCGGACCAGCGGGGAGATCACGGCACCAAGCCTGCCGGGGACGCGGGTGCGCAGCAGGGAGAGATCGTCCTCGGTAGGAGTTTCGGCGCGCTTGGTGTCGACAGGCTCAGCCAAGGCAACGGACGACCTGCGGGCGCGGGTCCGCCGGGCTACTCCGTGCCCGCCCGGAGTGCCATAGCCGATCAGCACGTTCCCGGACCCGGCCTTCTCCTCCTCGCGGTATGCCTCCGCCTCGGGGTGGGCTTTGGCGGGCTCGGCTGCGGGCTCGCCCAGCTCGGTTTCGGCAGGCTCCACCACCGGTCCGGCAGGCTCGGCGGGGGCGGCAGCATCCGCGGCGGCCCCGGCAGCAGCACCAACAGGCGTCACCGAGATCAGCGGCTTCCCCACGTCCAGCGTCTCGCCGGGCTGTCCGTGCAGCTCGGCCACGATCCCGGCATACGGGGAGGGCACCTCAACCGTGGACTTGGCGGTCTCCACCTCGGCAATGGGCTGGTCCACGGAGATCTCGTCCCCCACGGCAACGTGCCAGGACACCAGCTCGGCTTCGGTGAGGCCCTCGCCCAGGTCCGGCAACAAAAACACACGCGTTTCACTCATGGTCAGTTCTCCCACTGAAGGTCGTCGACGGCGTCGAGGATGCGGTCCACGCCGGGCAGGTAGTACTTCTCAAGCTTGGGCGCCGGGTACGGGATGTCGAACCCGGTGACGCGGCGGATGGGGGCGGCCAGGTGGTGGAAGCAGCGCTCCTGCACCCGGGCCACGATTTCCGAGGACACGGACGCGAAGCCGTGGGCCTCGGCGATCACTACGGCCCGGCCGGTCTTCCGCACTGACGCGCTGACCGTCTCGTCGTCGAACGGGACAATGGTGCGCACGTCGATGACTTCCAGCGAGCGCCCTTCCAGCGCTGCGGCCTCTGCGGCGGCCAGCGCGGTGGGGACGGAGGGCCCATAGGCGATCAGCGTGGCGTCCGTGCCGGGACGCGCGACGGCGGCGCGGCCTTCGGTGGTGCGTCCCGCCGTCGTGCCTTCCGCGTGAAGGCGGCGAAGCTCGTCCAGGTCCACCAGGTCCTTGGACCAGTAGAGCTTCTTGGGCTCCATGAACATGACGGGATCGTCCGAGTCGATGGCCTCGCGGAGCATCCGGTACCCGTCCGCCACGGTGGCCGGGGTGAACACCTTCAGGCCGGCGGTGTGGGCGTAGTAGGACTCGGAGGAGTCGCAGTGGTGCTCCACTCCCCCGATGCCGCCGCCGTAGGGAACCCGGATCACCATGGGCAGCTTCACGGCGCCCTTGGTGCGGTTGTGCATCTTGGCCACGTGGCTGACGATCTGCTCGAA
>DATIUQ010000224.1:0-25261 GCA_035466775.1 Arthrobacter sp.
CCACTCGCTGCGGAACTTGTCGGCGTCCGGGCCCTTCCAGTCGGTGCCCTCGAGCACCTTGGTCAGCAGCGACTTCTGCTTGTCGATCTCCGACGAACCGGCCTGCAGCTTCGTCCCGAGAGTCTTGAGCTGAGCAATGTCTGCACCCCAAATAGCCATTCGAAAATCTCCTCAAGTGATTGAAACGGACCCGGACCCTGCCGGCGTCCCCCTCGGATCCCGGCTGCTCCGGAAGATCCAGTGCCCCCAAACTATCCTGCCGGCCGAAAACGTGTCGATGGGGAGCCCTCCCCATGCCCTCGATCCCGGACGCCAGGACCCCTAGCATGGAGATATGTGCCGAAACATCCGGACCCTCCATAATTTTGAACCGCATGCCACCTCCGCCGAGGTGGAGGCCGCGGCGCTGCAATACGTGCGCAAGATCAGTGGCAGCACCAAGCCGTCCAAGGCGAACGAAGAGGCCTTCGCGCGGGCCGTGCACGAGATTGCGCACGCCACGCAGCACCTGCTCGACTCCCTGGTGACGCACGCCCCGGCCAAGGACCGCGGGGAGGAAGCTGCCAAGGCGAAAGCCCGGGCTGCTGTCCGCTTCGGCGCGGCCTGAGGCCCGCCCCGCGCAGGGGCGGCTACTTGCCGAAGTTGCGCAGCCGCAGCGAGTTGGCCACTACCAGCACTGAGCTGGCGGCCATCGCCGCGCCGGCGAGCATCGGGTTGAGCAGGCCCAGGGCCGCCACCGGGATCCCGACCGCGTTGTAGAAGAAAGCCCAGAACAGGTTCGTCTTGATGGTCGCGAGCGTCCGGCGGGACAGTTCGATCGCCTGCGCGACCTGGCCGAGATCGTTGCCCATGACTGTCAGGTCGGCCGCCTCGATTGCCACGTCGGTGCCGGATCCCATCGCGATGCCGAGGTCGGCCTGCGCCAGCGCCGCGGCGTCATTCACGCCGTCGCCGGCCATGGCGACAGTGGCGCCGGCGGCCTGGAGTTTCCTCACGGCCTCGACCTTTCCCTCCGGCAGCACCCCGGCGAACACGTCCTCCGGAGCGATGCCGACGGCGGCGGCCACCTGCGCGGCCACCGCGGCGTTGTCCCCGGTCAAGAGGATCGGCCGGAGCCCGAGTCCCCGGAGCCGCGAGATAGCGGCCGCCGAGCCTGGCTTGACCGTGTCGCGCAGGCTGATGATTCCGGCCGGTTCACCGTCCACGGCGAGCCAGACCGCGGTGGCCCCGGAGCCTTCGGCGTCGCTGAAGGCCTTCAGCTGTGTGGGAGTAGGGGCGATGCCGTTCTCGTGCAGCCAGCCGGTGCGGCCGGCCGTGACCAGCCGGCCCTCGACGGTTCCCTGGACTCCGCCGCCGGGCGCGGAGCGGAAACCGGCGACGGCGGGCAGCCCGCCGGCGCCGTTGCCGGTGCTGTCTCCGCGTTCCGCCGAAAGGGCGGCAGCGGCCACGGCGCGGGCGATCGGGTGCTCTGATGCGTCCTCGACCGCTCCGGCCAGCCGCAGGACCTCCGCCGGCGTGACGGCTCCGAACGCTGCGGTGCCGGTGACGGCCAAGTGGCCGGTGGTCACGGTGCCGGTCTTGTCCAGCAGGATGGTGTCAACAGTCCGGGTGTCCTCGAGGACCTGCGGGCCCTTGATCAGAATGCCCAGCTGTGCCCCCCGGCCGGTTCCGGTGAGCAGCCCCACCGGGGTCGCCAGGCCCAGGGCGCAGGGGCAGGCGATGACCAGCACGGCAACGGCGGCCGTGAAGGCGGCACGGACTTCGGCGTCGCTGACGGCCGGTCCGGCCGCCAGCAGCCAGGCGCCGAACGTTACTGCGGCGATGGCCAGGACCACGGGGACGAACACCGAGCTGATCCGGTCCGCGAGGCGGGCAATGGGCGCCTTGCCGGTCTGCGCCTGCGAGACCAGCCGGCCCATCTGGGCCAGGGTCGTTTCGGCGCCGACACGCGTGGCGCGGACCAGCAGGCGGCCGGACGTGTTGATGGTGGCGCCCGTGACCGGGCTGTCCGGGCCGACTTCGACGGGCACGGATTCGCCCGTAACCAGCGAGGCGTCGACGGCGGAGGAACCTTCAACGACGATGCCGTCGGTCGCGATTTTCTCGCCGGGGCGGACCACCATAACGTCACCCACCGCCAGCTGGTCGGCCGGCACCTGCTGCTCCCGGCCGCCCCGGAGGACCGTGGCATCCTTGGCGCCCAGGTTCAGCAAAGCCTTAAGGGCGTCTCCGGCCTTCTGCTTGGCATTGGCCTCCAGGTACCGGCCCAGCAGCAGGAATGTGGTGACCACCGCGGCAACCTCGAAGTACAGCCCGCCGGAGCCCATCCCCTCCATGCCCGGGTGGTCCGTCATCCCCGGATCCACTGAAAGCTGCCACGCAGAGAACACGTACGCCGCCGTCACGCCGATGGAGACGAGCGTGTCCATCGTGGAGGCGAAGTGCCGGGCGTTGATGGCGGCTGCCCGGTGGAACGGCCACGCAGCCCAGCTGGCCACGGGCAGGGCCAGAAGCCCTGCCACCCAGCCCCAGCCGGCGAACTGAAAGGCCGGGAACATTGAAATCAGGAACACCGGGATGGTGAGGATGGCCGCGACGATGAGGCGCGGGCGGAGTTTGGCTGCCGGGTGGGTTGCCGTGTGGTCACCGCTGCGCGCGGCCGGTCCGCCATGCTCGGCATGTTCGCTCGTTCCTCCCCACCGGCCCCCTGACCTCGCAAGCTCGGCCAGGGAACCCTGCCGGCGTGGCCCCAGCTGAGACGCATGCTGCCGCATGCCGGCACCGTCCGCGCGCGTGGGATGCGCACCCCGCGCAAAGTCAACCGGCGCCCCGCTGGGCTCGGAACTGGCCGAACGCCCAGTATCGGCTGCGATTTCGACTGGTTCACTCACCGTCGCTGGATACCGGGGGGTGCGGATTGTTGCCTTGTAGCCGGCTGCCTCTACTGTGGCGGTGATTTGGGTGTCGGTGATGGCGGCGGGGACTGTGACCCGGGCCGATTCCAGGGGCAGGTTGACGGTGGCTGTGACGCCGTCGAGCTTTCCGAGCTTGCGTTCGACGCGGCTGACGCAGGAGGCGCAGGTCATGCCGTCGATGTCGAGCTCAATGACCCGTGTTCCGGGCTGGTCCAGCAGCTGCTCTGTACTCACGGTGTTCCCTGTCTGATCTGTGGTGCCGCGCGCATGTCCGCTGCGCGGTGGTGGGCCGGCCGGTGGTGCTCAGGCCTCGTTGGCCACGACCAGGTAGCCAGCTTCGGCGACGGCTTCACCGATTTCGGACGTGGACAGGGGGTCGGCCGACGTGATGGTGACGGTGGAAATGCCGCCGGAGTTGAGGTCGACGTCGACCTTCTCGACTCCCGCGAGGGTCTCGAGCTCTTCGCTGACGGAGGACACGCAGTGGCCGCAGGTCATGCCGGACACATTGACGGTGGTGGATACGGTGCTCATGGCTTGCTCCTGGTGAGTGGACGGCTGGTTCATCAGCCTGATCGTGTGGTGAGTGGTGTTGCCGCTACCGCAGCAGGCGCCCGATGGCATCGGTCGCTTCCTTGACCTTGAGGTCGATGGCCTCAGCCCGCAGCGCCGCATCCGGTTCGGAGGCGGCACCGACGACGCAGTGGCCGATGTGTTCTTCCACCAGCCCGAGGCTGACTGCGTGCAGGGCCTTCGTGACGGCGGCAACCTGGGTGAGGATGTCGATGCAGTATTTGTCCTCATCAACCATCCGGGCGATGCCGCGCACCTGGCCCTCGATCCGTTTGAGGCGGAGGAGGTAGGCCTCCTTGTGGGGGGAGTAGCCGTGCTGCTGATGCGGTCCGGCTTCCGCGGATTCCATGACGGGGACTGGGACTTCAGGCTCGTTCATAAGCCCAAAGTATACCCCATAGGGGTATACGGGCAAGTGCCCGGCCGGGGTATTGGGGTCTGGCGTCGTGGGCGGAAATCCGGGCACAAAAAAGCTCCGGAGTGCGTTATTGGGGGATACGCACTCCGGAGCAGTCTTTGGGCAGGCGGTCGATCTCGTGCCTACGGAATTTAGCTTACTTGGCGGTAGCCAGGGAAAGCCAGCACCTCGAATAACTACTTTCGCTTTACTTTTCAGGGCCTTGCCGCTGCGCCCGGCGGCGCGTCGAGGGACAGTTGGGCGGCATGGAAATCGAAGTGTGCCACGGGGTAGGCGTAGACGTCGGCCAGCGTCATGGTCTCCTTGAAAAACGGGTCCCAGCGGGTTGGGAAGTACATCCGTCGGCCCAGGCCGGATTCCGTCTCCCGGCGCAGCCGCCGTTCCAGCGCTGAGGTCAGCCGGCGCAGCTTGGCCGCCATCCGCCGTCGGTTGAATATCAGGGCTCCTCCTTTGGACCCCCAGTAGTTGACGGCGTCGAACGGCGCCGTTCCGGCATTGAGGAGTCGCGCGAAACCGCGATTGATCGAAACCGGCAGCCGCCCGAAGATCCGTACCAGCGGAAGCAGGGCCAGCACCACGGTGTAGCCGAACACCATGTGGTAGAGGAGCTCCTCGTTGCTCCAGCGGGTGCCCGCACTGCGGCGGCGCAATGCCTCGGGCACGGCGCCCGCGAGGGCCGCTTCGAGCTCTGCGCAATTGCGCCGGTAGCCGGCAACGACGGCGGCCTGGTCAAACGGGGCGGTCACGGTACCCCCGGCCGGCTGCCTTCTCAGGAATCATGTTTTGTCCGGTGGTGGACTGGCGCGCGGACCGGAACGATCAGAATCGGACGGTCCTGATGGTGGCTGAGCCACGCCGCGACCGAACCGTTGAGGGCAGCGGAAATGCGGTGGCCCAGGCCAGGTTCAGGTGTGCCCACGATGATCATCGCGGCACCGACCTCGCCGGCCAGCCTGCCCAGGGCCCGGGCGGGATCTCCAGCCAGCAATTGGAGGGTCCAGTCGATCCCAAGGGGACCGCAGACCGAAGCGATGCTGTTCCGCAGCTCTTGAGTCACGGCACGGATTTCGGCGTTGTCGGCCTCGGGATGGAGGGACAGCCGGTGCGCGGACCGCGCCGGATCCCACTCCACAAGATAACTCGCCTCATCCACGTAGGCGCAGATCAGCCGGGCCGCGAGAGTCTTTGCCAGGGCACCGGCGGCCTGCAGCACTTCCGGACTCTGTCCGGGAAGCACGCCGGCCACGAGGGGTGGCGTGCCACTCGCGCTCTCATCGGACATACTCAATTGTGTTCCCGTCGCAGCGGCCTGAACAGGGGCTTCCTCCCCTCGTCGACGCCGGCAGGCGTGCTCCCGGGTCTGGAGCCCCGCCAGAGCCAACCGGCTCTTGAACAGCTCCGGTGCGGGGCCTACGGTTGAAGAACCGACGAAAGGGTGACCGCCGTGGAGATCTTCATGTGGTGGCTGGATCTGGATCTGGCGAGCAAGGAGTGGCTACGGGAGAACCTGCGCGCCGCCGAGCTGCCGCTGCCCGTACTGCAGGGCATCGCCGAAGCCGGCGGGCCGCATCCGGATGACGTTGCCGGCGTGCTGACCGACGCCGACTGGGACTTCATCGAGACGCAGTCCGAATTCGTGGACTGATCCCGCCCCCGGCCGCCAATAGGCCGGATACAACCATTGCGGCGATCTCCCCGGGATGGTTGCATGGGGGGCATGGCTACCGCAGAGAGTTACGTCCTGGCGATCGGCACCAAGAAAGGTCTCTGGCTGGCGACGAGCCCGGACCGCAAAGACTGGTCGCTTTCCGGCCCGCATTTCCTGATGAGCGAAGTCCCCAGCATCGGCATCGACACCCGCGACGGCCGGACCCGGATCCTGGTCGGCGTCCGGTCCGAGCATTGGGGTCCCACCGTCTTCCATTCCGATGACCTGGGCGAAACGTGGAGCGAACCCGAAGAGGGCGCCATCCGCTTCCCCGAAGGCACAGACGCCGCCCTGGAGCGCGTCTGGCAGATCCACCCCGACGCCGAGTCCCGCCCCGGCGTCGTCTGGGCCGGCTGCGAGCCGATCTCGGTCTGGAAATCCACCGACGGCGGCGAACACTTCGAGCTCAACCGCGGCCTCTGGGACCACCCCCACCGCGGCGAATGGGGGGCCGGCTACGGCGGCGCAGCGGCGCACTCGATCGTCGTCGACCACACCGGGGAGAAAGTCCACGTCGCCATGAGCACCGGCGGCGTCTACCGCTCGCTCGACGGCGGCGCCTCCTGGGAGCCGCGCAACAAGGGAATCTCGGCCTACTTTATGCCCGACCCCAACCCGGAATTCGGCCAGTGCGTGCACAAGATCGCCGCCGACGCGGCCGTCGACGGCCGCCTGTACGCGCAGAACCACCACGGCGTCTACCGCAGTGACGACGACGCCGAGAACTGGGATTCGATCGCGGAAGGCCTGCCGGCGGACTTCGGCTTCGTAATGCTCACGCATCCCCGCCGGGCCGGCACCGCCTGGGTGATCCCGCTCAAGGCCGACGGCGAAAGGATCCCGCCGGAAGGCAAACTGGCCGTCCACCGTACCGACGACGCCGGCGCGAGCTGGAAGCGTCTGGACGACGGACTGCCCGCAGCCGAATTCAACTCTGTGCTGAGGGACGCAGCCTGCGTCGACGCGGCAGAGCCGGCCGGCGTGTACTTCGGCACCCGCGGCGGCAGTGTCTACGCCAGCGCCGACGAGGGAGAACACTTCGCCGAGGTGGCCTCGCACCTGCCGGACGTACTGTGCGTGCGCGCCTCGGCCGTATCCGCGGCCCTCGTGCCCGCGTCGACGGCGCCCGGCGCCACCGTGAATGCCTGAGCCCCGTGGCCGGGGTCAGTGTGGTGTTGCCCAGTGTGCTCCAGCCGCTCGCCGGCGGGCAGTCCTTCCTGACTGCGCCCGCGGAAACAGCGGTGACGGTGGAGCGGGTGCTGGACTCGGTGACCGGGGAGTACCCGGCGCTGTCGAGGCGGTTGCGGGATGAAACCGGGGCGGTCCGACGCTACGTGAATATATACGTCAACGGGAATGAGATCCGCCGGCTGCAGGGCCTGGCCACCGAGGTTTCCCCCGGCGGGGAGGTCCTGATCATCCAGTCCGTCGCGGGAGGCTAGCGGCCTCGGCGACCCGCCAGAGGCTGCATTCGTCCGTGTTGATGGCTTTCCGGGTGCCGGACTGCCGGTCCATGATCCATACGACGCCGATCCCGGGCGCGGTTTCCTGGACGCTGCCGCGGCGGATCACGACGTCGTCGTAGTTCGGGCCGACCTTCAGTCGCGCCTCGATCTCGTCGCCGCGGTGCAGCTGATCCAGGGCGCGAATACGGGTCACATGGGTTTTGGCTTCCTTCAACATGGCGGGGCCTCCTGGACGGGAGAGGGGTGCCTGCTCTTGCCGGCACTTCCAGTGTCCTGCGCCAATGTTGCGGCTGCGTTTCGGCCCGGTAAGGGGTGGGTAAGCGTTCGGCGCCGCCGCCGTTACCGGCGTCGGCCGTCCTTTGAAGCCCGGTCCTTGCATCCCCCTTTAAGCCCCGGTCGGGAGCCTCACGGGATCCGGCGTTCACCCGGCCGCTGGACCCGGAACCAGCGATAGCCGTATCGGCCGAGCTCCAGCTCGAAACCGCCGTCGTCCGCCAGTCCAACATCCTCGCCGTCCAGAAGGTCCCGCAGGTAAGCGCCCTCGAACCCCGGCTCCGGATCCCCGTCCGCGGCCAGGCTCGCGGCCACTGATGCGGGTTCCGCCCCGAAATTGTGGGCCAGGACTACCGTGGAGCCGGCCCAGGAACACTTGTGCAGGAGCACCTTCGCGGCAGGGTGCCTGATGAGTTCGAAGTCGCCCCATCCCAGTTCGGGGCTCTCCCGGTAGCGCTGGATCAGGGTGGCCATGAAGTTCCACAGCGACTCCGGGTCCCTCTTCGCCGCGGCCGCGTTGACATTCTTCGGCCCGAAGTAGCCGTCCACGACCTGTGCCACGAGGTCTTTCGCCGGGGCGGTGGAAAACCCGCCGTTTTCGCTGTCATTCCACTGCATGGGGGACCGCACGGCCGAGCGCCCCTTCGCCGAGAGGTCCTCACCCATACCGATCTCCTCGCCATAGAACAGCACCGGGGTACCGGGCAGCGCGAACATCAGCGAGTAGACCATCCGGATCCGTGCGGGGTCGCCGTTGAGCATGGTGGGCAGCCGGCGGCGCAGGCCGCGGCCGTACATCTGCATGTCCTCATCCGGTCCGAACGCGGCAAAAACCTCCTCGCGCTCGGCATCGCTGAGCTTGTCCAACGTCAGTTCGTCGTGGTTGCGGACAAACATGGCCCACTGGTTGTCCGGGTGGATCCTGGGGCGGGAGCCGAGCGACTTGGCCAGCGGCCGGGCATCTTCGCGGGCGAGGGACAAATACAGGTTCTGCATCGACAGGAAGTCGAACTGCATGTTCAGCTCGTTTCCTTCCGCCCCGCCGAAGTACTTCAGTTGCTCCTTGTACGGGACGTTGACCTCGCCCAGCAGCAGGCCGCTGCCGTTGCGGCGGTTCAGGAAGCTGCGGAGTGCGCTGAGGTAGTCGTGCGGATCGACCTTGGCCGCGTCTTCCTTCGACGTGCCCTGCAGCTCCAGGAAGAAGGGGACCGCGTCCAGCCGGAAGCCGTCCAGTCCCAGTTGCAGCCAGAACCCCATGGACTTCGCGATCTCGTCCCGCACCAAGGGATTCGCCACGTTCAAATCCGGCTGGTGCTTCGCGAACATGTGCAGGTACCACTCGCCGGTGGCCTTGTCCTGCGTCCAGATGGACGTCTCCTCGCCGGGGAACACCACCTGCTCCGAGGTGTCCGGGGGTGTGTCCTTGCGCCAGACGTAGTAGTCGCGAAACGGGTTGTCCACCGACTTGCGGGACTCCACGAACCAGGGGTGCTTGTCAGAGGTGTGGTTGAGGACGAAGTCCGCGATCACGCGCATCCCCCGGTCCTTGGCGGTCCGGATGAACTCCACGACGTCGCCCAGGTTTCCCAGCCGCCGGTCCACGCCGTACAGGTCCGTGACGTCGTAGCCGTCGTCCCGGTCCGGGGTGGGGTAGAAAGGCATCAGCCAGATGCAGGTCACGCCCAGGGCCGCCAAGTAGTCCACGCGCTGGATCAGGCCGCCGAAGTCCCCGGTGCCGTCGCCGTCGTCGTCGAAGAACGTCTCCGGGTCGAGGCAGTAGATGACGGCGTTCTTCCACCAGAGGTCGGAGGTCTCGGCGATTCTCACGGCAGCACCTCCGCGTCACGGCGCGGGTTCGCGGACCCGCGGAGCTGGGGAAGGACGTGTTCGGCGAAGGCGTGGATGAACGGCGCCTGCTCCTGCCCGACGTAATGCAGGTACAGCTCATCGAAGCCCAGGTCGATGTATTCGGCCAGCCACTGCGCGTGCTGTCCGGTGTCCGCGGAGATGTTTACGACGTTCCGGACCTGTTCCTCGCCGACGTCGGCGCTGACGCCGTCGAAGTGGGCCGCCGTCGGGAGATCCCACGGGATGGGCGGGGCAAAGACGTTGCTGCGCCACTGGTCCAGGGCAACCGCGACCGCTTCCTGCTCCGTCGGCGCCCAGGACAGGTGCACCTGCAGCACGGCCTTGCCCCTGCCGCCGGCGCCGCGGTAGGCGGCGAGCATGTCCCTTAGCTTGGCGTGCGGCTGGTTCACCGTGACCAGCCCGTCCGCCCATGCGGCCCCGCGGCGCGCTGTCTCCACACTGACGGCCGGCGCGATCAGCGGCGGCTTGATCTCCGGCACATCCCAGATCCTGGCCTGCTGGACGGTGACGAGGCCGTCCCGGGTCACCTCCTTGCCGTCGTGGAGTTCGCGGATGACCTGCACGGCTTCCTCGAGCCGCTGCTGCCGGGTTGCCTTGTCCGGCCAGGCGTCCCCGGTGACGTGTTCGTTCATGTACTCGCCGCTGCCCGGCGCCAGCCAGAACCGGCCGGGGAACATGTCCGCGAGTGTGGCCGAAGCGTGCGCGATGATGGCCGGGTGGTAGCGCTGGCCCGGCGCCGTCACGACGCCGAAGCGCAGCTTGGTGGTGGCCAGCGCGGCCCCCAGCCAGGACCAGGCGAAGCCGGAATGGCCCTGCCGGGCGGACCAGGGCTCGATGTGGTCCGAGCACATGGCGGCGTCGAAGCCCGCCTGCTCCGCCAGCTGGACGTCCTTCAGCAGCCGGCCGGGACTGATCTGTTCGTGCGATGCGTGGAAACCGAGGGTAGCCATCGTCCATGTCTACCGTCGGGTCCGCCGGTTGTCGAGGAAAACCCCCGGCCGTCTTCGCCCGCCCGCCCTCTGGCGGGCCGCGGGACGGGGGACCAGAATGGGGCCTATGCGACTGCCGCTGATGCCCCCGATCGCGCCCATGCTGGCGAAGGCCGTAACGTCCCTGCCCGAGGGCGAGGTGATGTTCGAGCCGAAATGGGACGGGTTCCGGTCCATCGTCTTCCGCGACGGCGGGGACGTGGAAATCGGCAGCCGCAACGGCAAACCCCTCACCCGTTACTTCCCTGAACTCGTCGAGGCGCTGAAGGCCAACCTCCCTCCGCGGTGCGTGCTCGACGGCGAGATCATCCTGGTCGGCACCTCCGGCGACCGTCTCGACTTCGACGCGCTGCAGCAGCGGATCCATCCCGCAGCGAGCAGGGTCCGGCTGCTGGCCGAACAGACCCCGGCAAGGTTCGTCGCGTTCGATCTGCTGGCGCTCGACGACGAGGACCTCACCGGGCGTCCCTTCGCCGAGCGGCGCAGTGAGCTGGAACGCGTGCTCGCCGGGAGTTCGGCGCCGATCCACCTCACCGCCGCGACCCGGGACAGGGCAACGGCCGAGGAATGGTTCCACCAGTTCGAGGGGGCCGGCCTCGACGGGATCGTGGCCAAACCGCTGGACGGGCAGTACCTGCCGGACAAGCGCTCCATGTTCAAGGTCAAGCACGAACGCACCGCGGACTGTGTCCTCGCCGGCTACCGGGTGCACACGTCCGGGCCGGACCGGATCGGTTCACTGCTGCTGGGCCTTTATGACGACGGCGGCACACTCGCCAACGTGGGCGTGGTGGGGGCCTTCCCGCTCCAGCGCCGCAAGGAACTCTTCGAGGAACTCCAGCCGCTCGTGACCAGCTTCGAGGACCACCCCTGGGACTGGGCCCGGCAGGAGGAAGGGGCCCGGACGCCGCGCAACGCCCAGGGCAGCCGGTGGAGCGGGGGCAAGGACCTTTCCTTCACCCCGCTCCGGCCGGACCGTGTGGTGGAAGTGAAGTACGACCACATGGAAGGCGAACGGTTCCGCCACACGACGCAGTTTGTCCGCTGGCGCCCGGACCGGGACCCGCGTTCCTGCACGTACGGACAGCTCGAGGAACCGGTCAAGTACGATCTGGGCGCGGTGCTTGCCACCGGCAAGGCCTGATCCGACGCTCGCTGGAGGGACCCGGATTCCGGAGCTACCCGCCGGCCGCTTCGTCCGACCTGCATGAAGTTGGGCAGCGTCCGCGCCGCCGCCGACCTGTCCTCCGGACGCTGACGCCTCCTAGCTGGAGCGCCCAACCGGTGACGTGGAGACCGTGATGGTGACCCCCGCTGCATCGTCGCGGATCTTGAGGTGCAGGTCCTTGCCCACGAGTGAGGCATGGATGTCCTCGCTGTCCGCGGGGGCGAGCTGCTCTGCCAGCCGTGTGACCGCCAGCGCCATGGCCCGGCCCCAGTCGTGGGGATCCATGCTCGACGCCTCGGCCTCGGCCGAGTAGTTCTCCTGTGGTTCGGACATGAGCTCCTGCTTCCCGCCCAGTACTTGAGCATGGCCAGTCTAGTGACCCCGGCGCGCAAGCGTCCACGGTTCGCGCCCCGGCTGCCGGTGTTAAGCGCGGAACCCCGCTAGGATTTCAAACCGGGACACACCACGCCCGCCTGCCTTCGAAGGACGCCATGCCAGAGAACAATCCCGCGCCTGACAGCAACACCGCGCCCCACAGCACCACGCAGCCCAGGCGCGCCGCCGTCGTTATCAACCCCGCCAAATCAGCCGGTCCGGCGCTCAAGGGCGCAATCTTCCGGCTGTGCGAAACGCAGGGCTGGGCGGAGCCGCTCTGGCTCGAAACCACCGTCGAAGACCCGGGAACCGGGCAGGCGCGCGAGGCACTTGAGGCAGGGGCCGACGTCGTGATTGCCGCCGGCGGCGACGGCACCGTGCGCTGCGTCGCAGAGGTGCTCGCCGGGACCGGGACGCCCATGGGGCTGGTGCCGCTGGGAACCGGCAACCTGCTGGCCCGCAACCTCGGAGTGGACATCACCGACCCGGTGTCCGCCTGCTACGACGTCCTCAACGGCAGCGACACGGCCATCGACGTCGTGAAGGCCCGGCTCAACCACTCGGACGACGAACAGGTGTTCCTGGTCATGGCCGGACTCGGCTACGACGCCGCGATCATGGCCGACACCGTTGATGTGCTGAAGGACCGCATGGGGTGGCTCGCGTACGTTGAGGCCGGCATCCGCAAGCTCCCCGGCAAACCGGTCAAAGCGAAGATCAGCGTCGACGGCGGTGAACCCGTCCGCCGGAGGATCCGCAGCGTCATGATCGGCAACTGCGGCCGGATCATGGGCGGCGTCGAGATCTTCCCGGACGCCAAGGTCGACGACGGCGTGCTGGACCTGCTGATCCTGGCGCCGCGGGGCCGGCTCGGCTGGCTGGGAGTGGTGGCCGGGATCTTCGGCCGGAACAAGAGCGAGACCGAATCCGTGGAGTACTTCCAGGGCAAGTCGGCCGAGATCACCCTGGAGCACGAGCAGGAATTTCAGCTGGACGGTGACCATCTTGGCACCGGAACGCATCTCGCCGTCGCCGTCGAGCGCGACGCCCTGAAAATCCGGATGGCCTCCTAGGAACACCCGCAGCCGGCGCCGGCGATACTTGCCTGCCGATATCCGGCGCCAGCGCAAGGGGACGTGTCCGGGTAGTGAGTACTACCCGGACACCGCCGCCGGCGGGGTGTTCGCAAAGGCAGGTAGCAACCCGGGTATCAACCACTCGTGACCGCAGTGGCCCCACCAACTTGGATTGGCTCAGGCATCAATTGATGCAGCCAATTGCCGTTTGGAGGGAGTCGCAATGGCACGCATATTCCTTGTCGTCACGGATGTTCGGCCAAATGACCGAACAGCCTTTTTTTGTGCGGACAAAGAGTCGGCCCGTCCGCGGCCCAGTGACTCCTGCGGGCCCCAGTGACACCGCAGGCCGAGGGCACGCACCTCAATCTCGCCCTCCACGGCGCCGGGGGCACCGCGGCCGACTTCGCTTACGCATCGCACGCCATTCGCACCCCCCTCGCCGCCCACAGCGGCACCACCACGCTGGCGCCTCAACGGCTGCCCTCCGCCCCACGACGCCCTGCGGCCGCTCCCGGCGCGCCGGCAGGCGCACCCGCCACTGCGCAGTCCACTCGGGCGAGGCTCTCGGGACGGGAATGGGTGCGGTTCCTACGCCGGCTGCTGCGCGGCACGGACTCCCTTCTGGTCATCGTCTCGGTCATGGCTGGATTCCTCGTCCCCTTCGAGGGCGGCCACCCCTTGGCAGGAACGATCGCAGACGTCAACGGGGCCCTCATCGCGGCTGTCCTTGGTGTGATGTGGGTTGCCGCCCTGAGCCTCTACCGCACCCGGGACCCGCAGATCCTGGGTGCGGGAAGCAGCGAATACAAGCGGGTGGCAGCCGCCAGCGGTGCAGTCTTCGGGCTGCTCGCCGTCCTGCTGGTGGCCTTCCGCATCCAGCCGGCTTCGGCGTTTTACCTTGTGTCGCTTCCGCTCGGTCTCATTCTCCTGCCGGGCAGCCGTTGGATTGCCCGCCGCTGGTACAACGCACGGCAGGCCCAGGGGCAGTTCCTCGTCAAGGCGATTGTGATTGGCCAGGCCGAGGATGTGCGGTACGTGCTCAAACGGATCGCCCGCAACACCGGCGCCGTCTACGAAATCCTCGGTGTGTCGATGCCCGGTGGGCGGCGGGGGACGACGTTGGACGTCGACGGACGAAGGGTGCCCGTCCTCTCCTCCACCGATGACGTCGTCCGGACGGTTGGCCGCTGCGGGGCGGAGGCGGTCATCGTGGCCGGTCCGGTGCCCGGCGGCAACCAATACATCCGCGAACTGGGCTGGGGGCTGGAAGAGCATCAGGCGGAGCTTGTGCTGGCCTCGTCCCTGACCAACGTCACCGGTCCCCGGATCCACTGGCGTCCGGTGGAAGGGCTGCCGCTGATGCACGTGGATGTGCCGCGCTACAACGGCGCCAAGCATGCCTGCAAGCGGCTGCTGGACATTGCAGTGGCCGCGACGGCGCTGGTGCTGCTTTCGCCGGTGCTTCTTACCCTGGCGCTCATCGTCAAACACGACAGCCCGGGGCCGGTCCTGTTCAGGCAGGAGCGCGTCGGAAAAGCCGGAAATCCTTTCCGGATGCTCAAATTCCGGTCCATGGTGGTCAACGCCGAAGCTGCGCTGGCCGGGCTGGGGGCGCAGAACGAGGGCGCTGGTGTGCTGTTCAAGATGCACAACGATCCCCGGGTCACGAAATGCGGACGCTGGATGCGCCGCTACTCGCTGGACGAACTGCCGCAGTTCTGGAACGTCCTGACCGGCGAAATGAGCTTGGTCGGACCCCGCCCGCCGCTGCAGCGGGAGGTGGGCGGCTACGAGCGCCACACACACCGCCGGCTGCTGATCAAACCGGGAATCACCGGGCTGTGGCAGGTCAACGGCCGGTCGGACCTGCCGTGGGATGAGGCCGTGCGCCTGGACCTCTATTACGTCGAAAACTGGTCGATCATGGGCGACGTCATCATCATGTGGCGCACCTTCAGGGCTATGTTCGCGCCCGCGGGCGCGTACTGACTGAGTAAGGATACAAAATGACTGAAACACGTTCGGGGTACTCCCGCGGCCGGGACCAGGTCGCACCCACCAGGCCGCTCAGGGTGGCCGTCATCGGCGCCGGCTACTGGGGACCCAACCTCGCCAGGAACTTCGCGGCAAGCCCCGAGTGGGAGTTGGCCGGAATCGTGGACCTGGACCAGCGAAGGGCCGCCAAGCTCGCCGCCGCCCAAGGCGGGATTCCCGTCTTCAGGTCCATCGATGAACTGCTGGACATGGCCGACGTCGACGCCGTTGCGATTGCGACGCCGGCCCACACGCACCATGGCATCGCCCTGACGGCACTGAAGGCGGGGAAGCATGTGCTGGTCGAGAAGCCCCTCGCGGACAGCCGGACCAAGGGGCTGGAGATGGTCGAGGAAGCGGAGGGACGTGGCCTGGTCCTGATGGCGGACCACACCTACTGCTACACCCCGGCCGTGCTCAAGATCCGGGAGCTGATCGCCGACGGGTCCCTCGGCGACATCCTGTTCATCGACTCCGTCAGGATCAACCTGGGACTCGTGCAGCCGGACGTGGACGTCTTTTGGGATCTCGCCCCGCATGATCTGTCCATTCTCGACTTCATTCTTCCCGACGGGCTGCGGCCGGTGGAGGTGACGGCGCACGGGGCAGATCCCCTGGGAACGGGCCAGGCCTGCGTCGGGCACCTGACGTTTGCCCTCGCCAACGACGCCATGGCCCACGTCCACGTCAACTGGCTGAGCCCAACCAAGATCCGGCAGCTCGTGGTGGGCGGCTCCCGGCGGACCCTGGTCTGGGATGACCTGAATCCGCAGCAGCGGCTCAGCGTCTACGACCGCGGGGTCAGCCTTGAACGGCAGTCGCCGTCGGCGGCGGACCGGAAGATCTCCGCCATTTCCTACCGACTGGGTGACACGTGGTCGCCGGCGCTGCCCGAACACGAGGCGCTTGGCGCGATGGTGGCCGAGTTCGCCAACAGCATCTGGCAGCAGCGGCCCGCCCGGACCAGCGGAGCCTCCGGCCTCCGCGTGCTGTCCGTGCTGGAGGCCGTCAGCGACAGCCTCAGCGCGGACGGGAAAGCCAGCATCGTCGTCGGAAATGAGCCCCAGCTGGAGCCAAGCCGATGAGCATCCTGCAGGGAGCGCAAGTCCTGGTAACGGGCGGGGCGGGGACCATCGGCTCCACGGTCGTGGACCACCTGCTCGACGCCGGCGCCGGCAGGGTCGACGTGCTCGACAACCTGGTCCGTGGCCGGCGCGCCAACCTCGATCCGGCGGTCGCCAGCGGGCGGGTCGAACTCGTCGAAGGGGACCTCCGCGACCGGGACCTGGTCCATGACCTGAGCCGGGGCAAGGACATCGTCTTCCACCAGGCGGCGATCCGGATCACCCAGTGTGCCGAAGAACCCCGGCTCGCCCTCGAGGTGCTGGTGGACGGAACCTTCAACGTGCTCGAAGCCGCGGCGGCCCATCGGGTCGGCAAACTCGTGGCGGCCTCCAGTGCCTCGGTCTATGGCATGGCGGAGACGTTTCCGACGCCGGAACTCCATCACCACTACAACAACGACACGTTCTACGGCGCGGCCAAGTCGTTCAACGAAGCCATGGCCCGCAGCTTCCGGACCATGACCGGCCTGGACTACGTGCTGTTGCGGTACTTCAACGTGTACGGGCCGCGGATGGACGTCCATGGCCTCTACACCGAGGTGCTGGTGCGCTGGATGGAACGCATCGAGGACGGGTTGCCGCCGCTGATCCTGGGCGACGGGCAGCAGACCATGGATTTCGTGCACACCAGGGACGTGGCCCGGGCCAATGTCCTGGCCGCGGGCAGCAGTGTGGACGAGGGCGTGTACAACGTCGCCAGCGGTGCAGAGACCAGCCTGCTGGAACTGGCCAGGGCGCTCCTGCGGGCCATGGATTCGGACCTGCCGGTGGAGCACGGCCCGGAGCGGGCCGTCAACGGCGTCGTCAGGCGCCAGGCGGATACCGCCGCGGCCCGGCGCGACCTTGGCTTCAGTGCCGAAACCGGACTCGAGGAAGGCCTGCGCGAACTCGTGGACTGGTGGCGGCCGCTGCGCGCTGAAATCGCGGACGCCAGGGTCGGCGGTGCTCTGTGACGGTCAACCAGGACCAGGCGCTGAGCCGGATCAACGTAATGAAGCCGTGGCTCGGGCCGGAGGAAGCCGAGGCGGTGGCCGAAGTGATCGCCTCCGGCTGGGTGGCGCAAGGACCCCGCGTCGCGCGCTTCGAGGACGCCTTCTCCACTGTGCAGCAGGCCAGCCATGCCGTCGCGGTCTCCAACTGCACCACGGCCCTGCACCTGGCCCTGAAAGTGGCGGGCATCGGACCCCGGGACGACGTGGTGGTGCCCTCCCTCTCCTTCATCGCCACCGCCAACGCCGTCACCTATGTGGGTGCCCGGCCGGTCTTCGCCGACGTCGAGGCGGACTCCGGGAACGTGTCAGTGCGGACACTCGCCGCCGCCCTGACGCCGGCCACGCGCGCCGTCATCGTGGTGGACCAGGGCGGCATGCCGGTGGACCTGGACCCCATCCGGGCGCTCTGCGACGGACTGGGCATCACCGTCATCGAGGACGCGGCCTGCGCCGCGGGCTCGACCTACCGGGGCCGGCCGGTCGGAGCGGGCGCCGAGCTCGCGGCCTGGTCATTCCACCCGCGCAAAATCCTCACCACCGGGGAAGGCGGGATGCTGACGACCCGCAACGCCGCCTGGGCGGACCGTGCCCGGAAGCTCCGCGAACACGCCATGAGCGTCTCGGCGAACGACCGGCACGCCGCGGTCCTGGCCCCGGCGGAGGAGTACGGGGAGATCGGCTTCAACTACCGGATGACGGACATGCAGGCCGCCGTCGGGCTCGTGCAACTGAACCGGCTGGCGGAAGCGGTCTCCCGACGCCGGGCAATCGCCGCCGCCTACCGGAAGGCACTCGCCGGGGTGCAGGGCCTGCGCTTCAGCGAGGACCCGCTCTACGGCACCAGCAACTTCCAGTCCTTCTGGGTCGAAGTCCAGCCGGAATTCGCCCTCGGGCGCGAGGAACTGCTGGAACGGCTCGCGCTGGACGGGATCTCGGCCCGGCGCGGCATCATGGCCGCACACCGGCAACCCGCCTACGCCGGTCGGGACACCGGCAGGGCGGACCTGTCCGTGACGGAGCGGCTCACGGACCACACCGTGATCCTTCCCGTCTACCACCAGCTGACCCAGGACGAGCAGTCCCGGGTCATCCAATCGATTCTGAAGGCTGCGGGGGTATCTGATGACTGAGCTGCTGCTGATCGGCGCCAGCGGCCTGGCCCGCGAAGTGCTGGCCTGTGTGCGCGAAAACGGCCAATTCGACGTCGTCGGCGTCCTCGACGACGACGAATCCCGGGCGGGGTCAACCCTGGACGGCGCCCCGATCCTTGGTCCCGCCAGCTACGCCCTGCGCTACCCGGAGGCCCGCGTGGTCGTCTGCATCGGTGCCGGGAAGGGCCGCGAACGGGTGGTCGCCAGACTGGCCGGCCTGGGTTTTCCGAGCTACCGCTTCGCGACGGTGGTCGAACCTTCGGTCCGGGTTCCGTCCTGCTGCGAGATCGGTCCCGGGAGCATCCTGCTGGGCAATGTCACGCTGACCACCGGGATCACGGTAGGGAGCCATGTTGTGATGATGCCCGGTGTGACGGTGACCCATGACGACGTCCTGGAGGACTTCGCCACCCTCGCCGCCGGCGTGTCGCTGGGCGGCGGCGTCAGGATCGGGCGCGCCGCGTATCTGGGCATGAACACGTCTGTGCGGGAAGGCACCAGCGTGGGGGCCGGAAGCAGGATCGGCATGGGAGCCGCCGTCCTGGCCGACGTGCCCGACGGCGAGACCTGGGCCGGGGTCCCGGCACGGGTGCTCGAACCCGCAACGGCCGCTGCCGGCGGTGCGCGATGACCCGGCCCCCGGGTGGCACGGTCACCGTGCCGATGGTCGACCTCGGCGCCCAGCAGGACGAGATTGCGGATGAAGTCGAGGCGGGGCTGAAGGACGTTTTCACGCAGGCCTCATTCATCTCAGGCCCTGCCGTGGCCGAATTCGAACAGTCCTACGCCCGGTTTCTGGGCGCAGGGAACTGCGTGGGGGTGGCCAACGGAACCGATGCCCTGGAACTGGCACTGCGCGCCTCCGGGGTCACAGCTGGCGGGGAGGTCATCCTCCCCGCCAACACCTTCATCGCAACCGCCGAGGCTGTGAGCCGGATCGGTGCGGTGCCGGTGCCCGTCGACGTCGACCCGGAGCACCTCCTGATCGATCCCGGCCGGGTGGCTGCGGCTGTGACCCCCCGGACCCAGGCCATCATCCCCGTCCACCTGTTCGGGCAAACGGCTTTCGTCGAGCAGCTGGCGCCGATTGCGGCATCCTGCGGAGCCGTCATTGTCGAAGATGCCGCCCAGTCCCAAGGCGCCACGCGCCGCGGCCGCTTCGCCGGCACGCTGGGACGCGCCGCCGGCACGAGCTTCTACCCGGGCAAAAACCTCGGTGCCGCCGGGGACGCCGGAGCGGTGGTGACGGACGACGAGGACATTGCGGCCCGGGTGCGGATGCTGGGCGCCCACGGCAGCGAACGGAAGTACCAGCACGACGCCGTCGGCATGAACTCGCGCCTCGACACCATCCAAGCGGTGGTGCTCAACGCCAAGCTGCGCAGGCTGGCCGGCTGGAACGAACGACGGCGGCAGGCCGCGGACCGCTACCAGGAACTGCTGGCGGACCTGCCCGGCGTCGTCCTTCCCCGCAGCGCCGAGGGAAACGTCGACGTCTGGCATTTGTACGTCATCCGGGTCACGGAACGGGACCGTGTGCTTGCGGCCTTGAACGGCGCCGGCATCGGCGCCGGCATCCACTACCCGGTTCCGGTGCATCTCAGCGGCGCCTACCGGGGACTGGGGTTCGGCCCCGGAGCCTTCCCTGTCGCAGAGCAGGCCGCGGGCGAGATCTTGTCGCTGCCGATTTTTCCGCACATCAGCGAAGCGCAGCAGCAGTACGTTGCGGACCAGCTGCGGGCCGCCCTGGGCCGGCCGTGAAACCCGGATTCCAGGCGGCCCGGGAATGAAGGCCAGCCGATGAACCCGAAGGCACGAAGGGGGCTGCTCCTCACCGCCCTGGCCCTGTACCTGGCCGGCCTGGCGTTCGTCGGCGTCTGGCCGACGCCGGTGGACCGCCCCCTGGCGGGGCTCCTGCGGGATGTCATCGAGGCGGTGCGGGGCCACCCGCTGACGGCCGGCATCACGTACATGCACGTCGAGGGGGCGGCCAACGTCCTCCTCTTTGTTCCTTTCGGCGTGATCGTCGCCCTGCTCCTGCCGGTCCGCCGCTGGTGGCTGGCGGTGGTCGGCGGCGCGCTGACCTCGGCTGCGATCGAAACCGTGCAGTACCTGGCCTTAAGCCAGCGTCAGGCCACCCTCGGGGACGTTATGAACAACTCGCTGGGCGCACTGCTGGGGGCGGCGGCAATCCGGATCATCCGGACACACCCGGCCCGCGAAACAACGCCGCACCCCGCCTCAAAACCTGAGACAGATCCCGCGACGGAGCCCTTAATAAGGAGAAGTCCCATGCGAACCATCGCCGAAACCGCAGACATAGCCGACGCCGCCGTCATTGGAGACGGAACACGAGTCTGGCACCTCGCGCAGATCCGCGAGGACGCCACGGTGGGCAGCAACTGCAACATCGGCCGCGGCGCCTACGTGGGTCCGGGGGTCGTGATCGGCTCGAACTGCAAGCTGCAGAATTACGCGCTGGTCTACGAACCGGCGCGCCTCGCCGACGGAGTCTTCGTCGGCCCCGCGGCGGTGCTCACCAACGACCTGCATCCCCGGGCGGTGACACCCGACGGAACGCTGAAAGGCTCCGAGGACTGGGACGCCGTGGGCGTCACTGTCGGCAAGGGCGCGTCGATCGGCGCCCGCGCCGTCTGCGTTGCCCCCGTGTCCATCGGCGCATGGGCAACAGTGGCCGCCGGGGCGGTTGTCACGCGGGACGTACCGGACTATGCCGTGGTGGTCGGCGTTCCCGCCCGGCAGGCGGGCTGGGTCGGCGAGGCGGGGCACCCGCTGAAACAGGACGACGCGGGCCGGTGGCTGTGTCCCGCCACGGGCCGCCGGTATGTCGAAAGCAACGGTCAACTGGCACCCGCCGCGGCGGGCTGAGGGGGAAGTCATGGAGCAACCGGCCGGCAGCAAAGTGGTCCTGGGCGGAACGCCCGTGGACCTGATGGATTCCGGGCCCGCACTGGACCTTATTCTGCGGCGCGCCGCAAACCGCGGCCCCCGGCCACTGGCCGTGGCCTCGGTCAACCTCGACCACCTCAACCACTTCGGCACGGGGGGCCGCTGGTCAGGAACCCTGCATGCCGATCCCGGCAGCGTCGTGGACTGGGTCTACCTGGTCGACGGCGCACCGTTGGTGTCCCAGTCGCAGCGCCTGACCGGACGCCGCTGGCCCCGTTTGGCCGGCAGCGACCTGGCCTCCCCGCTCCTGGCCCGGGCCGAGGCACTCGGCCTGAAAGTTGGCTTCCTGGGCGGCACGGAAGATAACCAGCGCCTGCTGGCAGGGAAACTCTCCAGGGAACGCCCGAGGCTCCAGGTCGCTGGGATGTGGTCCCCGGCCCGCAGCGAACTGGAATCGGTCCCCGACTCTGAAAGGATTGCCGGCCAAATCGAAGACTCCGGCGCCCAGATCCTCTTCGTGGGCCTGGGAAAACCACGCCAGGAACTGTGGATAGACCGTTATGCCGCCCTCACCGGAGCCGGGGTCCTGCTGGCTTTCGGCGCGGCCGTGGACTTCCTGGCCGGCCGGGTGCACCGCGCCCCCGAGTGGGCCAGCCGGCGCGGCCTCGAATGGGGCTACCGCCTGGCCCTTGAGCCGAGACGGCTCGCCGGCCGGTACCTCCTGGCCGGACCGCCCGCCTATCTGCGGCTCAGAACCGGGTCCTGCACCGTGCCGCAGGACCTGCCGGAACCAGCGTCCGGGCTCGCCCCCGCACCCCGGACCCCCGGGCGGTTCACCGGACCGGCCGGCCTGGCGGATGCCGCCGTCGTCGTCGTCACCTATAACAACGCCGGCGACATTGATGGCTTGCTGCGCGGACTCCGGGCGGAGACGGCCGACCTGACCCTGCGGGTGCTGCTGGCCGACAACTCCTCCCGGGACGGCACCCTGGAGATCGTCCGCGACAGGCACCCGGATGTTATCGCCTTCGCAACCGGCGGCAACCTCGGGTACGCCGCCGGCATCAACGCCGCCCTGCGCAATGCCGGCGGCGCCGAGGCCATTGTGGTCCTCAACCCGGACCTCACGGTGGCGCGCGGCTGCCTGAAGGCGATGCTGCAGCGCATGCGCAGCTCGAACGCCGGCGCTGTGGTACCCAGGATCCTGGCCGCCGACGAGGCCACCAGCCCCACACTGCACCGCGAACCGGGCATCAGCCGCGCCCTTGGCGACGCCCTCGTGGGGCGGAGGGTGTCCGGCCGCCCCGGATGGCTCGCCTCGACCGATTTCCACCCGGAAAGCTACGCCCACGCGCACACCGTCGACTGGGCCAGCGGCGCCGCGCTCATGGTCAACCGCCGGTTGGCCGATGCGGTGGCCTGGGACGAGTCCTTCTTCCTCTATTCGGAGGAGACAGACTTCTTCCGTCGGCTGCGGAACTGCGGCGGAACGGTCTGGTACGAACCTTCCGCCACCGTGACCCATGAGGGCGGCGGCTCCGGCGCGTCGCCCGGGCTGAACGCCCTGATGGCCGTAAACCGGATCCGCTACATCCGCAAATACCATTCCCCGGCGTACGCCACGGTGTTCCGAGGGGCCGTTGCCCTCGCCGAGCTCTTGCGCTGCTGGAAACCGGGGCGCAGGGGTGTGCTGGGCGCGGTGCTCGATGAGGGGAGCTGGACTGCCTTGCCCGGCCCGAGCTGGGACGCAGCGGACAGCGCTGCCAACGGCCTTTTCCCGCGGGGTTCGGTCATTATCCCCGCGCACAACGAAGCCGCCGTCATCGCGCGGACGCTCGAGCCGCTGGCGCCACTGGCCGCCACCGGGCAGCTGGAGGTCATCGTGGCCTGCAACGGCTGCACCGACAGCACCGCCGCAATCGCGCGGGGATTCGACGGCGTCACCGTGCTGGACCTGGGGCAGTCGTCCAAGGCTGCCGCGCTCAATGCCGGGGACGCCGCCGCCTCACAGTGGCCGCGGCTCTACCTTGACGCGGATGTGCAGATCAGTCCGGGCGCGGTGCGCGCCGTCTTTGCTGCCCTCAGCCCCGGCCGCGTACTGGCCGCGCGCCCGGCGGCCCGTTTCGACCTGCAGGGCGCCCACCCGCTGATCCGCTCGTACTACCGGACCAAAGTACGCCTTCCGTCCGCGCGCAGTGGTCTCTGGGGTGCCGGCGTATATGGCCTCTCCCGGGAGGGGCGGCAGCGTTTCCAGCAGTTCCCCGGTCTGACGGCGGATGACCTGTTCGTGGACCGTCTCTTCGAACCCGGGGAAAAGGCCGTCCTGGACGTGGAGCCCGTGGTGGTCCACCCGCCCCGGACGCCCAAGGACCAGTTGGCCGTGCTGCACCGCGTCTATCGCGGCAACGCCCAGCAGAACGGCGGGCAGGGCGGCGGGCACAGCACGGCCGGCCGCACGCTGTCCGAGGTGGCCCGCTCAATCCGCGGTCCCCTGTCCGCCGCCCATGCCGTGGTGTACGTGTCATTTGCCCTGGCTGGCCGCCCGGGCAGCCGGCGCGCGGGGGAGTGGGAACGCGACACCAGCACCCGGCAGCCGGCTACGGGCGACAGTCGGGACTGACTGGCCGGACGCCGAAACGCCCGGGACGCCGAAACCCCGGGAACTTTTCCGGCGTCACGGCCCGGAAACGGGGCGGTGCGCGAGGATCTCCGCGAGTTCAGCCAGCCGGTGGGCCCGGGCGGATTCCGCCGGCGTAAACGGCTCGCCGGGTCGGCTGAACGTGATCGGACCGTGCCAGGCAGTCGGGATCCGCAGCACACTCCCGTCCGTTGGCAGCACGGCGCCCCCTTTCCCCGCTGCGGTCTGCGGGGCCACGTTCATTGCCTTCGCCACGGTGTCCGTATCCGGCCCGGCCTCGATCCGGGCGTGCAGCAGTTCAGCCACCGCAAGCGGCAGCTCCTCCGGGTTGGCCGCGATCCTGGCCGCGAGGCTCAGCGCCCCGGTCTGGCCGTCGGCCATGGCCAGCGCCGTGGTGGGCCAGACATGCGGGTCGCTTCCGCCGCCGTCGCGCAGGGCCTTGAGCAGTTCACTTTCGCGCAGGCCGCCGGGCGCGGACAGCACAAACTCGTCCAACACGCCGCCGTGGACCGGGTGGACATGGATGCTGAGGATGTTGGTGTCCAGCCGGGCCAGCGACTGCGTGAGTTTCTGCAGCGAACCGGGCCGGTCCTTCAGCACGGTGCGGGCCCGCCACAGGGCCGGCGCGTCGCCGAGCCGGCTGCGGTGCCGCAACGCGGGGGCGTGCAGCCAGGTCCGCAGCATCCGCGTCGCGGAGGGTTCCGCCACCCAGATGACCAGGATGGTGGCGGTCAGCGTCAGGACGAGGACCTTGGCCACGTAGGGCAGGTGCGTTCCCACCACCGCCGCGTGCACCAGGAGCTCGATGGGCAGCATCACGGCGATGTTGGCCAGGGTCAGCCGGGTCTTGGTGGGTTCGGGCATCTGGCCGCAGACTTCGCAGCTCAGCTCGGAGGCGGCCGGGGCCGGTGTTCTGCTGTGTTTCCTGCCACGGGCTGAGGGCTTCATGGATTCCATGATGTCCGCCCGCTGTTACGGCCCTATTGCCGGCCCGTGACGATTTCGTCCGGCCTAGCGGCTGCGGTCACCGGCGGCCCCGACAACGCGGTCCGCCGCGAGCTCCGGGCCGGTATGGTCGCCCGTTCGGCCGTGCTCGGGGCCGGCGATCTCGGAGAGCAGGTCACGGATCTCGGCCAGCAGGGCCGTGTCGGCCGGCAGCGGCTTCTCGTCCGGCTCCGCGGTGGCGAGGCGCTTCTTGACCATGTGGTTGATCCGGTTCATCGGCGCCACGAAGATGAAATAGACGACGGCGGCCGTGATCAGGAAGGTGACAAACGCGGTGATCACAGCGCCGATGTTGACGAAGGTCTTGTCGTTGCCCGGCCAGATCCTGAAGCCCAGGCCGTCGGTTTCGACCCCGCCGGCGGCAGCGATGATGGGGTTCACGATGTTTGAGGTAAACGCGCTGACCAGGGCGGTGAATGCGGTGCCGACCACGACGGCGATGGACAGTTCGATCACGTTGCCGCGCAGGATAAAGTCCTTGAATCCTTTGAGCATGGGGTCCTCCGTGTGCCTTGATGTAACTCGGTGTGCCGTGACCCCCGCGCGGGGATCAACCGCTAGACGCTATCACTTC
>DATIUQ010000225.1:0-36873 GCA_035466775.1 Arthrobacter sp.
CGCAACGTGATCCTTGAGGTCAAGGGCGGTGAAGGCGGCGACGAGGCTGCCCTGTTCGCGGCTGACCTGCTGCGGATGTACACCCGGTACGCGGAATCCCGCGGCTGGAAGACTGAGATGATTTCTGCCAACGAATCGGACCTGGGCGGCTACAAGGATGTCCAGGTGGCCATCAAGGGCAACTCGAACGATCCGGCCGAGGGCGTCTATGCGCGGCTTAAGTTCGAGGGCGGCGTGCACCGTGTGCAGCGCGTTCCCGTCACGGAGTCCCAGGGCCGCATCCACACGTCGGCTGCCGGCGTGCTGGTGCTCCCGGAAGTTGACGAGCCCGAAGAGCTCGAGATCAACCAGAACGACCTGAAGATCGACGTCTACCGTTCCTCCGGCCCCGGCGGCCAGTCCGTGAACACCACCGACTCCGCCGTCCGGATCACCCACCTCCCCACCGGAATCGTGGTGGCCATGCAGAACGAGAAGTCGCAGCTGCAGAACCGCGAAGCCGGCATGCGCGTCCTCCGCGCCCGCATCCTGGCGCACCAGCAGGAGCAGATCGACGCCGAAAACTCGGCCCAGCGCAAGTCGCAGATCCGCACCATGGACCGCTCCGAGCGCATCCGTACCTACAACTACCCGGAAAACCGGATCGCCGACCACCGAACCGGCTACAAGGCCTACAACCTGGACCAGGTCATGAACGGCGATCTGGAACCGGTCATCCAGTCGGCCATTGAGATGGACGAACAGGCCCGCCTCGACGCCATCGGCGACTAGCACGGCGCCGTCTTGATGACAGAAGGAAACGGGCAGAGCCTCGCGGCCGCGGTCCGCGAGGCCACCGCCACCCTGGCCGCCGCCGGCGTGCCGAGTCCGAAGGTCGACGCCGAACTCCTCGCCGAGCATCTGCTCGGCGTCGGGCTTGGCCGGCTGCGCGCCCTCATGTTGGGGGACACCCCGGCGCCGGAGGGCTACCAGGAGCTCGTTGCCGAGCGGGCCCGGCGCATTCCGCTGCAGCACATCACCGGCGTCGCGCACTTCCGCTACCTTGAACTCGCAGTGGGACCCGGGGTCTTCATTCCCCGGCCGGAAACGGAATCCGTGGTGCAGCTCGTGCTGGACTGGCTCAAAGACACAGGCCGGCCGCAGGGCATGGCCCATCCCAAAATCGTGGATTTGGGCACCGGATCCGGCGCCATCGCCGGGTCGATCGCCCACGAGGTCCCCGGCGCGGAGGTCCACGCCGTCGAGTTCAGCGAGTTTGCGCACGCCTGGGCCGCCAAAAACCTGCTGCCCCTCGGCGTCCACCTCATCCGCGGCGACCTGCGCGATGCCCTGCCGGCGCACAACGGAACGTTCGACGTCGTTGTCTCCAATCCCCCCTACATCCCCGCCGAAGCGGTCCCCAACGAACCCGAAGTGGCGTTGCACGACCCGCCGGAGGCGCTGTACGGCGGGGGAGCGGACGGCATGGAGCTTCCGACGGCGGCGGCGGCCTCCGCGGCCCGGCTGCTGGTCCCCGGCGGCTACTTTGTGATGGAGCATGCCGAAGTCCAGGCCGAATGGATCGCGCAAATGCTGCAGCGGTCCGGGCTGTGGACCAGCGTAACCACCCACCGCGACCTCAACGGCAAGGACCGGGCCACCAGCGCTGTCCTCGCCGGCCCGGCTGCCTGACGGCGGCCCGGGCACTACCCGACGTGATGAAAGAATAGGCCAGTGACGACCAGCTACGATTGCACGGCAGCCGAGCAACGCGCTGCAGGACTCGAACATGCCCAGCGGGCCATCAGGGAGCACAAGTGTGTGGTCTTCCCGACGGACACCGTGTACGGGATCGCCGCCGACGCGTTCTCCCCCCTCGCCGTGACCTTGTTGCTGGCGTCGAAAGGCCGCAGCCGCAAGATGCCGCCGCCCGTCCTCATTCCCAGGCTCAATGCCCTCGACGGCCTCGCCACCGATGTCCCGGCCGAGGCCCGCCGCCTGGCCGAGGCGTTCTGGCCCGGCGGACTGACGCTGATCCTGCATGCCCAGCCGTCCCTCGACTGGGATCTCGGCGAAACCAAGGGCACCGTCGCCCTGCGGATCCCGGCCGACGACATCGCGCAGGACCTGCTCACTCTGACCGGGCCGCTGGCCGTCTCCTCGGCGAACCGCACGGGCCAGCCGGCGGCACAGACTGCGGCCGACGCCGAAGCCCAGCTCGCCGAGTCGGTGGAGGTCTACCTCGAAGGCGGGCCCCGCCCGGCCGAGGGTGCCGATGCGCTGCCGTCGACCATCGTTGACGGCACCGCCGTGCCGCTGCGGGTGGTCCGCCAAGGCGCCATCAGCCTGGAACGGCTCCGCGAGGTTGTCCCCGGCGTGCTGGGCGTAGGCGAGGAGCCTGCCGCCGCCGAGACCGCCTCAGTGCCCGAAGAATCCGCAACCCCCGAAACACCCGCCGTCGACGATATCCCGAGGAACTGACATGCAGCCCAAAGTCGCCGTCGCGGCAGTAACCTTTGACCGCCACGAGGAACTCGCCCTCCTCCTCAAGGGCCTGGCCGAACAGACCGCCCCCATCCACTCGATCGCGCTCGTGGACTCGGGTACCGTTCCGGCGACGGAGGTGGTCAACTCCGGCGGGGACAACATCAACTACCTGCGCTCCGAGGCGAACCTCGGCGGCGCCGGGGGATTCGCCTACGCGATCCTGGCCGCCATGGCCAGCGGCGCGGAGTGGATCTGGATGATGGACGACGACGGCCACCCCGAGGACGCCAGCTGCCTCGCCGAACTGCTCAAGACCGCGGAGGAGCACCAGCTCGACATCGTGAGCCCGCTCGTCGCCGCCACGGCCGACCCCAACCGGCTTTCGTTCAACTTCCGCATCAACGGACTGCTGACCAACGACCGCTCCCGGCTGGCGCCGATGGGATACCTCCCGGACATGGTGCACTTCTTCAACGGCGCCCTCATCCGCACGGAGGTCTTCTACAAGATCGGAATCCCCGACGTGAAGTTCTTCATCCGCGGCGATGAAGTCGATTTCCTGTCGCGGGTCAAGAAGGCCGGCCTCAAATACGGCACCCTGGCCACGGTCGCCGTCCAGCACCCCGCCACCTGGACCGAGATGAAACCGGTCTTCGGCGGCTTCATCACCCCGGTCATCCCCGAGGGAGACTTCAAGCGGTACTGCTACTTCCGCAACCGCGGCTACCTCACCCGGAAATACCGGAACCTGCGCTGGTTTGGCGCGGACATCGTCGGCTTCCCGTACTACTTCCTGAAGACCGGGGACCTCAAGGGCCTCGCGCACTGGTTCGGGGCCTATTCCACCGGCTTCCGCGGAAAGGGCTTCGGCTCACCCGCCCGGCTCATGTCGACCAACCGCTAGGCCGGATGTGAAAAACCTGTTTGCCGTCGTCGTCACGTACAACCGTGCCGACTTCCTGCAGAATCTGCTCGAGTCCTTCAGCCGCCTGACCACCCGGCCGGACCGGATCGTGGTGGTGGACAACGCCAGCACAGACCACACCGCCGACGTCGTCTCCCGCGCCATGGCCGCCGGCGGGCTGCCCATCCAGTACGAACGGCTGTCCGAGAATGTAGGCGGCTCCGGCGGCTTCTCCCGCGGCGTTGACCTTGCCCTCGGCGCCGGCGCCGAGTGGCTGTGGCTCATGGACGACGACGTCGAGGTGCTCCCGGGGGCGGTCGAGGCGCTCGACAAGTTCACGCCGGACTACTCCTGCATGATCGGCCGCCGCTACGACGCCGCCGGCAAGCCGTTCTTCTGGCAGCACCATTTTGTCGAGGCGCTCGGCGTCTTCCTGCCCGTCCGGGGCGACGTGTTCCGCACGTCCGAGGTGTTCCCCACCAACGTCGGAAATTTCGAGGGCATGCTGATCAAGGCCTCGCTGGCCCGGACCATCGGGCTGCCCGACCCGCGGTTCTTCATCACGTGGGACGACCTTATCTACGGCTGGCTGGCAGCGCAGGAGACCCAGGTGGTCTACGTGAACGCCTTTGTGATCAAGAAGGTCCGGGCCCAGCGCCAGGTGGACCTGGGCGTGCGCCACCTCAACGATTCCTCCGACCTGAGCCGCCGCTACGTGATGCGGAACAGGGGCCACGTGGCGCAGTACCTGCGCGCCCACGGCAAGTACCACCGGCTCGGGTTCGGGGCCGGGACGGCCCTGACCTACCTGAAGGAAATCGTGCGCCTGGTGCTGGTTGAACGCAGGATCAAGGGGGCCGGGGCACTGTGGCAGGGATGGCGCGAATCGCGCGGCATCCTCGCCGACCGCAGCTGGCAGCCGATGCCGCCGGTCACCTCCGGGGCGGCCCGGAATCAGGCCTGACACCGGCACGGATCCGGGTGGACCCGCCCCGCGAGACCGGCACGGACCCGGGCTTCCAGCCCGATAGCGATTAGTATCGTGGGAGACCCGGGTGCTGTCCGACAGTTGCACGGCGGGTAATTTTTGAAACAGGCGCATGGCCGCCGTGGTAGTGGAAGTCGGTTGCAATCTCTGTTGACTACGAAATCTGAAGCGCGCGAACCCGCCGCAGCACCGGACGAGAAGAAGCCTCCGCTCTGGATCTGGATCCAGCTTTTCCTCGACTCGATGTCGTGGGTCGTGGCGATCATCCTGGCCCTGCTGCTGCGCTACGAGATGGGCCTCCGGGAAGAGCAGCTTGTCAGCGCCATCATCATCATGGCCATCGCCATCGTGGTGCAGGCCGCGGCCGGCTATGGGCTGGCACTGTACCGCGGCAGGTATCCCTTCGGCAGTTTCCAGGAGGCCAAGGCTCTCGTCTTCGTCACGGTGATTGTGGCCGCCTCCATCACGCTGAGCCTGCTGGTGCTCTATGAAACCATCGGGATCGGCCGCAGCGTCGGTCTCATCGCGTTCCCGTTCGCCTGCCTCTTTATGGGAGCTGCCCGCTACGCCAAGAGGCTTTACGTCGAGGGCAAGAACCGTCCCGGCGAGGGCGCCCAGAACACCCTGATTTACGGAGCGGGCTTCCTGGGCAACTCCCTGCTGACGCGCATGTTGCAGGACGCCGATTCGCCGTATTTCCCGGTCGGGCTGATCGACGACGATCCCACGAAGAAGCACCTGCGGCTCTCCGGCGTTCAGGTCCTGGGCCGCGGCGACGACCTGCCGGCCCTCATCCGGCGCACCCGCGCCACTGTCCTGGTGCTGGCCTTCGCCAACGTCGAGGCGTCCGTCGTCCGGCGGATTTCCGACGCCGTCGCCGGACTGAATGTCAGGGTCCTGGTTCTCCCGCCGCTGCGGGACATGCTGGGCCGGGGCGCGCCCGAGGGTTTCTCCGATTTCCGCGACGTGGCGGTCGAGGACCTGATCGGGCGGCGGCCGGTCGACATCAAGGTCGACGAGATTGCGGGCTACATCAAGGGCAAGCGCGTCCTGGTGACCGGCGCCGGCGGCTCCATCGGCTCGGAGCTGTGCCGGCAGATCGTCCAGTTCTCCCCGGCGGAACTGATCATGCTTGACCACGACGAAACAGGGCTGCAGCACACCCAGATTTCCATCACCGGCAGGGGACTGCTCGCCGGCCGCGACACGGTGCTGGCCAGCATCCGCGACGGGGCCGCCCTCCAGGAAATCTTCGAGGACCGCCGCCCGGAGGTAGTGTTCCACGCTGCCGCCCTCAAACACGCACCGCTGCTGCAGCAGTACCCGGTCGAGGCCTGGAAGACCAACGTCCTGGGCACCCTCAACGTGCTGCGCGCGGCCGAACGCACCGGCGTTTCACACTTCGTGAACATCTCCACCGACAAGGCGGCCAACCCAACGACGGCGCTCGGCCACTCCAAGCGCGTCGCCGAAAAGCTTGCCGCCTGGATGGCGGGCCAGACCGGCCGCAAATTCGTCTCTGTCCGGTTCGGAAACGTGATGGGAAGCCGCGGCTCGATGCTGCCGCTCTTCACGGAGCAGATCCGCGTCGGCGGTCCGGTGACGGTGACTGATCCCGAGGTCACCCGTTTCTTCATGACGATTCCGGAGGCCTGCCAGCTGGTCATCCAGGCCGGCGCGATCGGACGCGGCGGCGAGGTCATGATCCTTGACATGGGGGAGCCGGTCAGGATCCTGGACGTCGCCCAGCGCATGATCGCCATGTCCGGCAAGAAGGTCGACATCATCTATACCGGACTCCGGCCCGGCGAGAAGCTCCACGAGGAGCTCGTGGGAACCGGCGAGCTGGACGAACGCCCCCTGCATCCGAAGATTTCACACACCCGGGCGCACGAGCAGGACCCGGCCGGGCTGGACCTTGAGGTCTGGCTGGCCCGCTGCGAGGCCGAGCAGGGCCTCGACATCGAGTCCATCCCCGACGACGAGGCCGACGAACCCGGCGAGAGCATCAGGGCGGCGTCATGATGCCGGTCCTCCTCGCCGCCGGCATCACCCTGCTCGCGAGCATCCTGCTGCCGTTCGCGGTCAAGCCGTGGCTGGTCAAGATGGGCGTCGTCGACGTTCCGTCGGCCAGGTCCTCCCACGACCGGACCACCATTCGTGGCATGGGGGTGGCCGTTTCCCTGGCCACCGGCGTCGGATACGTGGCCGCCGTCCTCCTGGGGGCGGTCACGGTGGACCGGTCAGTGTTCCTCGTGGTCCTTGCGATCATCGTCGCGAGCGCGGGAGTGGGCTGGATCGAAGACCTCAGGGGTCTCTCCATCCGCGGCCGCGCCGCCGCGCAGCTGGGAATCGGAGCCGCCGGTTCCACAGCCCTGCTGGTTCTCACCGGCCAGTCCTTCTGGTGGCTGCCGCTGGCCGCGCTGGCCATTGCGGCCTACATCAACATTGCCAACTTCATGGACGGCATCAACGGTATTTCCAGCTTCCACGGAATCCTCGCGGGCGCTGCCTATGCACTGGCCGGAGGGCTGTCCGGGCAGCCGTGGCTGACCGCCGGCGGCGCCGTGCTGGCCATGGCCTTTCTGGGATTCCTGCCGTGGAACCTGTCGCGCGGCTCCGTGTTCCTGGGCGACGTCGGCAGCTACCTGCTCGGCGCCTCGGTTGCCGCCCTGGCGGTGGCAGGGTTTCTGAGCGGTGTCTACGTGGAATACGTCCTGTCGCCGATCCTGGTCTACCTGGCCGACACCGGATACACCTTGCTGCGCCGGATCAACGCGGGCGAACGGTGGTACGCGTCCCACCGTGAGCACGTCTACCAGCGGCTGACCGACGTCGGCTTCTCGCACCTGCAGTCGGCCGGCACCGTCTCGGTGTGCACGGCCGCCGTCATCGTCCTTGGCTTCATCGCCGCCACGGCTCCGCTGCCGGTGGTGGTGCTCTGCGTGGCCGGAAGCCTGGCCGTGCTGGCGCTCTACCTGGCGTCCCCGGACCTCATCCGGCATTTCCGGCGGCGGAAGAAGGTCACCCGGGTGCCGGCGTCCTAGCCGCAGCGGCGCCGGTGACGAACGGGACAACTGCATGTTCTATCTCGTGTAGAATTCAGGGGCGGGTTGACGCCGCGACATCTGACCAGCTAGCCAACACCTCGACGATTGGGATCACATGACCTCCAACGCCGAACCCGGACGAACGCCCGGCGCCGGACCCGTTGGTGTCTCAGGTCCCACAAAATCCTTGTGGCTGCACCTGCTGGCCATCAGTTCGGCCGTGGGCGGCGGAGCACTGCTGCTCACCAGCCTGGCGGCACTGCTGCTCGACGGCACCGCGGCCGCGTTGTCCTCCCTCTTCGGCGGGGTGCTGGTGATCGCCTTCTTCGCGATCAGCCTCCTGGTCGGACACTTTGGCGGCCGGAACCATTCTTCCGGCGCCATCGGACTGTTCGCGGCCACCTATTTCATCAAGGTCGTCGGCTTTGCCGTGGTGCTGTTTGCCATCGGCAGTCCCGAGTGGCTGAACGGGCGCTGGTTCCTGGCCGGCGCCGTCGTGACCGTGGTCCTGTGGCAGGCTGCCGAAATCCATGGTTTCAGCAAGGCGCGGCTGCAGCTCTATAACGACCCCGAGACCCCGGAAGGCGGCACCGATGTTTAGCCGCAAAGACCGACAGAAGAACAAGCCCGGCACCCCTGAAAGCACCGCCGGAGCCCCCGGCGTTTCGGACAACGGACGCGACGGCGGATACAACGCCGGCATCGCCGTCTTTAGCTACATTGTTGGCGGAATCCTCGTCTGGAGTTTGATAGGGTGGGGTCTGGATAATCTGTGGGGAACCCGCTGGATTGTGCTCGCAGGCGCCCTGCTGGGAGCCGCGGGAGGGTTCTATCTTTCTCATATGCACGGCCTCACCAGCCCGGGTAATTCCGCTGGCGGGGACAATGCTGCACGTGGCCCGTCCAAGGACGAGGATCAGTAATGCCAAATAATTTCACAGGGGGAGAGGCCGGCTTCAACGCCGCCTTTTCCCTACCAACGCCCAATGATGGACACTGCAGAGAGGAAACGCGTTGATCGCGCTTGCGCTCCCGGCCCAAGATTCAGGAACTTTTACGCCTCCTGGAATTGAAGAAATCCACCTGCCGGCAATCGTGCCGTGGGGGGCGGCCGACGGATTCTCCAAGCAGATGCTGCTGGTAATCCTTTCGGTCGTTATTATCGCCGCATTCTTTCTGATGGCTGCCCGCAAGGGACAGCTCGTCCCCGGCAGGCTGCAGTTTGCAGGTGAAGCCGCCTACGGCTTCGTCCGCAACGGCATCGGCAAGGACATCATCGGCGGCAAAGACTTCATGAAGTACGTCCCGCTGCTGTTCAGCCTGTTTTTCTTCATCCTGGTGAACAACATCTACGGCGCCATTCCGTTGATCCAGCTCCCCACCTTCTCGCATGTCGGCGGCGCCTACGTGATGGCCGGAATCGTGTACGTCACGTGGATCGCCATCGGCATCAAGAAGAACGGCCTGAAGTACTTCAAGCTGGCCACCGTGCCGTCCGGAGTCCCGGGCTACATTCTTCCGATCGTGATTCCGATCGAGATTATCTCCAACTTCCTGGTCCGCCCGGTCACGCACAGCCTCCGTCTGTTCGCGACCATGCTGGCCGGCCACCTCATCGTCATGATCGCCGGTTCCGGAATCGAGTACCTCGTCACGCAGGAGAACCTCCTGCTGAAGGGCACATCGGTTCTCGTCCTTGGCGGGGCGATCGCCATGTACATGCTGGAAGCGTTGATTATGGTCCTGCAGGCGTACGTGTTCACCCTGCTGACCGCGATCTACATCGAAGGCGCTCTGCACGCGGACAGCCACTAGGCACCCCAAAATCTTCCCCTCTGGGGATGAAGTACACCAAACAACCTGCCACATAGATGGCATCTTGAAAGGAATAAAATGGAAGGCAATCTCAACCTCGTAGGTTACGGTCTGTCCGCAATCGGCGGTGGTATCGGTGTTGGTCTCGTGTTCGCCGCTTACATCAACGGCGTCGCACGTCAGCCGGAGGCACAGCGTGTTCTCCAGCCGATCGCATTCCTCGGCCTCGCGCTGACTGAAGCCCTCGCCATCCTCGGCCTGGTCTTCGCCTTCGTTCTCTAGTCTGAACTTTAGAACTAAGCGAACATCCAGAACCGAGTAGATAAGGACGGGTGAATTATGAATCAGCTGATCATCTCAGCCGCCACAGAGGGCACCAACCCTCTGGTTCCCAATCCCTGGGAAATGCTTGTCGTCTTCGCCGGCTTCGCTGTTCTCATGTTCATCGTGGTCAAGTACGTTGTCCCGATGTTCGAGAAGACCTTCGCCGAGCGGGCGGAGGCCATTGAAGGCGGCATCGCCAAGGCTGAAAAGGCCCAGGCAGAGGCTTCCGCTGCACTCGAAGAGTACAAGCAGCAGCTCACCGATGCCCGTGCCGAGGCCAACCGCATCCGCGAGGAAGCCCGTGCCGAAGGCGCTCAGATCCTTGCGGACCTGAAGGAGAAGGCAGCTGTAGAGTCTGCCCGCATCACGGCACAGGCCCACGCTGCGATCCAGTCCGAGCGTCAGGCGGCCGTTGTGTCGCTCCGCACGGAGGTGGGCACGCTTGCCACCACGCTGGCAGGCCGCATCGTTGGCGAGTCCCTCGAGGACGACGCGCGTTCGGCCCGTGTGGTTGACCGTTTCCTGGCAGATCTGGAGAACCAGAACGCAGGTGCAGCTAAGTAATGGCAGGTGTATCGAGCGAATCGCTGACCGCGGCACTCGTCGCGTTGGAGGCCAAGCTTCCCAACGCGTCGCTGCAGTTGGCTACGGAACTCTTCGGAATCCTGGGAACGGTGGACAGCTCGGCTGGCTTGCGCCGCGCCCTGACTGACCCGTCCCGCTCCGGTGACGAAAAGTCGGCGCTTATCAGGCAGCTCTTCAGCGGGAAAGTCTCCGCGGATGCTGTGGAAATCGCGAGCGGACTGGCCGGCTCACGCTGGGCATCCGCCCGGGATATCGGCGATGCACTCGAGACTCTTGCCGCTTCGGTGGTCATAGCCGTTGCTGAAAACAAGTCTGCCGTCTCTGCCTCGGGAATCACCGGACTGGAAGCGCTGGAGAACGATCTGTTCTCCTTCAACCAGGCTGTGGAGTCCAACCACGAGGTACAGCGTGCTGTGTCCGAACCGCAGGCCAGCCCGGCTGCCAAGGTCGCACTCGCCGAAAAGCTCGTGCCCAGTGCCAGCGAGGAAGCGAAAGTCCTCATCGGACAGGCTGTTTCGCAGCCGCGCGGGCTCAAGGTGACCAAGCTTGTCCGTCGTTTCGCCGAGCTGGCAGCCAAGCGCCAGCAGCGCTGGATTGCAACGGTCAGTGTCACCCGTCCTTTGACGGAGACGCAGACCAGCCGCCTGCAGGCGGGGCTGAACGCCCTCTACGGGCGCGAGCTCAAGATCAACATGAACGTTGACCCGGCGCTTATCGGTGGCATCCGGATCCAGGTTGGTGACGAAGTGGTAGACGCTTCGGTCCTCGCCCGCCTGGGCCAGCTTCACCGTCAGCTTGCCTAGCCAGCAGGACAAGCACAACTTAACGAAACGAAACCCCGGTCATCGTGAGCAACGATGATCACGAAAACAGGAGAGCAGGGACTGCAGATGGCCGAATTGACCATCAACGCCGACGACGTCCGTAATGCGTTGAACGAGTTCGCGGCGTCCTACGAACCCGGAAACGCAGAGCGCGTAGAGGTCGGCCGTGTAACAACCGCAGGTGACGGCATCGCCCGTGTTGAGGGCCTTCCCTCGGTCATGGCGAACGAGCTGCTTCGCTTCGAAGACGGCACCCTGGGCCTGGCCCAGAACCTCGACGTGCGCGAGATCGGCGTCATCATCCTCGGTGACTTCACCGGCATTGAAGAAGGCCAGGAAGTTCACCGCACCGGACAGGTTCTGTCCGTACCGGTGGGCGACGCCTTCCTCGGCCGCGTGGTCGACCCGCTGGGCGAGCCCATCGACGACCTCGGCGAGATCAAGGCCGAGACCACCCGTGCACTGGAACTCCAGGCGCCCGGCGTGACCCAGCGTAAGTCGGTCCACGAACCGATGCAGACCGGTCTCAAGGCGATCGACGCCATGATTCCGATCGGCCGCGGCCAGCGTCAGCTGATCATCGGTGACCGCCAGACCGGCAAGTCGGCAATCGCGATCGACACGATCATCAACCAGAAGGCCAACTGGGCTTCCGGCGATGTCAATAAGCAGGTTCGCTGCATCTACGTGGCAATCGGCCAGAAGGCATCCACGATCGCGGCTGTCCGTCAGACCCTCGAGGACAACGGCGCACTGGAGTACACGACCATCGTGGCTTCCCCCGCGTCGGACCCCGCAGGCTTCAAGTACCTGGCACCGTACGCCGGTTCGGCAATCGGCCAGCACTGGATGTACGGCGGCAAGCACGTCCTCATCGTGTTTGACGACCTCTCGAAGCAGGCCGAGGCCTACCGTGCAGTGTCGCTGCTTCTCCGCCGCCCGCCGGGACGCGAAGCCTACCCGGGCGACGTTTTCTACTTGCACTCCCGCCTTCTGGAGCGTTGTGCCAAGCTCTCCGATGAGCTCGGTGCAGGTTCGATGACCGGCCTGCCGCTCATCGAGACCAAGGCAAACGACGTCTCCGCCTACATCCCGACCAACGTGATCTCCATCACCGATGGCCAGATCTTCCTTCAGTCGGACCTCTTCAACGCCAACCAGCGTCCCGCCGTCGACGTGGGTGTCTCCGTTTCCCGCGTTGGTGGCGCCGCCCAGGTCAAGTCCATGAAGAAGGTCTCCGGTACCTTGAAGCTGGAACTGGCCCAGTACCGCGACATGCAGGCATTCGCAATGTTCGCGTCGGACCTCGACGCCGCATCGCGCCAGCAGCTGACCCGTGGTGCACGCCTGATGGAGCTGCTCAAGCAGGGCCAGTACTCGCCGTTCCCGGTTGAGAACCAGGTCGTCTCCATCTGGGCCGGCACCAACGGCCACCTGGACGAGGTTCCGGTTGAGGACATCAACCGCTTCGAGACCGAGTTCCTGGAGCACCTCAAGCACAAGTCCTCCATCCTGACGACGCTGGCCCAGACCAACGTCATGAGCGATGACACTGCAGAAGCACTGAAGACCGCGATCGTGGACTTCAAAAAGGGCTTCTTCGGCGAGGGAGACAACCTTCTGGTGGGTGCGGGGCACGAAGAGCACGCCCCCATCGACGAGGCACAGGTCGACCAGGAAAAAATCGTCAAGCAGAAGCGCTAGTTTCGCTGGCAGGGACTGCCGGGACCCCCGCGGGTTCCGGCAGTCCCGGCCATCGGGATCTTAGGAAAGGATAAGTATGGGAGCCCAGATCCGGGTCTACCGCCAGAAGATCAGCTCGACGACGTCGATGCGCAAGATCTTCAAGGCGATGGAACTGATCGCTACCTCGCGCATCGGCAAGGCCCGGGCACGCGTAGCAGCTTCACTGCCTTACGCAAACGCCATCACGCGTGCCGTTTCTGCTGTCGCAAGCCAGAGCGAAATCGACCACCCGCTGACCACCGAGCCGGAGCAGATCCGCCGGGCCGCCGTCCTGGTAATCACCTCGGACCGTGGCCTTGCAGGCTCGTACTCCGCGAGTGTGCTCAAGCAGGCCGAAGGCCTCAACGAGCTGCTCGTCGAGGAGGGCAAAGAAGTCAAGATGTACCTGGTCGGCCGCAAGGCGCAGGCATACTTCGACTTCCGGAACCGTCCTTACGAGCGTGTTTGGACCGGCGGCACGGACGCACCGGAGTTTGCCACCGCACAGGAAATCGGCGAGGCATTGCTGGCCGACTTTGCGACGGACTACGCAGAAAACGGCGTCGACGAGATCCATGTCGTCTACACCCGCTTCAAGTCCATGGTCACGCAGGAGCCGACGGTTGTCCGTCTTCTCCCGCTTGAGGTTGTCGAAGAGCAGGCTGCGTCCGAATCGGACCTCCTGCCGCTCTACGAATTCGAGCCGGAAACGGAGCAGGTTCTCGATGCTCTGCTGCCGCGCTACATCGAATCACGTATCTTCGCCGCGATGCTGCAGGCAGCAGCTTCGGAGCTCGCTGCCCGCCAGCGGGCAATGAAGTCCGCCGGCGACAACGCCACGGAGCTCATCAAGAAGTTCACGCGTCTGCGCAACACCGCCCGCCAGGCTGAAATTACGCAGGAGCTTTCCGAAATCGTGGCCGGTGCCGACGCGTTGAACGCGTCCTAGCCTCCCTGAATTCGGAACCAGCTGTACCTGCACCAAAGTAAACTTAACCCCAACGCCATCTACTGAGTGAAGTGAGAGAGATGACTGCCACTGCTACCGAACACGTAGCCGCGACGACCGGTGCTACCGGCCGTATTGCACGTGTTATTGGCCCGGTTGTCGACGTCGAATTCCCGGCTGACGCAATCCCCTCGATTTACAACGCACTCACCACCGAGATTACTCTCAACGGTGAGACCAAGACGATCACGTTCGAGGTTGCGCTGCACCTCGGCGACAACGTCATTCGCGCCATCTCCCTGCAGGCAACCGACGGACTCGTCCGCGGCACCGCCGTAGTGGACTCGGGCGCCCCCATTTCCGTGCCTGTTGGCGACGTCGTAAAGGGACACATCTTCAACGTCCTCGGACAGCCGCTTGACGTGGCTGAGTCGGAACTCGAGATCACCGAGCGCTGGCCCATCCACCGCAAGGCTCCCGCCTTCGCGACGCTCGAGGGTTCCACCGAGATGATGGAAACCGGCATCAAGGTCATCGACCTTCTTACCCCGTACATCAAGGGTGGCAAGATCGGTCTGTTCGGTGGTGCCGGTGTCGGCAAGACCGTTCTGATCCAGGAAATGATCACCCGTGTTGCCCGCAACTTCGGCGGCACCTCGGTGTTCGCCGGCGTCGGCGAGCGTACCCGTGAAGGTAACGACCTCTGGGTCGAAATGGAAGAGGCAGGCGTCCTCAAGGACACCGCCCTTGTGTTCGGCCAGATGGATGAGCCGCCGGGAACGCGTCTGCGCGTGGCACTGTCGGCCCTCACAATGGCGGAGTACTTCCGCGATGTGCAGAACCAGGACGTGCTGCTCTTCATCGACAACATCTTCCGCTTCACCCAGGCAGGCTCCGAGGTTTCCACCCTCCTCGGCCGCATGCCGTCGGCCGTGGGCTACCAGCCCAACCTGGCTGACGAGATGGGCCTCCTCCAGGAGCGCATCACGTCCACCAAGGGCCACTCGATCACCTCGATGCAGGCCATCTACGTCCCCGCAGATGACTACACCGACCCGGCTCCGGCCACGACCTTCGCACACCTCGACGCGACCACGGAACTTTCCCGTGAAATCGCTTCCCGTGGTCTGTACCCGGCCGTTGACCCGCTGACGTCGACGTCCCGCATCCTGGATCCGCAGTACATCGGCAACGACCACTACAACACGGCCGTCCGCGTCAAGCAGATCCTGCAGAAGAACAAGGAACTCCAGGACATCATCGCCATCCTCGGCGTTGACGAACTGTCTGAAGAGGACAAGATCGTCGTGTCGCGTGCACGCCGCATCCAGCAGTTCCTCTCGCAGAACACCTACACCGCCAAGCAGTTCACCGGCGTCGAAGGCTCCACCGTGTCCATCAAGGACACCGTTGAAGGCTTCACCGCGATCTGCGACGGCGAGCTGGACCACATCGCAGAGCAGGCGTTCTTCAACGTCGGCGGCCTGGATGACGTCGAGCGCCAGTGGGCCAAGATCCAGGAACAGACCAAGTAATATGGCTGAGCTTGAGGTTGAGATTGTCGCAGCGGACCACTTCGTGTGGTCCGGAGCGGCCAAGATGGTCAAGGCCCGCACCAGCGATGGTGAAATCGGAATCCTGCCCGGCCACGCGCCCCTGCTGGCGATTCTGGCCGAAGGTGAGCTGGCAATCCAGCCGGTTTCCGGTGACCGCATTGCTGTAGTGGTCGACGGCGGATTCTTCTCCGTCGACAACAACCGGGTCGTCATTGTTGCTGACAACGCCCAAATGGGCGACGCGGCTACTGCGGGGATCCGCTAGCACGACCTTGATGAACGATACTGTTTTTCCGTTCATCGTCCTGGCAACGATCTTTGCGTTGCTGGTATCTGCACTGTGCCTTTCCGGGGTGCGCCGCTTCAATCTGCGGCGCGCCCTGGGCACGGTGGACGCCTCCATTTGCACGGCTGGTAACAGCTGGCAGATGGGGGTTTGTCGTTATCAGGACAACGACCTTGAGTGGTTCCGCCTTGCCTCGTTGAGCATGCGGCCGAAACACACCTTCCGCCGGAGCTCGCTGGAGCTGGTCGGCAGGCGCAAGCCCACCGAATCCGAGCTCGTCAAAGTCCAGCCCGACGCCGTGATCGTAGAACTCCGGTACGAAGGGCAGGACGTCCTGCTCGCGATGCGCTTTGACGCCTACACCGGGCTGTCCTCCTGGCTTGAGGCCGGGCCGGTCGTCGGCGTCGGGACCTGGCGCTAGCCCCGGTGGACTTCCTCGGAGACCTCCGGCTCGTCGACGGGCCGGTGCTGTGGATTGCCTGGGCCGCCGGCACCGCGGGCGTTGCCTACCTACTGTGGCCGGCCGGCCGACGTGCCGCCCGCGACACCACCGGAAAGACGGCCGCCCCCCGCTGGCCGGCACTCCTGCTTCTCCCCGCCGCCGCGATCCTGGCTGCTGCCGCGCTGCTGGCCGGGGCGCACTGGGCGATGATCTACATCTTTTCTGTCTTCCCCGGGGAACTTCCGCGCGAGGTCCTCGCCTGGTCCCTTCCCGCCGTCGCGGCGCTGCTGCTTTGGCTGACGCGCCTGTGGGGCAACTGGGGTCCGCGTGGTACCCGGGCACCCGGCGACCGCCCCCGGCACTCCGCCCGCTCGACGGCGGTGTCCACGGCCGCGCTGCTCGGCGTCGTGTTGCTCTCCGCCGTCCAGATCAACGCCTACTTTGGCCTCAACCACACCGTGAGTGACCTGACGGGCACCTCCCTGGCCCGGATCCAGCCGCTGGAGGAGGGGCTGAAACGCGCCCCAGGACCCTCCTCCGCCGTCAGTCTGGCTGGGTGGCACCCTCCGGCTGAACTGCCCGACGGCGGCGTGCTGCGGCGCGCCGCCATCCCCGGCACCAGCTCGGGCTTCGAAAGCCGCGAAGCCTACGTCTATCTGCCGCCCGCCTACCGGGCCACCCCGCGGCCGGCCCTTCCCGTCCTGGTTCTCTTCTCCGGCCAGCCCGGCGCGCCGGCCGACTGGCTCACGGGAGGGGCGCTCCGCAGCCGCATGGACCGGTACGCGGCCGAGCACCACGGCGTGGCCCCGGTGGTGGTCGTGGTGGACCCCAACGGCTCCGCTTCGGGCAACACCCTCTGCATGGACAGCAGGATTGCCCGGGCCGACACGTTCCTCGCCACGGATGTGCCGGCCTGGATCAACCGGACGCTGGACGTGGATCCGGACCCTTCGCGGTGGGCTGCCGGGGGATTCTCCTTCGGCGGGACCTGCGCAATGCAGATGGTGACCCGGCATCCGGACGTCTACAGCTCCGCCCTGGCCTTTTCCAGCGAGAAGGAACCCGCACTGGCCAAGGAGCGGGAGAAGACCATCGCAGCCTCCTTTGGCGGTGACACCGAAGCCTTCGACCGGCAGACACCGCTGCGGCTCATGCAGGACAACCGTTTTGACGGGCACGCCATCTACTTTGGCGCCGGTGAGCGGGACCCCGAGTTCATCGGCTACATGGATCTCCTGTCCGAAGCCGCGCGCTCCGCCGGGTTCACCGTGGAGGCCCACAGGATTCCCGGTGCCGGGCACTCCTGGGAGACCGCGTCCAAGGGCCTGCCCGACGGTCTAGACTTCCTGGCGTCCCGCTGGGGCATCCCGCAGTGAGCCCGGGCGCAACGGCACAGAGGCAGGGGACCGGGGCTGCCTCCCTTCAGGGCCTCGGCCGCCACGGCGTCCGGCAGTCGCTGGGGCATCTGCGCGCCATACCTTTTACCCTCGCTGTCCTTGCGGTCTTCCTGGTCACCGGCGCGGCCACCGGAAGCTTCCTCTCCGGGCCGCCGGAATCGCTGCTCGACGTGGCCTCCGTCAGCGCCCCGGAGCTGAAGGCGGGGCGCTGGTGGGCGCTGTTCACTTCCATGTTCTTCGCCACGAACCTGCTGGCCTACGCCGCGGCCGCGCTGATGATCCTGCTCCTGCTGGGCCTCGCCGAGCGGCAGCTGGGGACGCGGCGCACCGCAGTGTTCTACTTCGCCGCCCAGTTTGCGGCGGTGACGCTGTTCCTGCTGCTCACCCAGCTGGCCCGCTATGTCGACGACGGCTGGCTCAGCCGGATGGTCGACGCGCGGCTGATGGGCCCGTACGCGGCGGTCCTCGCCGTGTCGCTGGCGTCCAGCGGGCTGCTGCCCACACTGTGGCAACGGCGGCTGCGCACCGCCGTCGTCTCCATCTCCCTCATGCTCGTGCTGTATGTCGGGCACCCGGAGACCGTCGTCGGGTTCGCCGGCGCCCTGGCCGGGCTGGCGGCGGGCTGGTGGATCCAGGGCGACAAGGGCACCCTGCACCGCCACCGTTCCACGGGCCGCGAGACCCGCAACCTTCTCGCTCTGACCGTGGCGATCTTCGCCGTCGGACCCATCCTGACCGCGACCGTCCGGACCCCCACCGGACCGCTGGCCCTGCTGCGGGACGTCGTCCTGAACCCGCTGCCCACGCTGAACCAGCTGGAACAGTACTGCGGCGGCGCCCTGGATGCGACGTGCCTTGAGGCCGGCCGTGCCGGCTTTGCGGGTCCCCTGGGCCTCGCGCTGGCGGTGGTGCCGGTGGTGCTGCTGCTGATCTGCGCCGACGGCATGCGGCACGGCCGCCGGCTGGCCCTGCGGATCGCGATCGCCCTCCAGCTCGCCGTGACAGCCATGGCCGCCGTCTACCTGTCCCTGTTCGCCAGGATTCCGCAGTACCCCAACCGGCCGCGCACCGGAGTGATGGGGTCCGGGTTTGTCCACATCCTTCCCCTCGTGGTGGTGCCGCTGGTGCTGGTGGTGCTGCTCGCGGCCAACCGCCGCCAGTTCCGCGTCGAAACGAGTCCACGGGCCCGCCGAACCCTCGCCGGCGTGGTCGGCGGCACCTGGCTGCTGCTGGCCTCCGGCTACACCGCAGTGTGGCTGGCCGCCGGCGGCATGGACCGCGACGGCGGCCTGCTGGGACTGGCCGCCGAACTCTCCCGCCAGTACCTGCCGGTTCCCATTCCCGGAATCTACAGCCGCATCTTCCAGGGCCGCGACGCCGTCGAGGCCTTCCTCTTCGCCACCTCCGGCATCATCTTCTGGGCCGTCGCCCTGGCGGCCGTCTGGCTGGTCCTGCAGCGCCGGCTGCACCGGACCGACGCCGGGGCGGAGGACCGTGACGTGGCCCGGGAACTGATCCGCCAGGGCGGGGACTCGCTGTCCTGGATGGCTCTGTGGGAGCCCAACAAGTACTGGTTCACCCCGGACGGCCGCGGGGGAGTGGCGTACCAGCAGCACGGCAACGTCGCGCTGACGCTGGCCGGGCCCTTCGGCCCGGCGGCGTTCCACGAGGAGACCGCAGCAGGCTTCATCCGCTACTGCGCCGAACACGCCCTCATCCCGTGCTTCTACTCCTGCACCGATGAGTTGTGGCCGATGCTGAAGGGCCGCGGTTTCCGGCGGGTGGCGGTGGCCCAGGAAACCAGGCTGGCGGTGCGCTCACTCGAGTTCAAAGGCAAGGACTGGCAGAACGTCCGCACGGCCCTGAACCGGGCGGAGAAGACGGGGGTCCGCGCGGTGTGGGGCCGCTACGCCGACTTTTCGCCTGCGCTCCGCGCCCAGCTGAGCGAGGTCTCGGAGGAGTGGGCCGCCCAGAAGTCCGTCCCGGAGATGGGCTTCACCCTTGGCGGCATCGACGAACTCGATGATGAGGAAGTGCTCTGCTGCGTCGCCGTCGACGCCGAAGGCCAGGTCCAAGGCGTCACGAGCTGGCTGCCGGTGTACACGGACGGGCGGCTCGTGAGCTGGACGCTGGACTTCATGCGCCGGCGCGGCGATGCCTTCCCGGGCGTCATGGAATTCCTGATCGCGTCCGCGGTGCAGGAGCTGCGGAACTCGGTGGAGGTTATCTCGCTGTCCGGCTCGCCCCTGGCCAAGGACACGGCGCAGGTGGCGGACATGGCCGGCGGGGAGGCAGCCGCCGGCGGGCTGGCGGGAATCCTCGACGTCGTCGGGAAAGCGCTGGAGCCCGTGTACGGGTTCCGTTCCCTGGCCACCTTCAAGTCCCGTTTTAAGCCCGACTACCGGACGCTGTACCTGTATTACCAGGACCCCCTGCAGCTGCCCGCCATGGGCCGGGCGCTGAGCCGGGCCTACCTGCCCGGCTTGTCCGTGCGCCAAAGCGCGCGGCTGCTCAGGACCCTGGTGCGCTAACACCGGCTGCAACAATGCGCCGGCCATTAGCGCTGGTGTCCAAAAAGTGTCGAAACAATGCACCGCTGCGGGCCAAACAATGTGGCCATAGGACCCAACAGGGAAAATCCGGGGCAGTTAATGCGCCAATAGAGCCAAAAAAATGATCCCCGGCTCGGAAGCGGGGGATCATTTCTTGCGCGGAGACCGCCAACGGCAGTTTCCGCAGCGGGCTACTAGACCAGCGTTACGCCGGTAGCCTGGGGGCCCTTGGCGCCCTGGCCGATTTCGAACTGAACGCGGGCGTTCTCGTCGAGGGTCTTGAAGCCGCCGGTCTGGATCTCCGAGTAGTGAACGAAGACATCGCCATCGGAGTCATCCGGGGTGATGAAGCCGAAGCCCTTTTCAGCGTTGAACCACTTGACAGTTCCCTGTGCCATGTATTTCTCCTCATTATGGATCTTGGTTAAGTCCGGCACACCTCGTGCCGGCCTTGGTCACTCCGCGAGAAGAACCCTGGCTGTGGGACCGGAATAAACCGGGCTTGGGCGGCAGGCGCTTCACGCTCGCAACATGTCTTGCGAGCATGAAAAAACACCTACACAAAGACTCGTATAAGAATTTCATGACAGTTGCGTCAGGTCAACGGGCACGGCGCACAATTGGCATAAATTTTGTCCAAAGCATCGATGAATGCCTATGGCCGTGCATTGCCTGCCGCTAGTTCGGTTCCAGGGGCCAAGCTGCTGCCCTTTACGAGGGTGGGGGGTTCGGCCTAGAAGAGCCGGGATTCGACGTCGTCGACGCCTCGCATCGCGTCATAGTCCAGGGTGACGCAATCGATGCCGCGGTCGTTTGCCAGGACCTTGGCCTGGGGCTTGATCTGCTGGGCAGCGAAGATCCCGCGGACCGGAGCCAGGAGCGGGTCGCGGTTTAGCAGTTCGAGGTAGCGGGTGAGCTGCTCGACGCCGTCGATGTCCCCACGGCGCTTGAGCTCGATGGCCACTGTGGCGCCGCTGGCATCCCTGGCCAGGATGTCCACCGGGCCGATGGCAGTGAAGTACTCGCGGCGGATGAGGGAGAAACCGGCACCCAGAAGTTCGATCTGGTCGGCCAGCAGGCGCTGCAGGTCCGCCTCCACGCCGTCCTTGATCAACCCGGGGTCCTGGCCGAGCTCGTGGGAGGTGTCGTGGAGCTGTTCATGGATGTTGATGATCAGCCGGTCGTCGGTCTTGGCGGACTGGACGGTCCACTGCTCGACCACGCCGATTTCGACGTCGACCTCCTCCGGGGTGGAGACCCTCAGGGACGCCGGAGGGCTCATCCAGTTCAACGGCTTGTAGGATCCGCCGTCGGAATGGACCAGGACGGAACCGTCGGCCTTGACCAGCAGGAGCCGGGTGGCAAGCGGGAGATGGGCTTTGAGCCGGCCGACATAGTCAACGGAGCAACGGGCTATCACTAAACGCACCCGGTCAACACTACCGTCTGCGGGGACAAGGGGCACCCGGACTGGGGCAGAATGGAACCATGCCCCGTTCCAACCGCCCCCGCCGTGCCGTGCCAGGCAGGTCAGGCTCCGGCAAGGGGACAAAGCCCGGAGCGAAGGGCGGCCCGGTGCCCGAGCTGGACCTGGAGCGCGCACGCTCGGGCTTCACGCGCCGTGAGAGTGCGCCGGACGGCGAGTGGTCGGTCCGGCCCATCACCGCCGGACGCGCTGAGAAGACCTATATCTGTCCGGGCTGTTCGACGGCGGTCCTGCCCGGCGTGGCCCACCTCGTCGTGTGGTCCGAGGACCACCTGTTCGGGGCGGCCGCGGGGCTGGCGGAGCGGCGGCACTGGCACACGAACTGCTGGACCTCACGCAGCTACCGGTACCGCTGACGGCTGCGCGGGACATCTGCTTGGCGGTGCTGCCTGGCGCTTCCGTTGTGCGTCGTCGTCGCTTGGCGGCCGCGCCGGTTGCTTTCGCTAAGCTGGACGCATGAGTTTTGACCCGGCGTCGTACGTCTTCAGCCAGCCTTCCGCACCGACCGCGATCCGGGCCTCCACGGTCCTGCCGGCCCGCCGGGAGAACGTGGAGCTCCGCACCGGCGACGGGCACCGCCTCGTCGGAGAGCTGGCCCTTCCGGAGTCCGGCGAGGTGAAGGCCACCCTGATCACCCTCCATCCGCTGCCGACCCACGGCGGCTTTATGGACTCGCACGTTTACCGCAAGGCCTCCTACCGGCTGCCCGCCCTCGCCGGAATCGCCGTGCTCCGGTTCAACACCCGCGGCACCGCCTCGCCGCGCGGAACCAGCGACGGAGCGTTCGAGGAGGGCATCGGCGAACGCCTGGACGTCGAGGCGGCCGTGCAGTTCGCCGTCGACCGCGGCCTGCCGAACCGCTGGCTCGTGGGGTGGTCCTTCGGCACCGAGCTCGCGCTGATGTACGGCGCGTCGGAACCGGTGGCCTCCGAAGTGGAGGGCGCCATCCTGCTCTCGCCGCCCCTGCACCGGGCCACGGACGTGCACCTCAAGGAGTGGGCCGCCTCCGGCAAGCCGCTCAAGGTCCTGGTCCCCGAGCACGATGACTACCTCCAGCCCGCCGCGGCAACGGAGCGCTTCGGCGTGGTGCCGCAGGCCCGGGTCGTGGGCGTGGACGGGGCCAAGCACCTGTGGGTGGGGGAGAAGTACGCCGGTAGGGTGCTCAACGAGATTGTCGAGGAGGTCCTGCCGGGCGGCTCCGCTGGCACGGGCGGTGGACTGCCGCAGGAATGGGACGGTCCGGTCGCGACAGCGCACGCCTGAGCGCCGGGTGCAAAGTCGCTACGAAAAAGGACAGCCGCTGCGTGGATCCACGCAGCGGCTGTCCTTTTTCGTGGCGAAAAACCAGTTAGTGCTTGTCCTGGCGGACGATGAAGATCTCCTTGACCAGGAGCATGATGGCGGCAGCGGTGGGGATCGCGATCAGCGCGCCCAGCACTCCAAGCAGGCTGCCGCCGGCGATCACCGAGATCACGGCGACGGCGCCCGGCACCGCGACTGCCTTCTGCATGATGCGCGGGGAGATGAAGTAGGCCTCGAACTGCAAGTAGGCGAAGTAGCAGATGGCATAGACCACGGCGGTCTGCCAGCCCGCGGTGAGGGCGATCAGCGTGACGATGACGCCGGCAATCAGCCCGCCGACCAGCGGAATGAAGGCCAGCAGGGCCACAACGAACGCCAGCAGCACCGCGAACGGAACGCCGACGATCGTCATGACGATGAACGCGAAGGTGGCATTCACGAGGGCGACGACGGCCTGGCCGATCACGTAGTTGCCCACCGAACCGGTGATTTCCTCGGACAGGGCCTCGACCCTGGCCCGGCGCGACCGCGGGGCCAGACGGTAACCCCACTTCTTCATGGCAGGCAGGGCGGCCAGGAAGTAGAGGCTCAGCACCAGCACGATCAGGGCACCGAACAGACCGTTCGCCACGGTGGAGCCGAAGCCGACGACGCCGCCGAAGATGCCACCCATCGCCTCAGGGTTGTTGACGAACTTTTCCAGTTCCTGGGTGATGCGTTCCCGCACGCCGTACTGGTTGTCTATGCTGCGGAAGAAGTCCGAGTTGATGAAGTCCGTGATCCAGCGCGGCGCCTCCTCGACGATCTGCGTGACCTGCTGGACGATCGTGGGGATCAGCGTGGCGAAGAAGCCGGCGACAGCCAGCGCCAAAGTGGAAACGGCGACCACGATGCCGGCCGCGCGGGGGAATTTCTTCGCCTCGAGCCAGCGCACCACCGGGTCCAAGCCCAGCGCGATGAAAAGCGCCGCCACGATCCAAAGCAGCAGCTGCGTGGTGTTGGAGCCGATCCAGTAGACGAGCAGGGCCACGCCGACGCCGACTGTCCCCATGAACCCGACGTAGAGGGGGTGCTGGGAGGACATTCGCGGGCCGGGATCGCCAAAGCGGGTGCCCGTCTCAGTCTCGGGGGTCGTCTCGTCGTCCTGTTCCGGGGGCATCTCGAAGCGGAGCCGCGGCTGGGCTCCCGGGAGGGGCTGGCGCAGGCGGTGGGCCATCGCGTTGAGCACTCCGGCCAGGGCTGACCGGCGGGGGGATACCTGCTCCTGCGGACCGCCCGCCGTGCTGCCGGATTCCTGGCTTTCTTCCTGTCCTGAGGGGGAGGTATCCGTGTGTCCAGTCACTGCGTTGAAAGCCCTTAATCCTTGAGAAATTTCCCGTCGGCGCCGCGGTCACGGCCCCAGTGTGATGATCAACGCAAACACTATCAGCAGGCTTGTTTTGGCGCGGTGAAGCGGCTCCCGCGGGGGCCTCGGAAGGGGTTGACAAGCAGGCCGATCTGACTCCGTGGTAACAAAACCGTTACCATTGAAGCTAAGTGTCCGCTGATGATAGGTAATATTTTGCGTTTCAAGACTGCAGTTGCATTAGTGCTGCTCGGCCTCCTGACACTCCTGGCCGGAATCGGCCAAAAGACATTCTGGGCCCCGGCCGAGACCGTAACGGCCACCGCCCCCTCCGGTGCGACCGCTGCGCCGCTGACCGTATTTGACGAGAAGCTTCGTACGATGCGGGACGGCACGGTGACCATCAACGTCAAGGGCGAGGGCAGTTTCATGCTGGCCGCCGGACGCCCGGACGACGTCGAGGCCTGGGTCGGCAAGACCGCGCACAACACCGTCTCCGGCGTGTCCGAGGACGGCAAGGCGCTGCAGGTGACGCATGCCGACGGTGAAGCGACAGCGCCGTCGCCGGCCGGTTCGGACCTGTGGGTCAGCACGGAGAACGCCAGCGGCGAGTTGGAGTACAACTGGACCCCGCCGGCCGACGGCGACTGGTCGCTGCTGCTCGCGACGGACGGCACCAAGCCGGCCCCGAGCTCCATCACCATGACCTTCCCCAATGACACCTCCACACCGTGGGCCATCCCGCTGATGGTCCTCGGCGGCCTGCTGATCCTGGCCGGCGCGGTCCTGCTGGTGCTGAAGCCCAAGTCCGGCACCCGTCCCGGGACCGGCAGCGGCGGCTCAAGCAATGACTCGACCGGCGGCAGCAGCTTTGCCCGCCGTGCGCAGGCCAAGGCCGCGGCCCGCAGCGAAGCCCGGAAGTCCGCAGCAGCCACGGCAACGGTCCCCGTGGTCGAATCCCCGGCCGATGTCCCGAAGGGCGCTGACTCCAAGGGCGCTGGCTCCAACGGCGCTGACTCCAACGGCGCTGACTCCAAGGGCGCCGCGGAGAAGTCCATTGCGGCGCCGGTCAACGTGCTGCAGCGGCTGCGCCGCTCCGGCGCGGTCGTCGCCGTGCTGACGGCCACCGCCGTCGCAGGCAGCGGCGTGGCGGCCCAGGCCAGCCAGTCGCCCGCCCCGTCGCCGGGCACGTCGTCCGCCGCAGCGGAGCAGGCCCCCGATTCGCCGGTGTTGGTCGACGCCCAGTTCCGCCGCATCCTGGAGCAGGTGGCAAGCGCGGTCGACGCCGGCGATGCCGCCAAGGATGCCAGCAAGCTGGAGCCCCGCGTGGCAGGGCCCGAACTCGAGGTCCGCACGCAGAACTACAAGATCCGCTCCCAGGTCGGCTCGTACGAGGCCCGGATGCCGGTCCGTGCCACGAAGCTGCTCACGACGGTTGTCACCGAGAAGCGCAGCTGGCCGCGTACGGTCATGGCCGTCACCCAGGGCGAGGGCAACGTTGTTCCGCAGCTGCTCACCCTGACCCAGGCCTCCCCGCGGGAGAACTACAAGCTGGTCCTCACGACGCCGCTGCAGCCGGGGACAACCTTCCCGGGGATCGCACGCGGCGGCACGCAGACGGTGGCACCGTCGGATAAGTCGGGCCTCCTCTACAGCGGCGAGGAAGCGCTGGCCGGGCTGGGCGACCGGCTGAACTCCGCCGATTCCGCCTTCAAGGACAAGCTCGCCGAGGGCGAATCCTCCCCGTACATTGCGGACACCCTGGCCTACCAGGCGGACGTGGTGAACTCGGGCGTCAACGGCACCTTCTCCTTCACCCACAAGGTGGTCCCCGAGAGCGTTGTGGTGTTCCGGACCGCCGACGGCGGGGCCCTGGCCCTGGGCCGGCTGAACTTCGCGTTCGATGGCACCCCGAAGGCCGAGGGTGACAAGCTGACCATCGGCGACGACGCAGCAGCCCTGGCCGGCGGCAAGGAAACCAGCACCGGCATGGTGCTGAACTTCGCCGAGTCCGTGGCCGTCTACATCCCGCCGGCCGGGTCCCAGGACCCGATGAAGCTCGTGGCCGCCACCCGCGGCCTCACGGGAGCCAGCTTCAAGTAGGGCCGGACAGGACCGGTTCTGAAACGAACCGGCAGACTGTAGCCACCCTGACAGAAAAGACCCGGCCGCCTGGCCGGGTCTTTTCTGTTGTCAGGGTCACCGGGTGGCACCGCCCGCGGCCGATGTGGCTAGAGTGGAACCATGACTTCGCCAGCTTCCCGACCGGTCCCGCCTGCTGCCGCCAACCCGCTCAACCTGCGGGGCGCCGTCGACCTCTCCGCCCTGAAACAACGATCCGCAGCGCCGCCGGCCGCGGCCGGCCCGGCAGGCATGCCGGGCACTCCGGGGGCGCCGGGCAACGGGGACGCAGAGCATGCAGGACGTCGGCTGCGCGTGGACATTACCGAAGCCAACTTCCAGGAACTCGTCGAGCTGTCCGCCCAGGTTCCCGTCGTCGTCGCGCTCTGGGCGGCGTACTCGCCCGGTTCCGCCGAACTGGTGGACGTCCTGGAGCGGATCGTGGACAGCTATGACGGCCAGCTTGTCCTCGGTGCCGCCGACGTCGAGGTGTTCCCGCAACTTGCCCAGGCGTTCCAGGTGCAGGCTGTTCCCACCGCCGTCGCCCTCGTCAAGGGCCAGCCGGTGCCGCTGTTCCAGGGCGGTGCCGAGGAACCGCAGGTCCGCAGCCTGCTGGACGAACTGCTCAAGGTCGCCGCCGCCAACGGCGTGTCCGGACGGATCGGGACGGGCGGGCCCGCCGCGGCCGGGACCGAGGCTCCGCCGCTGCCTCCCCTGCACCAGAAAGCCTTCGACGCGATCGAGGCCGGGGACTACGCCGCGGCCGCGGACGCCTACCGCCAGGCGCTGCTGGAGATGCCCGCCGACGCCGAAGCCAAGGCCGGGCTCGCGCAGGTGGAGCTGATGGGCCGGCTCCAGCAGGTCTCCGCCGCGGGCACGGAAGCATTGCGGAAGCTGGCTGCCGACGAACCGGACAACCTTCAGGCCCAGCTTGGCGTGGCCGACGTGGACATCGCCGGGGGACACGTCGAGGACGGCCTGGGCCGGCTCGTCGCGTTTATCGGCCGGAACTTCGGCCCCGAGCGGGAAACGGCCCGGGTCAGGCTGCTGGAACTGTTCGACGTCGTGGGCACCGGCGACGACCGCGTCGCTAAAGCGCGCCAGAACCTGGCACGGGTCCTCTTCTGATGGGTTCGGCGCTTTTCACGCCGCTGGAACTGCGCTCCCTGCACCTGCAGCACCGCGGCTGGGTGTCGCCGATGTGCCAGTACAGCTGTGAACCGGAAACCGGGGAAGGCGTCCCCAACGACTGGCACCTGATGCATCTGGGCTCCTTCGCCACCGGCGGCGCAGCCCTGATCCTCACCGAGGCGGCCGCCGTCAACGCCGCCGGCCGGATCAGCCCGCGGGACGCCGGCCTCTACAATGACGACCAGGCGGCGGCGTGGGAGCGGATCACGGCGTTCGTGCACCGGCACGGTTCCGCAGAGACCAAGATCGGCACCCAGCTGGCTCACGCCGGCCGGAAGGCCTCCTCCTACTGGCCGTTCTCCGGCCAGAAAGGCACGGTGGCTGCGGCCGACGGCGGCTGGCCCACCGTGGGCCCCGGCACGTCGGCCTTCGACGGCTACGACGCCCCCTCCGCGATGTCGGAGGAGGAGATCGACGGCGTGATCGCCGATTTCGCCGCCGCCGCGGAACGGGCCGTCGGCGCCGGGTTCGACACGATCGAAATCCACGGCGCCCACGGCTACCTCCTGCACCAGTTCCAGAGCCCCCTGGTCAACGACCGGACCGACCGCTGGGGCGGCGACGAGGCGGGCCGGAACCGGCTCACCCTCGCGGTGGTGGATGCCGTGCGGAACGTCATCCCCGATTCCATGCCGCTGCTGCTCAGGATCTCCGCCTCGGACTGGGCCGAGGGCGGCATCGATGCCGAGGCCTCGGTCCGGATGGCCGGTGCGGCCGCGGAACACGGCGTGGACCTCGTGGACGTCTCCAGCGGCGGCGCCGTGGCGTACCAGCAGATCCCCGTGGGACCCGGCTACCAGACCGCCTTTGCCGCCCGGATCCGGCGTGAAACCGGGGTCAGGACCGGCACGGTCGGGCTGCTGACCTCGGCGGGCCAGGCCGAGCACGCCGTCGCCACCGGCCAGGCCGACGGTGTGTTCATCGCCCGTGCCGCCCTGCGCGACCCGCACTGGTGGCTGCGGGCTGCCTTTGAGCTTGGCCATGAACTGGCCTGGCCGCCGCAGTACGAACGCGCCATTCCCCGCCACTCCTTCTAGCAGGCTTTCTCGCGGGGAGAGCGGTCCGCCCCCGGGGGTACGCCTTGCGGACGATCCCTTTCCGGCACGGCGGCGGTTAGTCTGGCGACATGACTTTTCAGCTACCGCATCCGCCTGCCCCTGAAAGCCAGCCGGCGCTGCCGGTCCCCGCACTGTCCTTGCGCGGGCTGGCCAAGCGCTTTGGCGGCAAGATCGCCGTCGACGGCATCAGCCTCGACGTTCCGGCGGGCTCCTTCTTCGGGATCGTCGGCCCGAACGGCGCCGGCAAGACCACCACGCTGTCGATGGCCACGGGACTGCTGCGGCCCGAGTTCGGTACGGCGTTCGTGCACGGAGTGGACGTGTGGAAGCAACCGCTGGAAGCCAAGAAGCTGATGGGCATCCTGCCGGACGGCGTCCGGCTTTTTGACCGGCTGACGGGCGAGCAACTGGTGAGCTACGCCGGGCTGCTGCGCGGCATGGACAAGGACATCGTGGCTGTGCGCGTCAAGGAACTGCTCGCTGCCCTGGATCTGAGCGCCGACGCGGGCACGCTGGTGGTGGACTACTCTGCCGGCATGACCAAGAAGATCGCCCTTGCCTCGGCGCTGATCCATGCACCGCGGCTGCTGGTGCTCGACGAGCCGTTCGAATCTGTGGACCCGGTGTCCGCCGCCAACATCCGCGACATCCTGGACCGCTATGTGGCGTCCGGCGGCACGGTCATTGTCTCCAGCCACGTCATGGATCTGGTCCAGCGGATGTGCGACCACGTCGCCGTGGTCGCCGCCGGACGGCTGCTGGCCGCCGGCACCGTCGACGAGGTCCGCGCGGGCGAGTCCCTCGAAGACCGCTTCGTCCAATTGGTCGGCGGCCGCAACCACACGGAAGGGCTCGAATGGTTGCGCACCTTCTGAGGCTCAAGCTGATCCTGCTGCGCAACAGCGTCCGGCGCAGCCCCTGGCAGCTTGCCGGCCTCGGCATCGGCGTCCTGTATGCGCTGGGGCTTGTAGGGCTCGCCATCTCGGGGCTCCTCTACCTCCGCGGGGAGGACGCCGGCCTGGCGCACACGGTCGTGGTGCTGGGCGGCGCCGCCGCACTGCTGGGGTGGGCCGTCGTCCCGATCGCCGCCGCGGCCGCCGATATGACGCTGGACCCGGCACGGTTCACCACATTCGCTGTCCCGATGCCCCAGCTGCTGACCGGCCTGGCCCTCGGCGGGCTGATCGGCATCCCGGGCACGGCGACCACCCTGGTGGCACTCGGCACCGTGGGGACCTGGTCCCGGAGCCTGCCCGCCGCGGCCGGCGCCCTGGTGGGCGCGGTCCTCGGTGTGCTGAGCTGCATTGTCCTGTCCAAGCTGGTCACCACCGCCACCGCAGGGCTGGCCAGTTCCCGCCGTTTCAAGGACGTCAGCGCGGTGATCTTCCTGATACCCCTTGTGCTCATGGGCCCGATCGTGGCGGGTATCGCCGAGGGGGTTGCGGGGTCCCGGGATTTCCTGACCGGGCTGGCACGCACGCTGTCCTGGACCCCGTTGGGGGCCGCCTGGTCCCTCGGCGGCGACCTTGCCGAGGGGAGCTACGGCGCCGCAGCCCTCAAGTTCCTGATCGCGGTTGCCACACTCGCCGGACTCGCGCTGGGCTGGAAGCTCCTGCTGCAGCGGGCACTCGTGACGCCGCCGTATGCCGGCACCTCCGGAAAGCGGGCCGGGGGACTCGGCTTCTTCGCGTTGTTCCCGGCGACGCCAACGGGCGCGGTCGCGGCACGGTGCCTGAGCTACTGGCTCCGGGACCCCCGGTACTCGGGCTCCCTCGTCGTCGTCCCCCTGCTGCCGGTGCTGCTCCTGTTCCAGTCCACCCAGACGGGATCCTACGGGCTGCTCCTTTTCATCGGCCCGCTGACCGCGTTCCTGCTGGCCTGGTCCATCTCAACGGACGTCTCCTACGACAACACCGCGTTCGCGCTGCACGTCTCCACGGGCGTGAGCGGCGTCCACGACCGGCTCGGAAGGGCGGTGGCGTGCCTTGTCTTCGCGCTGCCGGTGGTGCTGGCGCTCAGTGTGCTGCCGTTCCTGCTCGGTGCGGACTGGCAGCAGCTCCCCGCAGTGCTCGGGTTGTCCCTTGGTGTCCTGTTCAGCGGGATCGGGCTTTCCTCGGTGGTATCGGCACGCTACACCTCCGCGGTGCCGCTCCCCGGTGACAGCCCCTTCAAGAAGCCGCCCGGCAATGTGGCGCAGACCCTGGCGGTGCAGTTCGGCGGCATGGGCGTCCTCCTGCTGCTGGTGGTCCCCGAAACGGCGCTGGTGGTGGCACAATTCGTCACCGGAAGCGCCGTGCCCGGCTGGATCAACCTGGTCCTCGGCCCGGTCCTGGGGCTTGCGTTGTTTGCCGCCGGGGTCCGGCTGGGCGGCAAATGGCTCGATGCCCGCGGGCCGGAACTGCTGGCCCAGCTGGCCGTCAACCGCTGACACGCGCGCCGCGGGCGGGACTGGGATAACCTGCCCCTAAGGCGCATCCGGCAACGGGTGCGGCTGCGGTACCCGCAGCGGTAACCGCAGCGATGGGGCAACGGTAAAGGCAGGGCCATGGAAGTCGTCATCTTGTCCGGCAGCAAGCCGATCGCCGCCCTCGCGGCGGATGCGGTGGAGGCACTGCTCCGGCGCAAACCCGCCGCCGTCCTGGGCCTGGCCACCGGTTCGTCCCCGCTGCCGGCCTACAACGAACTGGCGCTGCGGCACGAGCGGGACGGCCTGGACTTCAGCAAGGTGCGTGCCTTCGCCCTGGACGAATATGTGGGGCTGCCGCCCGGACACCCGGAGTCCTACCGTGAGGTGGTCCGGCGTGAATTCACCGAGCGCGTGAACATCGACCCGGCGAACGTCCGCGGCCCGGACGGCTCGGCCGCGGACATCCCTGCCGCCTGCCGGGCCTTCGAGGACGCCATCCGGGAGGCCGGGGGAGTGGACCTGCAGCTGCTGGGCGTCGGCACCGACGGCCACATCGGATTCAACGAGCCCGGGTCCTCCCTGGCCTCGCGGACCCGGATCAAGACCCTGGTCGAGCAGACACGCCGGGACAACGCACGGTTCTTCGGGAGTCTGTCCCAGGTCCCGCACCACGTTGTGACCCAGGGACTTGGAACCATCCTGGAGGCCCGGCATGTGATCCTCATTGCTACCGGCGCGCAGAAGGCGCAGGCGGTCCGCGACCTCGTGGAAGGACCCGTCGCCGCCATCTGCGCGGCTTCGGTCCTGCAACTGCACCCGCATGCCACGATCCTGCTGGACGAGGCGGCGGCCTCGTCCCTGCGGCTCGCCGACTACTACCGCCACAGCTATGAGAACAAGCCCTCGTGGCAGGGGCTGTAGCACTCCGTCTTCAACATGCCATCGCCGTACTCCCGCCCTGCCGTCGCCATACTGTCGGATCCAGCGGCTAAGATGGGACTCATGAACAGCATGACCGATCCTCTCGAAAACGACCCGATGCGCGAGCTCTCCGGAGCCGGAACGTCGACGGCCACTATCGAGCGCGAGGAACTGCGCCAGGAAGTGGAACCCGGTGACCGGGAACGCTTCTCGCATTACGTGCGCAAGGAAAAGATCATGGAATCCGCGCTGTCCGGCGAACCCGTCATCGCCCTGTGCGGCAAGGTCTGGACGCCGGGCCGCGATCCGAAGAAGTTCCCCGTGTGCCCTGAATGCAAAGAGGTCTACGACGGCCTCCGCCCGGGCAACGACGGCGGCAAGGGTTCCGGCGACAAATAGCGCGGCCGCCCAAGGCGGGGGCGCAACGGCTCTCCATGCCCCGCGTTCAGGCGCGCCCGCCCTCCACCGGAGAGCCCTGTTCTCCCGGTGAATGATGCCCGGTCCAAGCTGGCCGGTGATTGCTAACGGTTCATCCCAAAAAGATTGGTGTTTTTGTGCTTAAGTGGGTTTCTCCGTCAGCGACAGCGGTACGCGGAATGGAGGGCAACTAAGTGACAGAGACACTTTTCGGCGGACCCGTGCTGCCGCCCGCGTATCCCGAGCGGGCAGCCTGGGGCACCGCACCGAAGCTCCGTGCCTGGCAGCAGGAAGCCCTGGACAGCTACTTCACCGCGCATCCGCGGGACTTCCTGGCGGTCGCAACGCCCGGCGCCGGCAAGACCACCTTTGCGCTGCGGGTGGCCTCCATGCTGATCGAAGCCAACATCGTCAACCGCGTGACCATTGTGGCGCCCACCGACCACCTGAAGCGGCAGTGGGCCGACGCGGCGGCCAGGGTGGGCATCGCCATCGACCCGAACTTCAAGAACGCCGACGGCCAGCACGGCCGCGGCTTCATCGGCGTCGCGGTCACCTACGCGCAGGTAGCAAGCAAGCCGATGCTGCACCGGGCCAAGACCGAAGCCGCCCGCACTCTCGTCATCCTGGACGAAATCCACCACGGCGGCGAGGCGCTCTCGTGGGGCGACGGGCTCCGCGAAGCCTTCGAACCCGCGGCGCGCCGGCTCTCGCTGACAGGCACGCCGTTCCGCTCCGACACCTCGCCGATCCCGTTTGTGGAATACGCCGAGGACCGGGACGGCATCCGGCGATCCAAGGCGGACTACACCTACGGCTACGGCAAGGCGCTCCGGGACCATGTGGTCCGTCCCGTGATGTTTATGGCCTATTCCGGCCAGATGCGCTGGCGCACGAGCGGCGGCGAGGAGATGGCGGCCTCCCTCGGAGAATCGGCCGTCACCAAGGACGTCACCTCCCAGGCGTGGCGGACCGCGCTGAACCCGACGGGTGAATGGATTCCCGCCGTGCTTGCCGGGGCGGACAAACGGCTCAGCGAGGTGCGCCGGACCGTTCCCGACGCCGGCGGGCTGGTCATCGCGACCGACCACGACGACGCGCGCGCCTACGCCGGGCAGCTGAAGCGGATCACGGGCGAGTCGCCCACAGTCATCCTCTCCGATGACACGAAGGCCTCCAGCAAGATCGAGGAGTTCACGGCCAGCGAGAAGCGCTGGATGGTGGCTGTGCGCATGGTCTCCGAAGGCGTGGACGTCCCCCGGCTCTCCGTCGGCGTCTACGCGACCTCCACCGCCACCCCGCTGTTTTTCGCCCAGGCCGTCGGGCGTTTTGTGCGCGCCCGCAAACGCGGCGAGACGGCGTCGGTCTTCCTGCCCTCCGTGCCGCAGCTGATGGCGCTGGCGAACTCCATGGAGGCGGAACGGGACCACGCCCTGGACCGCCCCGAGAAGGAGGAGGGCGACGGCCTCTTCAATCCGGAAGACTCGCTTATGGACGAGGCGAACCGCGAGGAGAAAGCCTCCGATTCGCTGACCAAGGGCAAGTTCGAGGCACTGGATTCGCAGGCCTCCTTTGACCGCGTGCTGTTCGACGGCGGTGAGTTCGGCACCGGCGGCGAGGTGGGCTCAGAGGACGAGCTCGACTTCCTCGGGATTCCCGGGCTGCTCGACGCCGAACAGGTCGGCACGCTGCTGCGCCAGCGCCAGCATGAGCAGCTCAACCGCAAGAACGCGCGCGCCCCGCAGGGTTCGGCAACCGCCGCCGCTGCCATGCCGGCGGTGCCGGACCACCGCATGCTGATGGACCTGCGCACCGAACTGGCCAAGAACGTCGCGGCATGGTCTGCGCGCACGGGCACACCGCACGGCGTCATCCACACCAAGCTCAGGACGGTCTGCGGCGGCCCGGCCGTGGCGCAGGCCAACGAGGAGCAGCTGCAGACCCGGCTGCGGAAGCTGCAGGACTGGTTCATCGGCCGGAAGTAGGGGCCCCCAGCACAAAAGCAGGGCACAAAAGCAGGGCCATAAATCAGGGCACAAAACAGTGCAAAAAAGGGACCGGGGTCACCCGGTCCCTTTTTGGGGCCTTTCGCAGCCGCAGGCTCGCCGCTACTGGCCGCCGGTGGTGCAGAGCTCGCTGAGGGTCTGGCCCGCCGCGGTATAGGATCCCTGCAGCTCCTCCAGCTTGGCGGAGTCCGGGTTTTCCTGCGCCGACGCGTCCAGGAACTCGATGATGGAGTGCAGCGGGGCCTGCAGTTCCTGGGACGCGGTGGCCTCGATGGGCCGGAGCCGGTTGGCGAGGCGGATCATCCCGGCCTTGTCCGCGGCGGACGTGGGTCCCGCGCCAACGCTCTGGATCCGGGCGCAGGATTCCTCGGTGGTGTCTTGCGGGGCAGAGCACCCGGCAGCGCCGAGCAGGGCCCCGGCAGCGATCAGGACGGTCAGGGTCTTCTTCATGATGTACTCCGGGGTTCTTGCGGGTCAGACGATCTTGGGCAGGGATTTCGAGTCTACTGCGGCGGCACGGCTTTCCCGTCAGCGGTCAGGGGAACCGTGCAGGGGACGACGCAGCCGGCGTCAGGCGATGTCGACGCCGCCGAGCTCCATTTCCGCAATCGCGTCGTCGAGGTCCTCGGCCACGCCGACGGTGAGGTCCCGCAGCACGGTCACGGAGTAGCCGGCCTGCACGCCGTCCAGGGCGGTCGCCTTGACGCAATGGTCGGTGGCGATTCCGACGACCACGACGTCCTCGACGTCGTGGCTCTGCAGCCAGTCGTCCAGCCCGATCGCGTCCTCGCCGGCCAGGGCGTCTCCGTCGGGTTCGACAGCAGGGTCACTGCCGGGGGTGCCCCCGGAGACCGGCATGGCGCCGGGCTTCCGGTCGCCGCTGGGCACGGCGTCGTCCGGGGCAAGCAGCCCCTCGAAGCCCGAATAAGCCGCGGTGAACTGGCCCTTGCGGAAATAGGCCTGGATGTATTCCGTGTCAAGGTCAGGGTGGAGTTCGGCGCCGCGGGTTCCGGCCACGCAGTGCTTCGGCCAGCTGTCGATGAAGTCCGGGTCGTCCGAGAAATGTGCGCCCGGATCGATATGCCAGTCCTGGGTTGCCACGACGTGGTCGAACTGGCCGTGGTGGGCGTCAACATATTCGCTGATGGCGCCGGCCAGCTCCGCTCCGCCTTCGACGGGCAGGGAGCCGCCTTCGCAAAAATCATTCTGGACGTCGACGATGATGAGCGCGCGGGACATCAGTTCTCCTCGTAGATGGTGGGGATGGCTGCTTCGCCGCGCTGCAGACGGTTCACGACCGCGGGAAGCTCCTTCATGGTGTCCGCGTGGCGCTGGCGGGCGCGAAGCACGCCCTCGGCGCCGGTCCAGCCCGGCAGGAGCTCGCCGTTTTTGACGAACTGCTGCAGCAGGGGCCGGTCATTGCCGTCGTCCTCCGGGCGGTGCCCGATTCCGACAATCTCCTGGGTGGCCGTGCCGCGCTCGTTGAGCTTGCGCAGCGCGTACTTGCGCCCTCCCTTGCTGGTCTTGTTCTTGGCTGCCTTGGCCACGGGCTCGAAGTCGCCGCCGTCGTCCGTGCGGCTGACCAGCTTGTAGACCATGCTGGCCGTGGGGGCGCCGGAACCGGTCACGAGGGACGTACCGACACCGTAGGAATCCACCGGGGCGGACTGCAGGGCGGCGATTGCGAACTCGTCCAGGTCGGAGGTGACGATGATGCGGGTCCGCTCATTGCCCAGGCCGTCCAGGAGCTGGCGGACCCACTGCGCCTGCGCCACGAGGTCGCCGGAGTCGAGTCGCACAGCGCCGAGCTTGTCGCCGGCCAGTTCGACGGCGGTGCGCACGGCCGCCTCGACGTCGTACGTGTCCACCAGCAGTGCGGTGCCGGCGCCCATCGAGGCGATCTGCGCCTCGAACGCCTCGCGCTCGGAGTCGTGCAGAAGCGTGAAGGAATGCGCGGCCGTGCCCACGGTCTTGAGCCCGTAGCGCAGGCCGGCCTCCAGGTTCGAGGTGCTGTCGAAGCCGGCGATGATGGCGGCACGGGCGGCGGAGACGGCCGATTCCTCCTGCGTGCGGCGCGAGCCCATCTCCACGCAGGGCCGGCTGCCGGCCGCCGTGATCATGCGCGAGGCCGCCGAGGCGATCGCGCTGTCGTGGTTGAGGATCGACAGGATGTAGGTCTCGAGGATGCAGGCCTCTGCAAAGGTGGATTCAACAATGAGGATGGGGGAGTTCGGGAAGTACGCCTCGCCCTCCGCGTAACCCCAGATGTCGCCGGAGAAGGAGAACCCGGCCAGATAGTCCAGCGTCTCCTCGTTGACCACCTTGGTACGGCGGAGGAAGTCGATTTCGACGTCGCCGAAGCGGAAATCGGCGATACCCTCCAGCAGCCGGCCCGTGCCGCCCACAATGCCGTAGCGGCGCCCGTCCGGCAGCCGCCGGGCGAAGGCCTCGAACACTGACTTGCGGTGGGCGGCGCCGGAATGCAGCGCGGCCTGCAGCATGGTCAGCTCGTAATGGTCGGTGTACAGGGACGTGCGGGGACGGTCCCAGCCAGCTGATGAACTCACGAATTCACTCTAGTGCGCATCCCCATAGAATGGACAGATGACCCTCAGCGTTGCGCTCGGCCCTGACACCCAGGAGAGCACCCAGACCGGAACAGCGACGTCGACAGATGTCCTGTCCGCCCCGGACATCCCTTGGAACCTCGTGATCTGGAACGATCCGGTGAACCTGATGAGCTACGTGAGCTACGT
>DATIUQ010000226.1:0-2111 GCA_035466775.1 Arthrobacter sp.
CACCGGCATCAGGGCGCTGCGCGCCGGGCCGGTATCCGTCCGCGTCAACGTCCGCGCCATGGTTGTTGCGGGGCTGCTCGTCCTCGGCACCGTGGCGGCCATGGCGCTGCACGTCGCCTTCGGCGGCACTCCCCTGGCATATCCGGATGTCCTGCGGGCCCTGCTCGGCGATGACTCCAATGCCCGCATCCACCTTGCCGTGACGGAGTTCCGCGCACCCCGCATGGTTGCCGCCGTCGTCGTCGGTGCCTGCCTTGCGGCGGCAGGCGCCATCACCCAAACGGTGACACGCAACCCGCTGGCCAGCCCGGACCTGCTGGGCGTGACCGCGGGGGCCTCCCTGGGCGCCGTGAGCGTGCTGGTGATCGCCGGCGGCGGGCATGCCGGCCTCAGCGGTGTGGCGGCGACCGTGGGCATGCCGGCGGCGGCCTTCGGCGCCGGCATCCTCAGCGGCATCGCCGTGTACGTGCTCTCCTACCGGCGGGGCCTGGACAGCTACCGACTGGTGCTGGCCGGGCTGGGAATCTCCGGCCTGGCGGCAAGCCTCACCACCTGGATCCTCACGCTGGGCGACGTGACCAGTGCCGCCCAGGCCCTCACCTGGATGATGGGTTCCCTGAACGGGAAGGAGTGGGAGACCGTGCAGCCCTTGGCGCTCAGCGCGGCCGTGCTGCTCGTGGCGGCCATGGCCAGCGGCAGGTGGCTGCTGCTGACCAGCCTGGGTGAGGACACCGCCGTCGGGCTCGGCGCCCGCATCGGCACCGTCCGGCTGGTTGTGCTCACCATCGCCGTCCTGCTCGCCTCGGTGGCCACGGTGGCAGCCGGGCCGGTGGCATTCGTCGCGCTGGCCAGCCCACGGATTGCCCGCGCCCTGGCCGCCACGGTGGTTCCGCCCGTTGGTGTGTCCGCCCTGGTGGGCGCCATTTTCGTGCTCGCGGCTGACACGGTGTCCGCGAACGTCCTTGCTGCTCCCCTGCCCGTGGGCGTGGCCACGGCCGTAGTGGGCGCGCCTTTCCTGATCCACCTGATCCTCAAGTACCAGCGGAGGCTGAGTTGAACACGTCCACAGAGCAGCAGGAGGGCCTCCGCGCCAGCGGCCTCAGCCTCGGCTACGAGGGGGCCAACATCATCAGCAACCTCTCGCTTGAGATCCCCAACGCGCAGGTCACCTCGATCATCGGCCCCAACGGCTGCGGCAAGTCCACGCTGCTGCGGGGGCTGGGCAGGCTCCTGGCGCCGCGGGGCGGCGAGGTGTTCCTCGACGGCGCCCCGCTGAGGCAGCATTCCACCCGCCATATTGCCACCCGGATCAGCCTGCTGCCGCAGACGCCCACGGCGCCGTCGGGGCTCACGGTGGCGGACCTCGTGTCCCGGGGCAGGCACCCCCGGCAGAAGTGGTACCAGCAGTTTTCGGCGTCCGATGAGTCAGTGGTGGAGGCGGCCCTGGCTGCCACCGACATCCTGGAGCTTGCCGATACCCCGCTGGACGACCTCTCCGGCGGGCAGCGGCAGCGCGCCTGGATCTCGATGACCCTGGCGCAGGAAACGGGGATCCTGCTCCTGGATGAACCCACCACCTACCTGGACCTGGCGCACCAGGTGGACGTGCTGGAACTCGTCCGCAGGCTGAACCGCGAACACCGGCGCACAGTGGTGATGGTCCTGCACGACATCTCGCTCGCGGCCCGGTACTCGGACCACATCATTGCCATGAAGGACGGTGCCGTCATGGCGCAGGGCACCCCCGCGGAGGTCATCACGCCCTCCCGCCTGCTGGAGGTGTTCGGCCTGGAGGCGCACGTGGTGCACGAACCTACGGAAGGCCGCCCGCACGTCATCCCCCTCGGGACCGCCGGGGCCGCTGCGGTTTCGGTGCAGTCTTGAGGAATTCTTGACGCAATGCCCGCCTGTTCTTGAGCCGCCGGGTCCAAAGTGTTGAAAAACAGACCGGGGCCGATGGCGGAGGCGGCGGATCAGCGTCGATTCGCAAAGAAGCCGTCGGCCCCCGCGCCGCCTTGGTGGCACCCTTCACGGGGTCGCGGACGGACTGACGTGCCGGCTGGCCGCCGTGCGAAGCATACGTAAAGACACCTACGACGGCGCGCACCGCC
>DATIUQ010000227.1:0-22145 GCA_035466775.1 Arthrobacter sp.
TCCGTTGAGACGCTCAAGCGCTTCAAGGACGACGCCACCGAGGTCCGCACGGACTTCGAGTGTGGTATCGGTCTTGGTTCGTTCAACGACATCAACGAGGGTGACATCATCGAGACCTTCGAGATGCGCGAAAAGCCGCGCATCTAAGGTGTTGCTTCGTTGGCGGGGCCGTTGGAATTTTTCCGGCGGCCCCGCCCCTACGCTGGGCGGCAACGGATCTGCGATCCATTGCCGCCCAGCTTCGGCAGGCCCGATGCCACTCCCAGGCCGCCGGAAAAATTCCAACGGGAGTCCGTCGTTGACTCGCCGTGGTGCGTGGCAGAAAACTGAAACGAGCGACCCCGCCCAACAGGCGCCGTCGTACATCCAAATTTTTTAGGAGTGGAAATGGCTGATCCCGCACGGGCTGCCAAGTTGGCGCAGCGGATTAAGGTTGTTGTTGCTGAGGCGCTGGGCCGGAGGGTTAAGGATCCGCGGCTTGAGGGCGTCACTGTTACCGATGCGCGTGTGACCAACGATCTTCAGCACGCCACGGTCTACTACACGGTGTTCGGTGACCAGCTGGTCCAGGCCGAGGCCGCCAAGGGGCTTGAGAAGGCCAAAGGTGTGCTGCGTCAGGAAGTCGGGCGGAACATCACCGTGCGCCTGACGCCGACCCTGGAATTCGTGGCGGACCAGATCCCGGTCAATGCCTCGAACCTGGAGGAACTTCTCCGCGCCGCCAAGAAGCGCGACGCCGAAGTGGCCGCACTCGCCGCCAGCGCCAAGCACGCCGGCGACGCGGACCCCTACAAGAGCGACACCCCGCAGGACGTGGAGCTCGACGAGGACGACTTCGATGAAGAGGACCTCGACCTCATCGACGAAGACGACGTCGACGAGGACAGCAACAAGTAGTCCAGCAGTATCGCAGGATTCTGCGACCAGGAAATGGCCGGCCCCGTTGGGGGACCGGCCATTTCTGTCTGGCAACCGGGCAGCTGCGTCAGCGGCCGTTGAGCTCCACGTACAGGACCTGGCCGTCGGGCGGTCCCTCGGGTCCGGGCAGGGCGTTGACCGTGGCGTAGAGCGTGTGTCCGCGGAGGTCCACGTCGGCCGCGAAACCGGCGGCGAGCACCACTGTCTGTTCGCCCGTGTCCGGGTCGACCCTGAGGACGCCTTCGCCGAACAGGGAGGCAACGTACAGGTCGCCGTTGTCGGCCAGGGCGAGTCCCGTGGGCGACATGATGTCCTCGGCCACAATCTCAACCTCGTCGCCGTCCGCGCTCACCTTGAAGATCGCTCCACGGGGGCCGAGCGCAGGATCCTCGGGTCCGCCCGGAAGCGAGGTGACGTACAGCCAGCCATCGGGCCCGACGGCGACGTCGGTCGGGACGGACTCGAAGTCGTACGTCGTTCCCACGACGCAGTCCGGCAGGCCGTTGGATGCGGCAGCTTCCGCGGTGATCTTGTAGGGTCGCGGCGGGAGCACTGCGACGGTCTCGGTCTTGCCGCTCCCGGCGTCAACGGAAACCACACTGTTGGCCCCGGCGTCCGCGACGTAGATGGTCTCATCGGTGACGGCGATGCCGTACGGGTGCGAATCAATTTCACCGGTGTAGGTCTCGGGCATATTGGCAGGCAGTTGCGCCGCGCAGCCGTCCGGCAGGTCGCGGAAGCCGTAGCGGGTATCCCCGTCGGCGTTGTCCTCCGTCTCCAAGGCGGCAAAGTCGCCGAGGGTCCGCTGGTTGCCTTCTTCGTCAATGATGCGGACGTGGCCGGCCAGCTCGGCGGGGGCGGGTCCAGCGCCTTGGCTCTCCAGGAAATACGTCGTCCCGTCCCGCTGGGCATTACCCCCAATGCTCCAGTCAGGGGTCTCGTAGAGGACTTCGTGGTTCCCCGCGGAGTCGACCAGGGTCAGCCGCCCGGCGAAGGACTCGCTCACCGTCACGGAGCCGTGGCGCCCGGCGCTGAGATGAAGCGGACCCACCAGCTTGCCGGTGAGCACAATGGGTTCCTTTCCGCCGGCGTTACCGCTGGTAGTCCCTCCGGGGGCCGCGCCGCTGGCACTGCCGGGGTCCGCGCCGGCGGCCGTCCCGGTGGTCAGGAGCACGGCTGCCGTGGCGGCCGTGGCTAGCAATAACAATCTCTTTCTCATGGTTGGCTCCCGTGCCGAGTGATGGCGTATCCACTTTGTTGAGACCAATGTGACCAATGAGACCGGTGTAATGGCGGCCGGAGAATTCACGGCGGCCCCCTAAGGCGGATATTAGGCCGTCGGAGGCGCAAAGTCGATGGCATCGCGGCAAGCCAAGACAGCATCCAACCGCCACCGCGGCTGGCTATGATCGGACGATGGCCAAGCCCTCAGCCCCGGACATCAACCGCTTCCTGAATCGCGCGATCCGGCTCGCTGCCGGAAGTGCGGCATCGGGCGGCGGGCCGTTCGGGGCGTTGGTGGTCACCGCCGACGGGCGGGTCCATGAGGGCGTCAACCGGGTCACGCGGGACAACGATCCCACGGCCCACGCCGAAGTGGTGGCCATCCGGAAGGCCGCTGCTGCGTCCGCCAACTTCGATCTCAGCGGCGCCGTGCTCTATGCCAGCTGTGAACCGTGCCCGCTGTGCCTTGCCGCGGCCCTCTGGGCACGTGTGGGCAGCGTCCACTTCGCCGCGGACCGCCACGCGGCCGCCGCCGCCGGCTTCGACGACGCGCTCTTCTACGAATATTTCGACGGGACCCGGCCCGAACTCATGCCCGTGCTCCAGACGGCCGTCCCGGCGTCGGACGTTCCTTTCCAAGCCTGGCGCGACAACCCGGACCGGACCGAGTACTGAGTCGACGTCGAGCGGCGGCCAGGGGACTTTGGACTCTATGCCTGCCCCGCGCCCGGGCGTCCCATGGAACCATGACTGCGGGGACTCGGGAAGGCGGCGGGCCGTGGGCTCCAGCCTGGTGAAGTGCCCCCATTGCGGGAAGACCAACCGGATTCCCGCGGCGGCGCCGGGCCACCCGCGCTGCGGCAACTGCCGCCAGGACCTGCCCTGGATCGTCGAAGCAAGCGACGCCGACTTCGCCGTCGTCGCCGAGCAGTCCTCGACGCCGGCTCTGGTCGACTTCTGGGCGGCCTGGTGCGGACCGTGCCGCATGGTCAGCCCCGTGCTCGACAAGCTGGCCCGGGAGCGCGCCGGCCGGGTCAAACTTGTCAAGGTCGACGTCGACAAGTCACCGGCGCTCTCGCAACGCTTCGACATCCAGGCCATTCCGACCATGCTGCTGATCAGGGACGGCAAAGTAGTGGCCCGCCAGGCGGGTGCTCCGCCGGCGGCTGCCCTGCGCCAATGGCTCGACGGTGCACTGGCGGCGGGCCGCCCGTGACTGTCCCAACGGCGAGATGGAGGAAGCGATGACGGAGATACTGCGCTACGAAGTGGGTTCCGGGACCGTGCTGGTCGAGGCCGCGGACAACAGCTTCGGCGTCGAACGGCCCGCACGGAACGAACAGGGGATTACGGACGCCGGGCGGCGGCTTGAAGATGCGCTTTCCGCCATCCGGCCGGCGGCCCACGCGGCGGCGGAAGTCCTGAAGGAAGTCGGTGCGGAGCGCCTGGAACTTCAATTCGGCGTGAAGCTGGCCGGCGAGGCGGGGGCGATCATCGCGCAGAACTGTTCCGAGGGCCACTTCATCGTCACGATGTCCTTCTCGCACGAGCCGGCGCCGCACACCGCGCCCGAGGAAGAGATCATGCTGTGAGGAAAGCAGCCCGCGCGGACTGGGCGGGTTGGGCGGGCTCGGCGGATGCCGTCAGCGGCGCCGGCTCCGCGCTCCCCGGGCCCCGAGGCCGCCCAGGAAGGGCGAGCCCACGCCCAGCAGGAAGCCGAAGTCGTACCAGTTTCCCGCGCGGGCCGAGTTGTAGAACGGGAACTCGCTCCACTGCCCGAAGACGTGGACGATCAACACGATCCACGCCGTGAGTCCGTTCCAGATACCCCACAACAAGTCCTGCCACCACATGTGAACCTCCCTGAGCGAACCCGGAAACTCCAATCCCTGCACGTCCCGGCCCATCCCGCCACATCCCGGGACGTCCCGGGACGCGCGCGAAGCGCACGCGTTGAGCTCAGGGTAGGCGCTGCGGGTGCCCGGCGGTAGGGGACAGCGGCCCGTTGGTCCCGGGCTCAGCCCACCCGGGACGGGAGGCGGCCGAGGCCCTCCACCAGCTCAGACTGGCTGCTGCACAGCGCAATCCGGATCCAGCCCTCGCCGATCGAGCCGAAGGCGGTGCCGGGGGCGAAGGCAACCCCGGAATCGGCGAGGAAGCGGCGGACCCAGGTGCGGACGTCGCCGCCGCTGACGTGGGACACGTCGGCCCAAAGGTAGAAGGCGCCCTGCGCCGTGAGGAACGGGATCCCCTTGGCCGCCAACACCGCCGAGGCCGCGTCCCGGTTGGCCCGGTAGTGCGCGTGGGCGTGGCTGACGTAGTCCTGCGGACCCGTGAGTGCGGCCAGCGCCGCGTACTGCGAGGGCGCAGCGACACAGGAGACGATTGCCTCCATCACGTTGTTCATCTGCTGCTCCAGGCCGGGCGGGCAGATCAGGGCGCCGATCCGCAGGCCGGTCAGGCCGTAGGTTTTGGAGAGCGTGAGCGAGGTGAACACGCGGGCTTCGCCCGGGACGTCGCTGTCGAAGCGGGCCGGGCTCACATGCGGTACGTCGTACGTGAACGCCTCGTAGCATTCGTCGGAGATGATCCACAGATCGTGGCGGACGGCCAGTTCCACCAGGTTGCGGGTGAGCTCCTCTCCCAGGACGGCGCCCAGCGGGTTGGACGGGGAGTTGAGGATCAGCACTTTCGTCCGCGGCGTGATCAGTTCCTCAATGTCCGCGATCCGGGGCTGGAAGTCGTGCCCGGGATACAGCGGGTAATGCACCGGGACGGCGTGGAGCAGGCTGCTGGTCATGGCGAAGGTGGGGTAGCCCGGATTGGGGATCAGGATTTCGTCGCCGGGGGAGAGCAGCAGGCTCATCGCGAAGTGCAGGCCTTGCTGGGCGCCGTCGACGACGTAAACGCGGTCCGCTCCGATCGGCGTCGCGTTGTGCTCGCGGAACCTCGCAGCGAACGCCTCGCGCAGGGCCGGGATGCCGGCGTTGGGGGTGTAGTTCGTTTCGTCGCGGTCCAGGCAGGCCATCCCGGCCTCCAGGATGTGGCGGGGGACGGCGAACCCCGGCTCCCCGATGCTCAGGACGATGGCGCCGGGAGTACGCCAGGCGGCCTCGGTGATCTCGCGGATCTGGTTGATGGGGACGTCGCGGACGTGGGCAGCAAGCTCGGGCATGTCTGCCATCCTAGCCGCCGCGGTCGGCGGCGACGGGGGAGGTGCGCAGCTCCCGGCGCAGGGGGCCGCTCCGGCGAAGATATACTGGGGAGCGTGCTTTCTGGACTGGTAATAGTGGACAAGCCGCAAGGCTGGACCAGCCACGATGTGGTTGGACGGATGCGGCGGATCGCCGGTACCCGAAAGGTGGGCCACGCCGGAACGTTGGACCCCATGGCCACCGGCGTCCTGGTGGTCGGCATCAACAAGGCCACCCGGCTGCTCACCTATATCGTGGGCACGTCCAAGACCTACACGGCCACCATCCGCCTGGGCGAATCGACTGTCACCGACGACGCCGAGGGCGAGGTCACAGCCACCCGCAGCGCCGCGTCGGTCACCGAGGACGCGGTGCGCGCCGGCGTCGCGGCCCTGACCGGGGAGATCGAACAGGTTCCCAGCAGCGTCAGCGCCATCAAGGTCAACGGCGAGCGAGCCTACGCGCGGGTCCGGTCCGGCGAAGAGGTCAAGCTGGCCGCCCGGCCGGTCACCATCCACCGCTTCGAGGTGCACGGCCTCCGTCCGGCGCGCGGCGGCGAGGCCCTGGACGTGGATGTCCTCGATGTGGATGTCACAGTGGAGTGCTCCTCGGGCACGTACATCCGGGCCCTGGCCCGCGACCTTGGCGAGGCGCTCGGCGTCGGCGGCCACCTGACGGCGCTGCGCCGGACCCAGGTGGGGCCCTACACGCTGGACCAGGCGCACACCCTCGAACAGCTTGCCGAGGAACTGGACGTGCTGGAGATGTCCCAGGCCGCACGGGCACTGATGCCCAACCGTGAACTCAGCGATGAAGAGACCACGGAGATTTCCTTCGGCCGCCGGATCGCCGCGGGCGTAGCCGCGGGGACGCCGGATGCAGCAACTCCGGAGAAACCCGCCGCGGCCTTCGCCCCTGACGGCACACTCGTGGCGCTGCTCGCTGACAAGGGCAGCTACGCCAAGCCGGTGCTGGTCTTCGCGCCGGACAACGAGAAGCGCGCTCCGAAACAGCCGACGGCGGAACAGCAGGCCGGGCAGTAGTGGACGCGTATTTCTACATCATCCTGGTCGTCGGGCTGGTCTCCACCGTCATCTGCCTCATAGCGGGCATCCTCAAGAAGGCCCCGAACGACACAACGATCCTCTCGGTGGCCGCCGTCGAACTGTCCCTGCTGGTGTACCTGGTCGGCTCGATCGTCCGGGTCTTGGGCGGGGAGCAGATCGCGGGGGAGCCGTGGGAGTTCTGGGGCTACCTGTTGACCGCGCTGCTCCTGCCGGTCGGGGCGGTGTACTGGGCCATCCTGGAACGCACCCGGTGGAGCAACTTCGTGCTGGCCGCCGTCGGGGTCACTGCGCTGGTCATGGCGGCCCGTATGAATCAGATCTGGTACTGACGTGGAAGAGGCAAAGAACGTGACGGCGAAACCTTCGCATGAGGACATCGGAACGACGCCGGGAACGGGTACGTCAGGCGCCGGTACCGGTTCCATTGGTTCCGGTACTGCCGGTTCCGGCACAGCAACAACGGACACACGCAACACCGGTCCCGGCCGTCTCCTGATTGCCGTCTACGCCGTCTTCGCGATTTCTGCGACGGCCCGGGCGGGATACCAGATCCTCACCAAGTTCTCCGAAGCCCCGTTGGCGTACCTGCTGTCGGCGTTCGCCGCCGTCGTCTATCTCGTGGCGACCGTGTCCCTCGCAAAGTCCGGCCGGACCTGGTTCAAGGTGTCCGTCGCGGCTGTGCTGGTGGAACTCGTGGGCGTGCTGGTGGTCGGGGCGCTCAGCGTGTTCGATTCCGTGAACTTCCCGCATGAGACCGTCTGGTCCCTGTTCGGCCGCGGTTATGCGTTCATCCCGCTGTTGCTGCCGATCCTGGGCCTGATCTGGCTGTACCGCCGCCGTCCCGCGCCGAAGCAGGCCTGAGCGTCCTAGCCCGCGTCCTGGCCTACTGGGCGGTCCAGTTCCTGGAACAGCGTGATTTGGAGCCCGGCAGGGCCGTTCAACCGTGCGTTCAGCGAACGCCATGGTGTTTCCCGTGGTTCCGCGATGAGCGTGCCGCCCGCGTCCACGAGGTCCCGTGTCGCTGATTCCGCGTCCCCAACTTCGAAGGCGACCCGGATCCTGGCGCTCGGCTGACCGTCAGCTTCCACCTGGTCGATGTACTTGACCTGCGCCGGGTTGGACAGCTCCAGGGTGGCCCGGCCCGCTTCCAGGATCGTGATGCGTGCGTCCCCTTCGCCGGGGACCACCTCACGCTCCACGAGCCCGAGGACATCCCGGTAGAAGGTCACGGCGGCATCGTAGTCCTCCGTTTCGACGACGAGGCGCAGTTGCCGGACGGGAGGCGGGGTGAGATTTTCGGTAGTCATAACCGAACCTTAGGACGGAGGTGCTCTGTGTGGAATGACCGCTTTTCCCGCAGTCGCCGGATCCGCGGTCCTGGTTCAGTCCGTCCCGGCGTCAAACCCGGTGAGTCTCCGGCGAAGGCCCGGCCAGGCCGCCCCAAAACCGGGGTGCAGCTCCTTGTCGCCGACCTGCTCAACCGGCACCCACTTTAGCTCCAGGCTTTCCGGGTCGCTGATTTCCGGGTCGAATGCCTCCACAACTTCGACGGCGACAGTCGTGTAGGCCCAGTAGCCGACGTCGAACACCGAAGTGAATAGAACCCGGACGTTTTCCGGCGGGACGGCAGCTTCTTCCCTCGCCTCGCGCAAGGCGCCGTGGACTGCTTCTTCGCCCTGGTGCAGGGCGCCGCCGGGGAGTCCCCAGGTGCCGCCCTGATCGCTCCACAGGGCGCGGTGCTGCAGCAGGATGCCCTTGGCGGGGTCGTGAACCAGCAACCCTGCCGAGCCGAAGCGCCCCCAAAAACGTCCGCGGTCGCCCTCAACCCAGGCATCACCGGGATCGCGGGGACCAAGGGGACGGCGCAGCTCGAACGGAAGCCCGGTGGCTTGAGCTGCGCCGGGCTGCACGCCGGCTGAACCGTTGTGGGCGTGTGCGGAGCTGGAGGTCGGGGCGACTGGGCCATCCATGCCCCCAGTTTCCCATGGGAGTGCTCACCCTGGCCGTAGTGTGACCCCACGGGCTGGGCGCGGGTCCCCGTCTTCGCGGGATGCCGCCTGCCTGAGATCAATGACGGCCCGATCTGTGAACATTGTCGTAGCCTCGAGGGATGATTTGAGTGTGGAAAGCGGCGCAGCATTGAGCTTTGAATGCCGGGAGGCGGCGGAGGCCGTTGCGGCGTCGGCTGCTGCTCTGGTTGCTCTTGCTGGCGCGGGCGCGAACCGTTCTGAAACTGCTGACGCCGAACCGTTCCGACCCGCCGACCCAAGGAGCGCCGGCTTTTTGTATGGCGCTGATCCGTTGCGGGATGTGGCGGATGCTTGTTTGGACAGGCTGGCGGAGTTGGCCCGGTTGGAGGCGAGGACGGCGGCGTTGAAGGCGCGGCTGGCTGCGGAGTATGTGCGGGCGGCCACGTTGGCGCCGCCGGCGGCGTCCCCGCAGGAATGCACCGCCCGGGAGATGGCGGTGGTGGCCGAGGTCGCCTGTGTGCTGACGGTCAGTGAACGGTCCGCCTCCGCCTTCCTGTCCGATTCCCAGGCATTGACGGCGGCGCTGCCGTTGACCCTGGATGCGTTGCAGGCCGGGACGATCTCCTGGCAGCACGCCCGGATCATGGTCGACGAGACCGCGGGCCTGGATCCGGCCTCGGCGGCCGCGCTGGAGGCCCACTTCCTGGACCCCGACGCCCCGGATCCGGCGCGGGGGTGCCCGGCGGGGGAGCTGGTGCCGGGCCGGTTCCGGGCGAAGGCCCGCACCTGGCGGGAACGCCACCATCCGGTGAGCATCGAGAAACGCCATGCCAAGTGTGCGGCGGACCGGCGGGTCGAGTTCGTCCCGGACCGGGACGGCATGGCCTGGCTCAACGCCTACCTCCCGGCCGACACCGCCGCGGGCATCTGGGAAAAGACCACCGCCACGGCCCGGGCCATGCAGGGCCCGGACGAAACCCGGACCCTCACGCAGCTCCGCGCCGACATCGCGGCCAGCCTGCTTCTGAGCAGCGGTCTCGCCGACAGCGGGACCACCAGCACGGGCACGGAAACCCCGTACGGGATCGCTGGCGGGATGGCCGCTGGCACCGGAACTTCGGACAGGTCCGGCATGGCCGGCCCGCGGATCTGCGGGGGTGTGCCGGTACCGCGGGCGCAGGTCCTGGTCACCGTCCCGGTGATGTCCCTCCTGGGTGCCGGTGATGAACCGGCGATGCTGGACGGGTACGGGCCGATCCCGCCGTCCATGGCCCGCCGCCTGATCGCCGACGGCGCCGACTCGTTCCACCGGGTTCTGATAGACCCGCGGGACGGGGCGCCGCTGGAAATCGGCCGGACCAGCTACCGCATCCCGAGGCCCCTGCGGCAATGGCTCCGGCTCCGCGACGGCAAGTGCCCGTTTCCGGGCTGCAACAACCCCTCCCTGGACAACGAAGCCGACCACCTGCTGGCCTGGGCCGACGGCGGCACCACCGGGATTGCCAACCTCGGCCAGCCCTGCCGCAAACACCACCGCCTCAAACACACCTCCGCGTGGACACCCACCGGCGCCAGCAAGGACCACCCGCCGGGATGGATCTCCCCATCGGGCAGGCACTACCCGAGCGAACACCAGGACTGGGAACCACCCCACTGGCCAGGCCACATCCTCCCCACAGGCGACGGAGCGGACCAAGGCATTCCCCCAGACCCAGGCCCGCTCACAGACGAAGGCCCCGAGCCGGACCTGCCCCCTGACCCATTACCGGACTGGCACCGATTCCAGGGCTGGCTTGTGTCCCTCGACCAGCCATTTCCGGAAGATCCCCCGTGGCGACTTGTCCGCAGGGTTGGGGTTGACGCCCGACCCCACCGCGCAATTAGCGGAACTGCGCAAAGACCCTCACCGGTTCGGGACGGAAGTCCGATCCTTCCGTGAAGCCGAGGGTCTCATAGAAGGCGCGCTGTCCAGGTTCGTCGTCAGTGATCAGCACCATCTGCCGGACGTGCCCGTAGCGTTTCTGCACAGCTTCCAGCAGCGCGCGGCCGGCGCCTGATTTCTGGAAGGCCGGATCCACCAGAATGTCCTGCACGTAACAGATGGTCGCGTCGTCTAAGACCGCCCTGGCCAGCCCAACCAGCCCGCCGCCGGCAGCCTGGGCCGTGACCACGAAGGAAGATCCGCGGATGGCGCTGACGAGTACTTCGGGTTCCCGCGTATAGGCAGTCCAACCCACGGACTCGTACAGCGCCAGCACCTCGGAATCGGAATCAGGTGTACCGGCAAGGACCGTGAACTCTGGCATCGGAACAGTGTCGCACACAGGCATTCCCAACAGCTGGAGCGGGAGGTGCTAGCGTAACGCCGATGCGCTGTACGGGCTGGACCCGCGCGGCGCCGAATCCAGGGGGACCAGCCATGCACCAATCTGTGAGCATCCGCGATTGCACGGCGGGCGATCTTGCCGCACTAGCCCTGCACGAGCCTCCGGACTCGAGAACCGCCGAAGGCTTCCTGGATCGTCAGACTGCCGGGGACCTGATCTACGCGACGGCGTGGACCGGAGAGATTCCGCACGGCGGGGCGGTTCTGGATTTTCGTGCCGGGCCCGTCCCTGAGCTCAAACATCTCTTCGTATATCCCGGAAGCAGGGGAGCAGGGATAGGCCGGGCGCTCTGCGTCTGGCTGGAGGAACGTGCGAGGCTGGCTGGCCACAGCGGGATCATCCTCGGTGTTGAGCCCGGCAATACAGCAGCAAGGGAACTCTACAAAGACCTTGGATACCGGGCCACCGGTGACGTCTCGACCTACTCGTACAAATACCTTGACACTGCCGGCAACCGAGCTACTGCCACGGAAAGGACGGAGATGTACCGCAAACAACTTGCTGCAGCCGCTTCGGCCGCCGACGCTCCCATAGCCCCCAAACCGACCCCGGCCGCACCCTCCCGCGTCCTCTTCTACGGCGTGACCGGCAGCGGCAAGTCCTCCGCCGCCCGCGCGTACGCGCAGGCAACGGGACTGCCCGAGTTCTCGGCGGACGATGACATCGGTTGGCTGCCCGGGTGGCAGCAGCGCACTGTCGAGGAGCAACGGGACATCGCCGCCGGGATTGCGGACCAGGACCGCTGGGTGCTGGACAGCGCCTACGGGGTCTGGCGGGACGTCGTGCTGCCGCGGGCGGAGCTCGTCGTCGGCCTGGATTATCCGCGCTGGCTGTCGCTGGCCAGGCTGGTGCGCCGGTCCGTGCGGCGGGCTTTGACCCGGGAACCCGTCTGCAACGGCAACCACGAAACGCTGGCCAGGCTCTTCATTGAGGACTCGATCATCCGCTGGCATTTCAGGTCGTTCACGAGGAAGCGGCAGGTCATGCGGGGACTCCAGGCCGATCCCGGCATGCCGCCCGCGATCCTGTTCCGTCATCCCCGGCAACTCGAGTTGTGGCTCGCACAGCTGGCCGGCAAGTCAGCGGGCGCCGTGCGGGCCGAAAGCCTCTGACCGCACGACGGCGGACGGTCGCTACGCTGGATGCATGGCTGGATCCATGCCGAGATTCAAGGCTCAGCGCGGCCCGCGGGAGGCTGAACGCGCTTCCCTGTTGCGGGCAGTAAAAGCGTTCCACACCTTTGCATGGTTCAGCATTGAGGCCTGTATGGTCTACGTCCTGTATGCCGGTGCCCGCGGCCGCACCGACAGGAAAGTGGGGCTGGCCGCCGGCGTCGTGACCGCGGAGACCCTGGTCTTTGCAGCCAACGGGTTTCATTGCCCGCTGACCGCCGTGGCCAAGGACCTGGGCGACGAGACGGGCTCTGTCACCGACATTTATTTGCCGCGGTGGTTTGCAAAGAACCTCCCTGGCATCCACGTGCCACTGATTCTGGCCGCCGTGCTGCTGCACTGGCGCAACTACCGGGCCGCGGGCGGCACTACTGCGCGGACAACCCCGGCGCCGCACGCGTCATCCCCGGTGCTGCGCGGGAAGCCGGCTAGCGCAGCGGGTTGCCATTGAGGTCGACGCGGAAGTCTTCGACGACCTTGTTGGTGGCCGTATCGATGATGACCACAGAGTCCGCAGGCCAGGACGGGTCCGGAACAACGGTGTAGGGAACGTCAGTGATCAGGGTGGCCCGGCCGGCGTCGTTGATCGTCCGGCTGAAGGCATCCACTACCGTGTTCGTCCGGGTGTTCACGGCCACCGCTTCCTGGGGGAGGCCCGCAGTATTGCCGCTGGCGGGCGTGGAGTTCCACCAGCCCTCGTAGCCGCCGACCGCTGCTTCCTCCGGTGTCGCCGCCGCCGGTGCCGGCGCCGACGAAGTTCCGGCTGCTTTCGCCGCGCCGCCGCAGGCGCTCAGCGACACCCCGGCAGCGAGAACCAGACCAACAGCGGCAAGGCGCCGTGCTTCAGTTTTGTATCCCAAAGTGATGTCCCCCAACATTGTCCCCGGCCGGAGATCTCCTGCGCAGATGCGATGACCCTACCAGCCCCGTTCACCTCACGGTCTGTGCGCAGGAGACCGCGGCGCCGGGCCCGCGGCCTACTTCTTTCCGAACAGACCGCCAAGGATCCCGCCGAATCCGCCAGACCCGTCATCCTCCTTCTTACGCTCCACCGGCTGGCTCTCGGGAAGGTCGACGTCGATCAGCTCACCGGGGCGCGGAGCGCCGCCAGCGGGCTGGCCTTGCGGGTATGCCTGGGGCTCCACCGGCGAGTCCTGCCTGGCGTCCGGGACGGCCGCCTGCGAGGACGGCTGGCCCCCGCCCAACAACCCGCCCAGCAGATCGCCCAGCCCGCCCATCCCGCCGGCGCCGCCGGCAGCAGCGCCGCCGCCCAGGATCCCGCCCAGAATTCCGCCGAGGTCCAAGCCACCCGCGCCGCCTGCACCACCGGCGCCACCAGCCTCGGACGACTGCCCGCGGCCGCCGAGGACCTTGTTGGCGAGGTAGGACATCACGATCGGGGCCAGGATCGGCAGCAGCTTCTTGATCAGGTCCCCGCCCACGCCGCCGAACTGGGACGTCCCGGCCAGCTGGCTGGCGACCTGGTCTTGCTGCCCTCCGAAGACGTGGCTCACGATCTTTTCACCGTCCGCAGTGTCCACCTGCGAGACATCCACTCCGCCCTCCAGCAGCCCGTCCTGGTGCTGGCCGAGCGCCGACTCCAGCGAGGCGGCGCCGTCCGAGGCCTGCGCGTTGTTCTGCATGCCGGCCAGCAGCGTGGGCACTGCGGCCTCAACCGCCGTCTGGGCGGTCTGCCGGTCGGTGCCGAGAAGGCCGGCAATCTGGTCTACCGGAATCTGCCGCAGGATGTCTTGGAGCTCGCTCATGGGTACTCCTTCAGCCGCAGCTAAGGGCGGCCTCGGTGGAAGCGGCGCCTGCACAGACGCCGTCGGACGGTTGCCCTTGCATCGTAGTCCGGGTGTTCCGAACGCGAAAGGACGGCGCCGGGGCCGGGCAGCGCCCGTCGGAGGGAGGCCGCGATTGCGGGTAATCTAGGAGAGTTCCGGGGCCGACTGGTTTCGCCGGAAGAGCACATGGCAGGAAGCAAAAAGGCGAGGTTGATGGTCCACATCTGGAACGATCCGTCCGAAGTCCCGGCGGACTTTGGTCCCTCCGTCGTTACCTTTGGCAACTTCGACGGTGTGCACCGCGGACACCAGCAGGTGCTCTCGCAGCTCATCCGGGTCGCCCGCCTGAACCACGCCCGTGCCGTCGCCATCACCTTCGATCCACATCCGGCGCAGGTCCACCGTCCCGAATCCGCCCCCGAGCTGATCATGGGCCTGGAAGACAAACTCGTGGCGCTCGGCGAGCTGGGCCTCGACGCCGTGCTCGTGATGAAGTACTCCTTGGAACTGGCCAGCCTCACTCCGGAGGAATTCGTCGCCGACGTCCTGGTCGGCAGCCTCAAGGCAAGCCACGTGGTGATCGGCCACGACGCCCGGTTCGGCCGGGGAAACTCCGGCGACCTGGACACCATGCAGGAACTCGGCAAGAAGCTCGGCTTCGAAGTGCTCGTCATCAGCGAGTTCGGCTCCGAAGGCTTTCCGATACACAGTGAACTGCTCGACGACGGCGGCAAGGACCGCCGCTGTTCCTCCACCTGGGTGCGTGAGGCGCTGCGGGAGGGCGACGTCGCCACCGCCGCCGCCGTCCTGGGCCGCGCCCACCGGATGCGCGGAGAGGTGGTCCACGGCGCCGCGCGCGGCCGCGACCTCGGCTTCCCGACGGCCAACCTCGCCCCCGACGCCACCGGCTACATCCCGGCGGACGGCATCTACGCCGGCTGGCTCGTGGACCAGGCCGGTACGCGCTGGCCTGCCGCCATCTCCGTCGGCTCCAACCCCACGTTCTACGGCGTCAGCCGGCAGGTGGAAGCCCATGTGATCGACCGCCCGAAAGAGGCCGTCGAGGACTTCGATCTGTACGGCCAGACAGTAGTCGTGGAATTCGTCGCCCGGCTGCGGGGGATGGTGGCGTACCGTGGCCCTGAGGCATTGGTGGACCAGATGCGCCTGGACGTGGTCCAGGCGCACAACATCCTGTTCGCGCGCTAGACCGCCGGGCTGGGCGCTTGACTGAACCGCAGGGCTGAACCGCATAACTTAACCGCGCGGACCGCTGAAACAAGCGGCCGGCGGAAACGCGGGACTCTCCGCGCAGAGATTCACAGCCATTTGGCAAGGAAGGCAAGACTGTGACCATTGAGAAGAATACAAGGGAGTTGGACAAGGAAATTGTCCGGGACTTCAGTTCCCGGATGAGCTACGCGTCCTACCTGCAGCTGCCGACGCTGCTCAGCGCCCAGCAGCCGGTCAGCACTCCGGAGCACCATGACGAGATGCTGTTTATCATCCAGCACCAGACCACGGAACTGTGGCTCAAGCTGGTCCTGCACGAGCTCCGCAGCGCTGCCGCCTGGCTCCGCTCCGACGACCTGGGCTCGGCGCTGAAGGCGATCGCCCGGGTCAAGCACATCCAGAAGACCCTGACCGAGCAGTGGTCCGTGCTGGCCACCCTCACACCCACCGAGTACTCGCAGTTCCGCGGCTTCCTGGGCAACTCCTCCGGTTTCCAGTCCAGCCAGTACCGCGCAGTCGAGTTCCTGCTCGGCAACAAGAACCGCAAAATGCTGCCAGTGTTCGAATCCGACCCCGAAGCCCACGCGATGCTGCTCGAACTCCTCGAATCCCCGAGCATTTACGACGACTTCCTCGCCTACCTCAAGCGGCAGGGCTTCGACGTTCCCGCGTCGCTGCTGGAGCGGGACGTCACCCAGGCGCACGAGTTCTGCGCCGAGCTGGTGCCGGTGTTCAAGTACATCTACGAGAACGCGGCGGACAACTGGGGCGCCTACGAGGCCTGCGAGGAGCTCGTGGACCTCGAGGACAACTTCCAGCTGTGGCGCTTCCGGCACCTGCGCACCGTGCAGCGCACCATCGGCATGAAGTCCGGCACCGGCGGCTCCAGCGGCGCCGCCTTCCTGCAGAAAGCCCTGGAACTGACGTTCTTCCCGGAGCTCTTCGCCGTCCGGACGGAGATCGGCCAGTGAGCGCCCTGCAGCCGGAAACGGCCGGGTCAGAGGCAGCGTCCACCGCCGGCAACACCGAAGCCCTGCTGCAGCGTGCCCGGGAACTGGACGCCGCCGATCCGCTGGCCGCCTACCGGGAGCACTTCATCGGCTCGGACACGGAACTGTCCTACCTGGACGGCAACTCCCTGGGCCGTCCGCTCAAGCGCACCGTCGCCGACATCAGCAGCTTCATCCAGAACAGCTGGGGCGGGAGGCTGATCCGCGGCTGGGACGAGGAGTGGCTGGAACTTCCGCAGGCCATCGGTGACCAGCTCGGCCGGGCCGTCCTCGGTGCCGCGCCCGGGCAGACCATCATCGCCGACTCCACCACAGTGGTGTTGTACAAGCTGATCCGGGCCGCGCTGGCCGCCGTCACGGACCCGGCCCGCACCGAAATCGTGCTCGACACGGACAATTTCCCCACCGACCGCTACCTTGTCGAGGGCATCGCCCGCGAAGAGGGCCTCACGCTGCGCTGGATCGACGCCGACCCCGCCTCCGGCGTCACCGTCGAGCAGGTGCGCGACGCGTCCGGGCCGGCCACCGCCGTCGTGGTCCTGAGCCAGATCGCCTACCGTTCCGGGTTCCTCGCGGACCTGCCCGCCATCACTGCCGCCGTCCACGACGCCGGCGCCCTGGTGGTGTGGGACCTGTGCCATTCCGCCGGTTCGGTGGAGATTGGCCTGGACGCCGCCGGCGTCGACTTCGCCGCCGGCTGCACCTACAAGTACCTCAACGGGGGACCGGGTTCGCCCGCCTTCGCGTACGTCAACTCCCGGCACCTGCCCGGCCTGCAGCAGCCCATCTGGGGCTGGATGGGCCGCAAGGACGCCTTCGAAATGGGACCCGGCTACGAGGCTGCCGCCGGCATCCGCGGGTTCCTCAGCGGCACCCCGGCGATCTTCGGGATGCTCGCCATGCGCGGCACCCTGGACCTGCTGGAAGCAGTGGGCATGGCCGCCGTCAGGGAGAAATCCCGCCTGCTGACCGCATTCGCCGTCGAACTCCACGACGCCTGGCTCGCCCCGGAGGGCGTTGAACTCTCGACGCCGCGGGATCCGGAACGGCGCGGCAGCCACATCACCGTGGACCACCCGGCGTTCCGGGAAATGACCGCGGCACTGTGGGACCAGGATGTCATTCCGGATTTCCGCGCGCCGCAGGGCCTCCGGATCGGGCTTTCCCCGCTGAGCACGTCCTTCACCGAGCTGTACCGCGGCGTGGCCGCCATCCGCGAAGGTCTGGCGGGCGGGGCATCCGGGCCGTCGTAGGGCCTGCCGTTTCGACAAGTTCAGCGGCGTGCCGGTAAACTAAACGTTGGATCCGGCTGCAGTCCGTGGCGGCTGGCTCTTGTTGTGTACGGTAAGGCTCCCCTATGGGCGGGCGGAACCGGCGCGGCACCCCCGGCAGTGAGTTACTGATTCGGGCCTCACGGCACATCTCTAGGAGTTATCGTGGCACTTGAAGCCGCTGTAAAGCAGTCCATCATTCAGGATTTCGCAACGTCCGAGGGCGACACCGGTTCGCCGGAGGTCCAGGTTGCAGTCCTGACTCAGCGGATCAAGGATCTCACTGAGCACATGAAGGTGCACAAGCACGATTACCACACCCAGCGCGGTCTGCTGGCCATGGTTGGTCGTCGCAAGCGCATGCTGACCTACCTCAAGAACACTGACATCACCCGCTACCGTAAGCTCATCGAGCGTCTCGGCCTGCGCCGCTAGTCAGCTTTAAGGGGCGGCCCCTTCCGGACCGGAAAGGGCCGCCTTCTTCAAACAAAAACTCAACAGGAGGATCAACCGCATCACGCATTCGCGGTCCTCGGTAGTGACCTCCGGGAACGGCTTCAAGGAACGAAGCCTTGGCCCGTGGGTCTCGATCGATGACCGGGTGCAGTGCAGGCCAGTAGACAGATGCTGGGCTGGGTTGATGCGGCTGGGCTCCGTGAACCATGAAACGGAGGTGACTCTCTATGGAGGGTCCCGAAATCCAGTTCTCAGAAGCAGTCATTGACAATGGCCGCTTCGGCAAGCGTGTAATCCGCTTCGAAACCGGCCGCCTTGCCAAGCAGGCAGCCGGCGCAGCTATGGTCTACATCGACGAAGAGACCGCGCTGCTGTCCGCCACCACCGCCGGCAAGCACCCGCGTGAAGGCTTCGACTTCTTCCCGCTGACCGTCGACGTCGAAGAGCGTATGTACGCCGCCGGCCGCATCCCGGGCTCGTTCTTCCGCCGCGAAGGCCGCCCCTCCACGGAAGCCATCCTGGCCTGCCGCCTGATGGACCGCCCGCTGCGCCCCGCCTTCGTCAAGGGCCTGCGCAACGAGGTCCAGATCGTCGTCACCGTGCTGTCCATCAACCCGGACGAGCTCTACGACGTGGTCGCGATCAACGCTTCCTCGATGTCCACCCAGCTTTCCGGCCTGCCCTTCTCCGGCCCGATCGGCGGCGTCCGCGTTGCCCTCGTCGCCGACGAGAACGGCTCGCAGTGGGTTGCGTTCCCGAAGCACTCCCAGCTCGAGAACGCCGTCTTCAACATGGTCGTTGCCGGCCGCATCGCGGGCGACGACGTTGCCATCATGATGGTTGAAGCCGAAGCCACCGACAACTCCTGGAACCTCATCAAGGAACAGGGCGCCACCGCCCCGACCGAAGAGGTTGTCTCCGAGGGCCTCGAGGCTGCCAAGCCGTTCATCAAGGCACTTTGCGAGGCACAGTCCGACCTGGCCGCACGCGCAGCCAAGCCGACCGTCGAGTTCCCGGTCTTCCTGGACTACCAGGACGACGTCTACGCCGCTGTTGAGTCCGCTGCCGCCGACAAGCTGGCCGCCGTCTTCCAGATTGCCGACAAGCAGGAGCGCGACACCGCATCGGATTCGCTCAAGGACGAGGTCACCTCTTCCCTGGCCGGCCAGTTCGAAGGCCGCGAGAAGGAACTGTCCGCAGCGTTCCGCTCCCTCACCAAGCAGGTCGTGCGCCAGCGCATCCTCAAGGACCAGATCCGCATCGACGGCCGCGGCCTGACGGACATCCGCCAGCTCACCGCCGAGGTCGAGGTCCTGCCCCGCGTCCACGGCTCGGCCATCTTCGAACGCGGCGAGACCCAGATCATGGGTGTCACCACGCTGAACATGCTCAAGATGGAACAGCAGATCGACTCGCTGTCTCCCGTGACGCGCAAGCGCTACATGCACAACTACAACTTCCCGCCGTACTCCACCGGCGAGACCGGCCGTGTGGGCTCCCCGAAGCGCCGCGAAATCGGCCACGGTGCCCTCGCAGAGCGCGCCATCATGCCGGTGCTGCCGTCCCGCGAGGAATTCCCCTACGCCATCCGCCAGGTGTCTGAGGCTCTCAGCTCCAACGGTTCGACGTCGATGGGTTCCGTCTGCGCCTCCACGCTGTCCCTGCTGAACGCAGGTGTGCCGCTGAAGGCCGCTGTTGCCGGTATCGCCATGGGCCTGGTCTCCGACCAGGTTGACGGCCAGACCCGCTACGCCGCCCTGACCGATATCCTCGGCGCCGAAGATGCCTTCGGCGACATGGACTTCAAGGTCGCCGGTACCTCCGAGTTCGTCACGGCCATCCAGCTGGACACGAAGCTCGACGGCATCCCGGCCTCCGTCCTGGCAGCAGCCCTGAAGCAGGCCCGCGAAGCCCGCCTGCACATCCTGGACGTTCTGAACTCCGCGATCGACACCCCGGACGAGCTCTCCGAGTTCGCGCCGCGCGTCATCGCGGTCAAGATCCCGGTAGACAAGATCGGCGAGGTCATCGGCCCGAAGGGCAAGATGATCAACCAGATCCAGGAAGACACCGGAGCCGACATCTCGATCGAGGACGACGGAACTGTCTACATTGGCGCCACTAACGGCCCGTCTGCCGATGCAGCACGGTCCGCGATCAACGCCATCGCCAACCCGCAGATCCCGGAAATCGGCGAGCGTTACCTGGGCACGGTCGTCAAGACCACGACCTTCGGCGCCTTCGTTTCCCTGACCCCGGGCAAGGACGGCCTCCTGCACATCTCCGAGCTGCGCAAGATCGCTGGCGGCAAGCGCGTGGACAACGTCGATGACGTGGTCTCCGTCGGCCAGAAGATCCAGGTGGAAATCACCAAGATCGATGACCGCGGCAAGCTCTCCCTGTCTCCCGTTGTGGCTGACGAGGCGGGTTCTGAAAGTGCTGACGATGCTGAGGTCTCCCTGGAGTCCGCAGAGTAGTCTTTCGAACGCAAGCAGCGGGGCCGGTGGATTAGTCCACCGGCCCCGCTGCCGTTAAAGGCAGGTAGGATTGCAGGCAGATTTGGCACGATTCCCGTGACGGTTTTATTGAAAGGCCTTGATGACTGTCGTCCCCCTGCCGCTTGAGCAGAATCAGCACGCTGACACCCTGATCCACGGAGCCGACGGCGGTTCCGAGGTGCGCCGTTCGGTCCTGCCCGGCGGCGTCCGCGTGCTGACCGAGGCGATGCCCGGCCAGCGCTCGGCCACCATCGGCTTCTGGGTCGGCGTGGGCTCCCGCGACGAGGCGCCGGGGCAGCACGGCTCCACGCATTTCCTGGAGCACCTGCTGTTCAAGGGCACGCAGCGGCGCACGGCCCTCGAGATCGCCTCGGCGTTCGACGAGGTGGGCGGGGAATCCAACGCCGCCACGGCGAAGGAAAGCACCTGCTACTTCGCCCGTGTGCTGGACACCGACCTGCCGATGGCGATCGACGTCATCGCCGATATGATCACCGGCGCCGTGCTGGACCCGCAGGAGATGGAGCAGGAACGCGACGTCATCCTCGAAGAGATTGCGATGGACAGTGACGACCCCACCGACGTCGCCCACGAACACTTCGTGGCCGCCGTCCTGGGCACGCACCCGCTGGGCCGCCCGATCGGCGGCACCCCGGACGCCATCCGCGCCGTCGCGCGGGACTCGGTCTGGGACCACTACCGCCGCTACTACCGCCCGGACGAGCTCGTCATCACCGCCGCCGGGGGATTGGACCACGACGTCGTCTGCGGACTTGTCGTGGACGCGCTGCACTCCGCCGGCTGGAGCCTTGAGCCCGACGCCGCCCCGGTGCAGCGCCGCTCCACGGACCGGGCCGACATCACCGGCACCGCCGGCCTGCACGTGGTCAAGCGCCCGGTGGAACAGGCCAACATCATCATGGGCTGCCCCACGATCGTCGCCACCGACGACCGCCGCTTCGTCATGAGCGTGCTCAACGCCGTGCTCGGCGGGGGCATGTCCTCCCGGCTGTTCCAGGAAGTCCGCGAGAAGCGCGGCCTCGTGTACTCGACGTACTCCTTCGCGTCCTCCTACGCCGATGCGGGCTACTTCGGCATGTACGCCGGCTGCACGCCGACGAAGGTCCGGCAGGTCCTCGAGCTGCTCGGCGCCGAGCTCGACAAGCTGGCCGAGGGCGGCATCTCCGACGAAGAACTCCGCAAGGCCGTCGGGCAGCTGTGCGGCGGAATCGTGCTGGCGCTGGAGGACACCGGCTCCCGGATGTCCCGGCTGGGCCGCGCCGAACTGGTCTCCGGCGAGTACCAGGACATCGATGAGACCCTGCGCCAGATCAAGGCCGTGACCGCTGCCGAAGTCCAGGAGCTCGCCCGCGAGCTCGCAGCCGCCCCTCGGACCGTCACCGTGGTGGGCCCATTCGAGGAAACCGAGACATTCGGCCTCTGACGTCCGGCCCCGAAGGCCCTGCAGGCCACTGAACCGGCCCCTGCGGGCCCGGATTGCCGGGCCCGCACCTAGACACGGCATGCGGCGCCGCGTGATGATGGGGACGGGCTCACTCGGGAGGAACTCCACTTGGGAGGACCCCTTGGAAGGACAACATGGACCGGCCGCTGCCAGGCAGTGCACATGAAGCGCTCGAGGCGTTCCTGGGGCACTGGATTGGAACCACACAGTGGGAGTCCACGCCCTGGGGCCCGGCGCGGGTCGCCGCCGTCGAACTGACGTTCGCCCGTGCGGCCGCCGGGCTGGCCGTCACCCACAGCTACCGGCACACGGAGGCCGACGGCACCCGTTCCGAGGGCCACGGGGTGTTCACCATGGATCCGGACCGCCCGGACACCCTCTGGTACCACGTCAACAGCATGGGGCTTCCCCCGGAGGCGCCCGCGCGCGCCAACTGGCTGGAGGGCACCCTCACGATGGAACGGCGCAGCGACCGCGGCACGTCCCGGCATAC
>DATIUQ010000228.1:0-67941 GCA_035466775.1 Arthrobacter sp.
CACTGCGACGGTGCGGGCCCGGCCCTCTTTATGCCGTAAGCGCCTAGGCCTTCTTGCCGGCAAACTTGCCGGGGAGCTTCCCGGAGAGCGTGTTCCAGCGGGCGGCCAGGCCCCACTTGGTGACGTTGATCATGGCTTCGACCACAATGTTGCCGCTCATCTTCGAGGCTCCGAGCTCACGCTCGACAAAGGTGATGGGGCGTTCGACGATCGTCAGTCCGAGCTTGGCCACGCGCCAGGCAAGGTCCACTTGGAAGCCGTACCCGACCGAGTCGACGGAGTCCAGGTTCAGTTTCTCCAGGGTGCTCCGGCGGAACGCGCGGAAACCGCCCGTGACGTCCTTGATCTTCATGCCCAGCATGAGCCGCGCGTAGGTGCTGCCCACGCGGGAGATCGCCTGCCGGTACAGCGGCCAGTTGACGACGCTGCCGCCCGGAACCCAGCGGCTGCCCATGGCGAGGTCGGCGCCCTGTTCCACGGCCTCAAGCAGCTGGGGAAGCTGCTCCGGCTGATGCGAGCCGTCGGCGTCCATCTCCACGAGCACGTCGTAACCGGCGTCGAGCCCCCACTTGAAACCGGCGATGTACGCGGCTCCCAGTCCGGCCTTCCCGGCGCGGTGCAGGACATGGACCTGGCTGTCCTCTGCGGCGATTCGGTCCGCCAGCTGCCCGGTGCCGTCGGGGCTGTTGTCGTCGACAACCAGGACGTCGGAACCGGGCACGGCAGTGCGGAGGCGCCCGAGCGTCTTGGGCAACGATTCCAGCTCGTTGTAGGTCGGGATGATCGTGAGGACACGCACAGCGGGCCTTTCCTTGGAGGGAGCGGTCAAGCGCCGGGCGGTCTGCGGTGAGCGGACACCTGGCGCAACTCTCCATTATAGGGAGTTGCCGGACGCTCGAAGGCCGAAGCCGGTTACCGGGGCAGGTCCACCCGCTTCGGGCCAGTTGCGGCGGACCGCGAAAAACGCCGCCGGAACCGTTTTCTGCTGCGAAGTGGACCCGCCCCCTGGGAGTACCCATGGCCACGACCAAGTAAGCTGCCGCACTGCGGCAACCTGGAACTGACCCGGGGGACGTCCGGAGGCTGCAGTCCGCGCAACCCTCCGTTGCCCCTCAATGCTACGGGCAGGCCCCGATCTGTCAACCGCTCCGTGACCTGCCGTTTCACCCATCGGCGCAGGTCAGCCCCGCCTTGCGAGGGGCAAAGTTTCGGTTCCGGACCGGCGGCTGGCGCGTGCCGTCAGCCCCGGAGCGCGCCGCTGGAGAACAGTTCCCGGCCGTCCCTCACGGTCTGGAGGCAGACCGGTTCGGAGCCGGTGTCCAGGGCGGGGAGCAGCGGCGTGCGTGCGCGGGGGTCCGTGCTCCAGGACTGGACGCGGCCGTCCGCCACCTGGACCATGAGCTCCTCGACTTCCCATACGGCGAAGCTGGCCGGTGCGCCGGGCACCAGCTGGCCCGCCATGGGGTTGCGGTACCGGGCGGCCCGCCAGCCGGCCCGTGTGTGCCCGAGGAAGGCTGCGCGGGCGGAGATCTGTTCGGCGGGGTTGCTGTGCTGCAGGCAAGCCCGGACGCTGGCCCACGGCCGCAACGGGGTCACCGGGCTGTCACTGCCGAAGCAGATCGGGACGCCGGCAGCGTAGAAGGAAGCAAAGGGGTTCATGCCGTCCCGGCGGTCACCCAGGCGTTGCCGGTAGAGACCGGACTCTCCACCCCAGGCGGCGTCGAAGCCGGGCTGCGCGCTGACCGTCACGGAGTATCCGGCCAGCCGGCTGATGGATTCCGCATCCGCGAGCTCGACATGTTCAAGACGGTGGCCCGCGGCCCGGACCTTCTGTACTCCGACGTCCGCCGCCGCCAAATCCAGCGCCTCCAGGGCGGCTTCCAGGCCGGCGTCCCCGATGACGTGGAACCCTGCCTGGATCCCGAGCAGCGAGCATGCCGCGAGGTGGGCCGCCGCCTCCGCGACCGAAAGGTACAGGTTGCCCCGCTCCCCCGGCGCGTCGGTGTAGTCCGCGCGCAGCGCCGCGGTCCGCGACCCGATCGAGCCGTCCATGTTCAGGTCCCCGGCCAGGCCGAGCACAGGCACGCCCAGCCCGTCCAGGATGGACCGGGCATGGTCGGCCGAGGTGGCCAGCTCACCCCAGTAGGGCAGAATCTCCGGAACAGCGTCCGGACCCGTGTTCCAGGCCGCGGCAAGCTGCAGGTCGTCGATGCTGCCAATGTGCGGCGCCGCCATTTCCGCCAGCGCGACGTAGCCGTTGGCCGCCGCCTCGGCGAGGGCCCGCTGCTGGTACCCGCGGAGGGCCGCTGCCGGCAGCCTGCGGGCCGCAAGCCGGGCGGCCGTGTGCGCGGCGAGCTTGACCTGGCCGCCCGCGCCGGAGCCGTCGGTTCCGTTGAGCCCGGCGGCCGCAGCCAGCGAGGTGGACACGAGCGCCGAGTGCACATCGATCCGGGAGAGGTAGACCTGCCGCCCGCCGGCGGCGCGTTCCAGCTCCTCTTGCGAGGGCAGGGCGGGGTCTACCCACCGGGTCTCGTCCCAGCCGTGGCCCAGCACGGTTCCGCGCGCGCCGGAAGTGGAGAAGCCGGCGACGGCGTCGAGCAGTTCCCGGGCGGAGCGGACTCCGCTGAGCTGCAGCGAGTCCAGGGCGATGCCCGTTTCGGTGAGATGCACGTGGGAATCGACGAAGCCTGGCGCAAGGAGCGCGCCCTGCAGGTCAATGACCTCCATCGAGGAATCGGCAATGGAGGTGGCCGCCTGCTCGGAGCCCACCCAGGCGACCGTGTCGCCGTCGACCAGCATCGCCGTGGCGAAAGGATCGGCGGCGGTGTAGACGGAACCGTTCCGGTACAGCGTTACCTGGTGCGGTGCGGGGGCGGCCGGGAAATCGGTCATGGGTCGGGGACTCCTTGGTCAGTGGGTGCCGGCGGTGGCCGGCGTGTTCGACGACGGTGGGGCGGTGCGGCCGGGCGGCCGGCTGCGGCGGTCAGGCCACGGAGGAATACGCGACGACGCCGCGCTTGATGAGTTTGATCGCTTCCCCGCACAGCCGTGCGACCCGCGGGTCCAGGGACGGGATTTTTGCCAGCTGGTCCAACAGGTCGATGACCTGTTTGACCCACCGGACAAAGTCGCCGGCGGCGAGGTCCGTGCCGCTGAGGACGTCCTGCAGGTGCCTGCCCTTGGCCCACTTGAAAATGGGCCAGACCAGCCCGAGTTCGGGTTCCCCGGTCAGGGGGAGCTTGCTGGCTTCCTCGGTGTCCTCCAGGGCGGACCACTCATGCACCACAATGTCAACGGCAGACTCCAGCGAGATGCTCGGCATCTTGGGCCGCAGCCCGCGGTCCTCGCGCTTGGCCTGGTAGACCAGGACGCTGGCCAGGGCGGCGACTTCCGCGGCGTCGAGGTCGTTGAAGGCGCCCAGCCGCAGGGCCTGGGAAATCAGCAGGTCTTTCTCGCCGTAGATCCGGCGCAGCCGCTGCCCGTCGGGGCTGATGGTGAGCACGCCGGCGTCGGAGGTTTCCAGGTAGCCGTAGCTGGACAGGACGCCGCAGACCCGGTCGAAGGTCTTGGCGATGGTGTTGGTGCGGCCCTGGATCTGGCGGACCAGGCCGTCGGTCTCCTGGCGGAGCTTCCAGTAGCGCTCCGACCAGCGCGCGTGGTCCTCGCGTTCACTGCAGCCGTGGCAGGGGTGGGCGCGGAGCTCCCGGCGCAGGTCCGCGATCTTCTTCTCCTGGTCCGGGAGGGCAGCGGCGCGGCCGAAGTCGTCGTTGCGGTTCGGCGGGGCCGGCGGCCGGTTCTCCCGGAGCGCGTTGCGGACCGAGGACGCCAGGTCCCGCCGTGACTTGGGGACCTTGGCGTTGAAGGATTTCGGGATCCGGACCCGGGTGATCGGTGCCAGCGGACCCTCCACATCCTGGGTGCCGATCCGGCGCAGCTGGTTGTCCAGGGTCATCACGGCCGGCCGCGGCTCGCGGGAGTGGTGGTCGGAACTGAGGACGACGGCGAGTCCGGGCGCCCGGCCGGTGGGAACATCCACCACGTCGCCCGGGAGCAGCCGGCTCAGCGAGTCCTCGGTGACGGACTTCCTGGCCCGGGAACTGGTCTTGGAGGCGTTCTTCTCGACGTCGGTGAGCGCCCGCCGGATCCGGGAGTACTCGGTGAAGTCGCCGAGGTGGCACGTCATCGCCTTGCTGAAGCCGGCCAGGGACTCCTCGCGGCTGCGTACCTGCTTTGCCAGCCCGACGACGGACCGGTCGGCCTGGAACTGGGCGAAGGAGGACTCGAGGATCTCCCGTGCCCGCGGCCGGCCGAACTGCGCCAGCAGGTTGATGGACATGTTGTACGTGGGCCGGAAGCTGGAGTTCAGCGGGTACGTGCGGCGCGATGCGAGGCCGGCCACCGACGCCGGATCCGTGCCGGGCTGCCACAGGACGACGGCGTGCCCTTCGACGTCGATCCCGCGCCGGCCGGCACGGCCGGTGAGCTGGGTATATTCGCCCGCGGTGATGTTGACGTGCGCCTCGCCGTTGAACTTGTCGAGCTTCTCCAGTACGACGGAGCGCGCCGGCATGTTGACGCCGAGCGCCAGTGTTTCGGTCGCGAACACGGCCTTGACCAGCCCGTCGACGAAGAGCTTTTCCACGACTTCCTTGAACGTGGGGAGCATCCCGGCGTGGTGGGCGGCCAGTCCGCGGAGCAGCCCGTCGCGCCAGCTCCAGAAGCCCAGGACGTCCAGGTCGTCGGAGGGGATGTCCTGGGCTGCCTCGTCGACGCGGCGGGCAATGACAAGCTGCTCCTGCTCGGTGGTCAGCCACAGCCCGGCGGCGACGCACTGCGCGACGGCGGCGTCGCAGCCCGCGCGGGAGAAGATGAAGGTGATCGCCGGGAGGAGGTCCTGCCGGTCCAGGCTGGCGATGACCTGGGGGCGGCTGGCCTTCCTGACCGGGCTGCGCGCACCGGCCGGCTGGGCGTCGTCGCGCTGGCTGCGCTGGCGCCGCTGGTTGCGGCCGCCGTGGCCGAACCGGCCGCGGAAGTTCATCTGGCTCTCGGCGCGGGCCATGGAGAGCAGCTCGGGGTTGACCTCGAAGCCCGGGCGCTCGGTGATGACGGCGCTGGCGGCCGACTTGTCCGTCGCGGCGGCCGCGGTGGACACGTCAGTTCCGACAGCAGGGGCGATCTCATCGAAGGTGGTGTCGCCGGCGAAGAGGTCCACGATTTTCCGGCCCACCATAACGTGCTGCCAGAGCGGCACCGGCCGGTGTTCGGAAACGATGACGTCGGTCTGCCCGCGCACCGTGTCGAGCCAGGCGCCGAACTCCTCGGCGTTGGAGACGGTCGCGCTGAGGGAGGCAACCTGGACCTCGCTGGGCAGGTGGATGATGACTTCCTCCCACACGGCGCCGCGGAAGCGGTCCGCCAGGTAGTGGACCTCGTCCATGACCACGAAGCCGAGGTCCGCCAGGGTGCTGGAGTCGGCGTAGAGCATGTTGCGGAGCACCTCGGTGGTCATCACCACCACGGGGGCGTCGCCGTTGATGCTGGTGTCTCCGGTCAGGAGCCCCACGCGGTCGGCACCGTACTTGTCCGCCAGCTCCGAGTACTTCTGGTTGCTCAGGGCCTTGATCGGTGTGGTGTAGAACGCCTTGAGCCCTCGCTGGAGCGCGAGGTAGATGGCGAACTCCCCCACGATCGTTTTGCCGGCACCCGTGGGGGCGGCCACCAGGACACCCCGGCCGGCCTGCAGGGACAGGCAGGCCTCGCGCTGGAAGTCGTCGAGTTCGAAGGCGAGCGACCGGATGAAACCGCCCAGATAGGTCTTGGCTTCTGCGGCCCGCTCGGCACTGGCTCGGTAGCGTTCAGACGGCGATTCCGGCCCGGGTAGTGAGGACATGCTTCCAGCCTAGTGCGCGTTGGGCTAGAGATTCTCCAGCTCGGAGCTGGGAGTCGCCTGGTCCGCGGTGGCTTCGGTCTCGGCGGCGCGTTTGACGGCGCGCCGTTCGCGCCGCCGGTCGTTGAGCAGGCACAGTCCGATGGCGGCGAAGAAGAGGAGCAGCATGGGGCCGGCCAGGTAGAACATGCTCATCGCGTCCGCTCCCGGTGCGGCCATGGCGGCGAAGAGGCAGACGAGGAACACGGTGATGCGCCAGCTCTTGACGAGCTGCTTGCCTTTGACGATGCCCGCCAGGTTCAGCCCGACCAGGACCACCGGCAGCAGGAAGGCGATGCCAAAGGCCAGCAGGAGCCGCAGCACGAAGGACAGGTACACCTGCGCGCTGATGAAGTTGGATCCCCCGGAAGGCGTGAAATCGGTCAGCACCCGGACGGCGTTCGGAAGCACCAGCCAGGCCAGCAGGACGCCGCCTACGAACAGCGGGACCGCGGCTGCCACGAACGACAGCGCGAGCCGCCGTTCCTTTTTGTGCAGGCCGGGGACGATGAAGGCCCACAGCTGATACAGCCAGACCGGGCTGGCGACGATCAGGCCCAGGAAGACGGACACCTGGATCATCAGGTCGAAGGAACTCGCCACGCCGTCAAAGTTCAGCGTCGCCTGCCGCCCCTCATGCGCGTTGAGGTCGCTGATCGGTTTGATCAGCGCCTCGAGCATGGGCTGGTAGACGAGGAATCCGACGACGGTACCGAGGACGACGGCGATCGCCGACTTGAAGAGGCGGTTCCGCAGTTCTTTCAGGTGGTCGAGGAGCGCCATCCTCCCCTCGGGGTTCGACCGGCGGCTCATGGTTACTGCCACGCGGTGTTAGGCGCGGTTCGGCGGCGGAACGTCGGTTCCGTCTCCGGCGCGGGTCTCCGTGCCGGCGGACTTCGGGTGGTTCACGACACGGCCTTCGACGGGGTCGGAGCCGTCCGCAGCGTCCGTGGCGCCGTCCTTCTTCATCTCCCGGACTTCCGACTTGAAGATGCGCATGGACTGGCCAAGGCTCCGGGCCATGCCGGGCAGCTTCGGCGCGGCGAAAAGCACCAGTGCCAGAACGATGATGATGATGAGATGCCAGCCTTCAAGCCTCATGGCGGGAGGTCCTTTCGTTGAAATACATCCTACGTCTATGTCTATTTGAATTCGATGTCGCGCAGCCGCTGGGGCTGGCCGCGGTCCGTCTTGCGCTGGACGCGCCGCCTGCGGCGGGCCTCCCGACGGGCGATTTTGGCTGCGCGGTAATCATGTCCCATCTGCACGGGTGAGGCAAAAACGGCGGAACCGGGTTCCGGCGGCGGGCTGGATCCGTCCGTCGCGACATCGCCGTCCGAGCCTACGCGGCCGACATGAACATCGGTTGAACCGAAGGTGCCCGGGCGGGACGGGACGGTGGAGAACCGCTCCCCCGCTTCGCCGAGCTCCTTGGCCGCGGCCATGAACTGCCGGTACAGCCGGACGCCGAGCACAACAAAGAACAACAGCGACAGCGCGACGAGCGCTATCCAGATCACGATCCAGGACCACCAAGGCATGCTGAGTAGTCTAGCCGCCGCGCTGGCTAGTCTTCATATTGGGCGAGGGCGGCGGACAGCCACTGGCGGGAGGCCGCCGCCAGTTCCTCCGGCTGCACGATGCGGGCGGTCCCGCCGTGCTGGGCCACGAACATCGGGAGCCAGTCGGTGCTGCCGAAGCGGATTTCGGCCAGCAGCCCGCCGTCGGGCAGCTCCGCCGTCCGCTCCGCGTAGTACTCATCGGCGAGGCCTACGCCGCGGCGGGTGAGTTCAACCACTACCACCGCGTCGTCGTCGTTGGGGGTGAAGAGCTTGACGGGGAAGCTGTCGCCGGGCTTCGCCGTCTCCGAGGCGGGCAGGCCGTTGGGTTCCAGGGCCTCGATCCGGTCCAGCCGGAAGTTGCGCAGGCCCTGCGCGGAATGGCAGTAGGCCTCGAGATACCAGGTGTTGTCCAGCGAATAGAGCCGGAGCGGGTCGATGTCACGTTCGGAGACGGCGTCCCGGAGCGGCGAGAAGTAGCGGAGCCGCAGCTGGGAGCCCGTCCGGATGGCTTCCCGCGCCGTTTCCAGGGCTGCGGAGTTGCCGGGCCCCACCTCGGGGGCGGACAGGGCTGCCGCCTTGAGCCCCTCCTCCCCTGCCGCCGCCATGAGCTTGAGCGTGACGGATTCCAGCGCGCCGCCTTCGGCAAGTTCGGGCAGGCCGTTGAGGGTTTCCAGCCCGGTCAGCAGGGCGCAGGCCTCTTCGACGGTGAAGCGGACCGGCCGTTTCAGGTCGAGGTCCTGGGTGATGGTGACGTGGTCGTCGTCCCATTGGATGTCCAACAGATCGTCCGGGTAACCCTCTGGCAGGCCGGAACAGATCAGGATCCGCAGGTCCGCTTCCAGCTCCTGGCGGGTGATCCCGAAGTTCGCGGCCACTTCGCTGATGTGGAGGCCCTGGTTATGCACCAGGAACGGCACGAGCTGCAGCATCCGGGCCAGCTGGTCCTCGGAGGTGCGTTTACGGCCGCGCCGGGGCGCTGCCGCCCCTTGCGGGATACCGCCGGGGGAAGAGGCCGCGGGGAAGGCGACCGGCGGGACGGGGGCCGCGGCGAAACGTTCGGCGGCCGCCAGACGGCGCCGCACGGACGTGACGAGCTCCGGCGGTGACACCACGCGGACCCGGGGGCCGTAGGAGGCGAGTTCCTCGGCCAGGGTCTCGGCGTCCCGGTATGGCACGCTGAGGCGGTCGCGGCCCGCCTTGGGCAGTCCGGCGCCGGGTTCCGGAACGGGGGCGCTGAGGGCCCGGTTCCGGAGCCCGTGCAGCCTTCCCGCCTGGACGTCGAGGACTGCCGTCCTGACCGGCAGCTCCGCCAGGGAGGCCAGTTCGGACCGAACGTTGAAGTCTGCCGGAGGGGTGAAGCTTTCCTTCTCCAGCACGGTGACGGCGGATGTGAGGCGGGAGAGGCGGAAGAAGCGCTTGTCCCCGCGGGTCCTGTCCTGGCCAACGAGGTACCACTGGCCGAAGCGGCTGCCGAGGCCCCACGGTTCCACCAGGCGCTCCTCTTCCTTGCCGGTGCTGCCGGCAAGGTAGCGGAAGCTGACGGGGTGTTGGGCGTGCATGGCGGTGACGAGGTCTTCGAAGGCCTGGCCGGCGGGACGGATCCGTGGCTGCACCCCGGCGGGGAGTTCGGCGTCGACCAGTCCGCCGGAGGCCTGGAGTTTGCGTACGGCGTTGACGGCGGCGGAGCCGAGCGCCGCATGCTCCCAGAGCTGGGCGGCGAGGATGAGCACGGTGCACTCGGCCGCGGTGAGATTGACGTCCGGAAGCCGGTTGGATTCCTTGCCGATCCGGTAGCGGGTGGTCGCCGGATCGTCCGATCCCCAGCCCTTGTCCATGACGGTCTCGACGTCGAAGCCGAAGTGCCGCAGCTCGCCCTTGTCGCGCTCGAACATCCGGCCGAATGCGACGTCGCTGCTGGTGCTGTCGCGGTAGACCTTCTCGCGCAACTCACTGCGGCGCAGGCCGTAGGTGGTGTTCAGGAGGGCGATGAGCAGGTTCAGGAGGCGTTCTGTACGTGAGGCGGACACCCCGCAAGGGTACTAAAGTCCCTGCCCGAAACTGACAAAAGCGCGGTAACAGCCGGAAGAAACTTTTCCGATTGTTACCGCGCTCTGTGCCTCAGGCGGCGGCCGGTCAGGCCGGCAGCCGCTGGAGTGTCTTAGGTGCTTAGCGGACGCCGACGAGGTCGACGACGAAGATCAGGGCCTCGTTGGGGCCGATTGCCCCGCCGGCTCCGCGCGAGCCGTAGGCCAGCTCGGAGGGGATTTCCAGCCGGCGGCGGCCGCCGACCTTCATGCCCAGCAGGCCCTGGTCCCAGCCCTGGATGACCTGGCCGACGCCGACGCGGAAGTCGAGCGGTGCGCCGCGGCCCCAGGAGGCGTCAAATTCTTCGCCGGTGGACCAGGCCACGCCGACGTAGTGTGTGGAGACGGTGTCCCCGGCCTTGGCTTCGGCGCCGTCGCCTTCGATTAGGTCGGTGATGACCAGTTCGGTGGGCACGTCGCCTTCGGGGAACTCAATTTCCGGCTTCTGGCGGTCGATGTTGCGCTGTCCAAATGACATGGTTGCTCCTTCGTGGCTTGGGTGGTGGTGCGGGTGTGGTGGTTACTTGACGCCGAGGATGTCGACGACGAAGACGAGGTCGCCCTTTGCGTCGCCCTGGCCTTCCTCGCCGTAGGCAAGGTCCTTGGGGATGACGAGGAGGACGCGGGAGCCGACCGTCTTGCCGGCCAGGCCCTGGGTCCAGCCCTTGATGACGCCGGTGAGGGGGAAGGTGGCCTTCTCGCCGCGGTCGAAGCTGGAGTCGAAGACCTTGCCGCCGGCCAGCGCCACACCGACGTAGTTCACGGTGAGCGTATCGGTTTCCTTGACGGCCGGGCCGGTGCCCTTGATGAGGTCCTGGGACACGAGTGCGGTCGGGGCGGCGACGCCCTCGACGGAGATCTCCGGGATGCCCTTGTCGTTGTCCTTGACGGTCGGCAGGCCTGCCGGCGGGGTGATAGTTTCACCCTCGGGCTTGTCCAGGACCGGCGGGGCGTCCTTGGCGGAGAGCACCTTGACGACGAGGAGCTGCGTGGGCTGCGCTTCGGCGCCCTCGGCGGCTGCGGCGCCGGGAACGGCTAGTGCCAGGTGGGAGCCCACCTTGGAGCCCACAAACGCGTTGTAGATGACGGCGCTGCTGGTCTTGAGCTCGTCGTTCAGCTCGAGCTCTTCCGGATCCTGCGGGAAGGTGTCCTCCAGGGTGGAGCCGTCCTTGCCGTTGAGGGCAACGATGGAGATGGAAGCGATCTGGTTCGCCTTGACCCGGTCGCCGTCGCCCTCCGTGACCACCTTGACGGTGGGTTCCTTGACCTCGAGGGGCTTGGCGAATTCAACACCGGGCGCTTTCTTGTCGCCGTTTTCCGTCAGCTTGACGGAGTCCAGCTTGGCGGTCTCACCGGCGGACTGGCTGGTGGGTTCCGGGGCTGCAGGCTCGCCGCCGCCGCAGGCAGTCAGCAGCAGCAGTCCGGGAAGAAGAATTGCTAGTAGTCGGCGCACGTAAGAACTTTCGTCGGGGCAGGATGGACGCCTCGCCGGGCAGTTGCCAGCGGCAAAGCAAGCGTTGGCCGCGAACGGCACTCCTCCAGAATAACGCGGAAAGCTGGGTATCAGCCCATAGAGTTCAGCAGGGCATCCACGCGCTCATCGACGCTGCGGAACGGGTCTTTGCACAACAGGGTCTGGTGGGCGCGGTCGTTGAGCTTCAAATGCACCCAGTCCACGGTGTAGTCGCGTCCCAGTTCCTGCGCCCGGCGGACGAAGTCGCCGCGGAGCTTCGCACGGGTGGTCTGTGGCGGTGCATCCACGGCGTCCTTGACCGCCGTATCGTCCACCACGCGGCGGACTGCCCCGCGCGACTGCAAAAGGTAATAGAGCCCGCGGGTGCGGGAGATGTCGTGGTACGTCAGGTCCAGCTGGGCGATCCGGGGCGCGTCGAGGCCCAGGTTGTGCCGTTCCCGGTAGTTGTCCATGAGCTTCTTCTTGATGGCCCAGTCAACCTCGGTGTCGATTTTGCTGGTGTCGCCGCTTTCGATCGCGTCCAGTGTCCGTTCCCAGAGATCCAGGATCAACGGGACATGCGGGTTGTGGGCGCCCTGCTCCGCGACGAACGCCGTGACCTTGCCCAGGTATTCGCGCTGGATTTCCAGGGCGGTGAGCTGCCGGCCGTTGGCGAGCCGGACCAGGGCGCGTCCGCTGAGGTCGTGGGAGATTTCCCGGATGCTGCGGATGGGGTTCTCCATCCGCATGTCGCGCATGATCACCCCGGCCTCGATCATCCGCAGGATCAGGTCGACGGTGCCGACCTTGAGCAGCGCCGTGGTCTCGGACATGTTGGAGTCGCCCACGATCACGTGCAGCCGGCGGTAGAACTCGGCGTCGGCATGCGGCTCGTCGCGGGTGTTGATGATCGGGCGGGACCTCGTCGTGGCGGAGGAGACGCCCTCCCAGATGTGGTCGGCGCGCTGGGAGAACGCGTACGTGGCTCCGTGCGGGGTTTTCAGGATCTTGCCGGCGCCCGCGATCAGCTGCCGGGTCACGAGGAACGGGATCAGGATCTCGGCCAGCCGGGAGAATTCGCCGCGCCGCGGGATGAGGTAATTCTCATGGCTGCCGTAGGAGTTCCCGGCCGAGTCGGTGTTGTTCTTGAACAGGTAGACGGTGCCGTTGAAGCCCTCCGCCGCGAGCCGTTCCTGTGCCTCGTCGACGAGGTCGTCGAGGATCAGTTCCCCGGCCCGGTCGTGCGCGATCAGCTGCGCGAGGTCGTCGCATTCGGCGGTGGCGTACTCCGGGTGGGATCCGACGTCGAGGTACAGCCTTGACCCGTTGGTCAGGAACACGTTGGAGGACCTCCCCCAGCTGACCACCTTGCGGAACAGGTAGCGGGCCACCTCTTCGGGGGCCAGCGGACGGGACTCCGGGCTCGAATAGGAAATCCCGAACTCGGTTTCGATGCCGAAAATACGCTTGTCCATCTCAGTTCTCCTCAGCCAGCAATGCCGTGATGTCCGCGTCCTCAAGCCGTCGGAAGGCGCGGCGGGTGCCGCGGCTGCTTTCCGAGCCGCGGTCCAGGACCGCCACCTCCACTGCCGACACGGGCAGCGTGGCGGTCTCCTTGTCCGCAACGAGGCCGGCCAGGGCGAGCCTGATGGCGCCGGCAAAGTCGAGTTGGCCCTGCCAGCCCGCTGCGACGGCTTCCGAGACCTTGTCCGCCTGGCCGCCCATCACGATGAAGCCGCTCTCGTCGGCGATCGACCCGTCGAAGGTCAGCCGGTAGAGGTGGTCTTCTTCCGGGGAGTTCCCCACCTCGGCCACGGCCAGTTCAACCTCGAAGGGCTTCTGTTCCGCCGTGAACACCGCCCCCAGGCTCTGCGCGTATACGCTGGCGAGGCCCCTGGCGGTGACGTCCTCCCGGTCGTAGGAGTAGCCGCGCACGTCGGCGTAGCGCACCCCGGCCTGGCGGAGGCTCTCGAACTCGTTGTATTTGCCCACGGCCGCGAACGCGATCTTGTCGTAGATTTCCCCGATTTTGTGCAGTGACGGGGACGGGTTCTCGGCCACGAGGGCGATCCCGTCCCGGCAGCTGATGACCACCACGGAGCGCCCGCGCGCTATGCCCTTCCGCGCGAAATCCGCGCGGTCCTTCATCAGTTGTTCGGGCGATACGTAGAACTGCTGGGTCATCTCAGGCCTCCCGCTGGGCCACGGCCCTGGACTCTATGATGGTGGCGGCCATCGCCGCGAGCTCGCGCTCCGGAACCCGGAACGCACCCGTTCGGTTGACGATGTAGACCACTGGCCAGAGCTGCCGGACGGGGTCCGGGCCGCCCGTGGCGGAATCGTCGTCGGCAGCGTCATAAAGCGCCTCGACGGCGACGGCGACGGCGTCCTGCTCGGTGAGGTTGGGCCGCCAGAGTTTCTTGAGCGCGCCGCGGGCGAACATCGCGCCCGAACCGACGGTGTGGTGCTCCTGCTCCTCGTACCGGCCGCCGGTGACGTCGTAGGAGAACAGCCGTCCGACGTTGGCCGGACGGTCGAAGCCCGCGAACAGGGGCACCACCGCGAGGCCCTGCATCGCCATCGGCAGGTTGCTGCGGATCATGGCACCGAGACGGTTGGCCTTGCCGTCCAGGCTCAGGAGTGTCCCCTCGATCTTCTCGTAGTGTTCGAGTTCGACCTGGAAGAGCCGGGTGATGTCGAGGGCGATGCCGGCGGTCCCGGCGATGCCGAGTACCGAATACTGGTCCGCCGGGAAGACTTTCTCGATGTGCCGGCTCGCAATGACGTTGCCCATGGTGGCGCGCCGGTCCCCTGCCATCAGGACGCCGCCGGCGTAGCTCAGCGCGACGATCGTGGTGCCGTGCGGCGCCTGGAGGGGCGCTGCCGTTCCCACTGCGGTTGTCCCCGTCCCAGGCTGCTGGCCGAACGGCAGCAGATCCGGGCGTTGGCGCTGCAGATGTTCGGTGAAGGAGGACGTGGCGTTGGCTGCTACCTGGTTGGCTGTGGTTTCCTGCACTGGTGCACTCCCTCAACGTAGTGAATCAACGACTTCCGGCACTCAGCCCTGTGTCGGCGCAACCCCTGGGCCGCCGTGGTCCGGCCGCCTATTGGCCGCCCTTTTGGACGAACGCCCGGACGAACTCTTCGGCGTTGGACTCCAGCACACCGTCGATCTCATCGAGCAGATCGTCGACGCCCTGGGTGGCGGCCGATGCCTGTCCCTCCGCCGGGGCCGGCGGGGCGGCGGGGACGTCCTCGTCGACCTCGGTGTCCCGCGGCTGCGGCTGCTGTTGCTCCTGGCCTGCCATTGTTTTCTCCTTCTGTCCGTCCCGTCGGCGCGAGGGACTTCCTGTAAGCCATATTGCCACGCCCGGGGCCGCTGCGGGACTCTTTGTCCCTACGAACCGGGCGGGAGTCCCAGCAGCTCGGAGAGGAACGGTCCGGCTTCGCGGTGGCGGGCGAAGAGCCCGCCGGTGAGGGCCTCGGTTCCGCGCAGCGGTTCCCGGGTGGGGACCCGCTGAAGCCTGCCGCGGCCGGGCACGTCGAAGATGACGGAGTCCCAGCTGGCGCCGACGACGTCGGCGCCGAAGCGGCTGACGCAGCGGCCACGGAAGAACGCCCGGGTGTCCGACGGCGGCTCGGTGACCGCCCGCTGGATCCGGCCGTCGTCGACGAGCCGCTGCATCCGGTCGCGTGCCAGCAGGCGGTAGTAGAGTCCCTTTTCGGGCCGGATGTCCGCCCACTGCAGGTCCACGAGGCCCAGCCGTGCGTGGCCCCAGTCGAGTCCGTCGCGTTCCCGGTAGCCGTCCAGCAGGGAGAGCTTGGCCAGCCACTCCACGGAGGTCGCGGCCGCCGCCCGGTCGTTGCCCAGTTCGGTCAGCGTCGCCTGCCAGCGTTCCAGCACTTGGTGCGTGTGGCCGTCCCCGTCCACGGCGTCGGCGACGCCGGTGTCCTGGGCGTGCTTCGCGGCCGCCTCGTAGTAGATCCACTGCAGGTCCAGGGCGGTGATGCGCCGCCCGTCGAGCAGCCGGAAGGTGGCCGTGAGTGACGTGTCATGGCTGACGGCCTGCAGCGCGGCGACCGGCTCGTGGATTTCGAGCCGGGGCGCCAGGCCGGCCTCGATCAGGCTCAGCACCATCGCGGTGGTCCCGAATTTGAGGTAATTGGAGGCCTGGCTGAGGTTGGCATCACCAATGATGACGTGCAGCCGCCGGTATTTGTCCGCCGTCGCATGGGGCTCGTCGCGGGTGTTGATGATGGGGCGGCGGATGGTGGTTTCGAGGCCGACTTCGGTCTCGAAAAAGTCTGCCCGCTGGCTGATCTGGTACCCGGGCCGGGAGCCGTCCTGTTTCATGCCGACCCGGCCGGCCCCGCAGATGATCTGGCGGGTGACGAAGAACGGGGTCAGGCCGCGGACGATGTCCCCGAACGGCACGTTGCGGGGCATGAGGTAGTTCTCGTGGGAGCCGTAGGACACGGACTTGTTGTCGGTGTTGTTTTTGTACAGGTTGACCGGGGGCAGGTCGGGATCTGCGGCCAGCCGGCGCACCGCGGCCAGGGCCACGAGGTCTCCGGCAGCGTCCCAGGCAACGGCGTCCAGCGGGTTGGTCACTTCCGGGCTGGAGTACTCCGGGTGGGCATGGTCGACGTACAGCCGGGCACCGTTGCCGAGGACCATGTTCATCAGGAGCGTGCCGGATTCGTCTTCGCCGTCGGCTTCCAGTTCCTGCCGCCCGTAGGCGAGGGCGACAGCCTCGGCGTCGAGGACGGGAGGCTGGTCAGTCAGCTGGGCGGGATCGGCCTGGCTGCGCTCCAGTGTCCAGCCGCGGGCGTCATGCAGCGGTTCCTCGTCGGTGTAGTCCCAGCGGGTTTCGGCGCCGCCGGCGGCGCGCTGCCGGGTCACCTGGGCGTAGGCCTGGATCACCCGGGCGGACATCATCGTGGCGTTGGCCCCGGGAGCGGAGGGTGCGTGGATGCCGTATTCGGTCTCCGAACCCATGACCCGCATGGCTCCGCCGGCGGGCAGCCCGCCGGACTCGCCGGCCGGCTGGCCGGGAACTGCCGTCACAGGTACTGGCCCGTGCTCGGCATCGTCTCGATGGACTTGCCGGGCTCCTGCCCCGCCTTGCCCTGGACGATCGTGCGGATGTACGTGATGCGTTCGCCCTTCTTGCCCGAGATCCGTGCCCAGTCGTCCGGGTTGGTGGTGTTGGGCATGTCCTCGTGCTCGCGGAACTCGTCGACGACGGCGCGCAGCAGGTGGTCGATCCGGATGCCCTTCTGGCCCACGGTCAGCAGGTCCTTGATCGCGTACTTCTTGGCCCGGTCCACGACGTTCTGCACCACGGCGCCGGAGTTGAAGTCCTTGAAGTAGAGCATTTCGGTGTCGCCGTTGGCGTACGTGACCTCGAGGTATTCGTTGGACTTTTCGGTGGAGTACATGGCCTCGACGGTGCGCTGGACCATCGCATCCACGGTGGCCTGGACATCGCCGTGGTGTTCGGCGAGATCGGACTCGTGGAACGGCAGGTCGGCGGTGATGTACTTGTTGAAAATGTCGGCCGCGGCCTCCGCGTCGGGGCGGTGGATCTTGACCTTGACGTCCAGCCGGCCCGGGCGCAGGATCGCCGGGTCGATCATGTCCTCGCGGTTGGACGCGCCGATCACGATCACGTTGTCGAGCCGCTCGACGCCGTCGATCTCGCTGAGGAGCTGCGGGACGATGGTGGTCTCGACGTCCGAGGAGATGCCGGTGCCGCGGGTGCGGAACAGCGAGTCCATTTCATCGAAGAACACGACCACGGGGCTGCCCTCGGATGCCTTCTCCCGGGCGCGGGCGAAGATCAGCCGGATATGCCGCTCGGTCTCCCCGACGTACTTGTCCAGCAGCTCCGGGCCCTTGATGTTCAGGAAGTAGCTCTTCATGTCCGTCTTGCCGGTGCGCTCGGCGGCCCGGGCGGCGAGGGAATTGGCGACGGCCTTGGCAATCAGCGTCTTGCCGCAGCCCGGGGGCCCGTAGAGCAGAATGCCCTTGGGCGCCTTGAGGCCGTGCTCGCGGTACAGGTCCGGGTGCAGGAACGGCAGTTCCACGGCGTCGCGGATCTGCTCGATCTGCGGTCCCAGCCCGCCGATGTCCTGGTAGGTGATGTCCGGGACTTCCTCGAGGACGAGGTTTTCCACCTCGGAGCGCGGAATTTTCTCGAGGGCGTAGCCGGTGCGGGAATCGATTGAGAGGGCGTCGCCGACGCGGAGCTTCTGCGCGAGCAGGGGCCCGGAGAGCCGGACGACGCGTTCCTCGTCCGCGCGGCCGACCACCAGCGCACGGTCCGCGCCGAGCAGTTCCTTCAGCGTGACCAGGTCCCCGGCCCGTTCGTAGCCCAGCCCGGCGACCACCAGGAGGGCCTCGTTGAGGAGAACCTCCTGGCCCACAGCGAGCTGGTTCATGTTGACGAGCGGGCTGATGCCCACGCGCATCTTGCGGCCGGCGTTGAAGATGTCCACGGATTCTTCGGTCGCGGCCTGCCCGCCGTTGCCGGCCGAGGCGTGGCGTTTCGGGTTCAGCTGCAATACCGTGCCGAAGCTGTACGGCGGCTGCCCCTCCTGGTCGAGGGCGTTCTTCAGCCGGAGGATTTCCTGCTTGGCGGTCTCCAGCATGGCCACGAGCTTGGAGTTGTTCTGCGTGGCGGTGGCGAGCTGGCGGTCAATGTTCCGGAGCTTGTCCCGGAGGATATTGACCTGCCGCTCGGCAACGGACAGTTCGCCGTTACCGTAGCGGTCAGCGTCGGCGTGCGTTTGTCCCGCGGCTGTTGCCGCGTCCTCTGCCGGTGTCAGGCCCGGATCAGTGTTCGGAGTCTCCATCGTGCATCAGCCCCTTCCTACGCTTCTATTAAGACATTAGCCCCAAGAAGCCGGGTGCCGCTGAAGTCTTCCGAAATACGGACTACTTCGTAATATCCGGATCGTCCTTAACGTTGGTTCCGGCGATGGCGTCCCGGGCGGCCCGGCGAAGCTTCTTGTCCGAGACGGCGCGCTCCCCCACGGCACCCGGCGTCCAGGCGTTGACGTCCTCTTCGTTGAAGTCGGTCTTGGACGGCCGGCGCTTCACGGAAATGCCCGTGACGCCGTCGGCCAGCCGCCGGGTGACCAGCAGGAAGCCGGTGTGGGCGACCATCCGGTGGTCGGGGCGGACCGCCAGGCCCTCGAGGTGCCAGCCACGGACCATGGATTCCCAGGCGTCGGGTTCGGTGAAGCGGCCGTCGGCCCGGATGGCCTCCGCGGTCCGGGACAGCTGCGTCACGGTGGCGACGTAGTTGATCCACACGCCACCGGGTGCCAGCACGGTGGCGACAGCGTCGAGGCATTCCCACGGGGCGAGCATGTCCAGGACCACGCGGTCCACGGAACCGGGCTCTTCGGTGCGGACCACTTCCTCCTGGAAATCGCCGAGGGAGATCTGCCAGGCCGGGTGCGGGCCGCCGAAGATCGTCTCGACGTTGCCGCGGGCGATATCGGCGAACTCTTCCCGCCGCTCGAAGGAGTGCAGGTAGCCGTTGTCCCCGACCGCGCGAAGCAGCGAGATGGACAGTGCGCCGGAGCCGACTCCGGCTTCCACGACGCGTGCGCCGGGGAAGATGTCCGCCATGGTGACGATCTGGCCGGCATCCTTGGGGTAGACGACGGCCGCGCCGCGCGGCATCGAGAGGACGAAGTCAGAGAGCAGGGGCCGCAGCGTCTGGTACTGCTGGCCGACGTTGTTGACCACCACGGAACCGTCCGGCTTGCCGATGATCTCGTCGTGGTTCAGGAAGCCGCGGTGCGTGTGGAACGCGCCGCCTGCCTCGAGGCTGATGGTGTTCATGCGGCCGCGCTCGTCGGTGAGCTGCACACGCTCGCCTTCCCGGAACGGGCCGCGGCGGCGCGCGGCGCCGACCGGGGCGGCGGCGCTGGCCGTGCCGGCCGCCGGGGCGTCCGCATCAACGGTTGCCGCATCAATGGTTGCTGCGCGGCCGGCTGTTCCGGCGTCGTCCGGGCTGGTGCCGGCGGCGGTGTGGCTGCTCATGAAAATGTTCCTCGCTCCTGTAAAGCTGTGTGGCCGCGGATGGTGCCGGCGGCTCGTGCCCGGGGCCTGGACCCCTGATGGGAAATACAGGCCGGAAATACACGACCGGCAGGTAACTCTACCGGCTTTGGCCGTACATCCGCTTGCCGGCGCCGTCGCCCTTGCCCGTCAGGGCGCCAAGGACGGCGGACTGCCGGAGCAGGCCGGTGACGGTTCCGTCGCGGTCGACGACGGCGTACTCCAGGCCCTCGAGCTGGGCCAGGTACTGGACCAGTTCCTGTCCCCTGGACCACTCGGGCACGTAGGCGCCCGCGCCGAGGGCATAGGACACCGCCGTGAGCGGCGTGGCGGCGGTGGCGGCCGCGGGAACCGTGGCGAGGGCCCCGGCGTCGACCACGGCAGACGGACGTCCGTCCGGGCGGTACAGCACGACGGCGGGAGCCGCGCCGGTGGCAGGGACCGGCGCCAGTGCCAGCACATCGGCCACGGTGGCCGATTCCGGGAGGCCCACTGCAGGCTCGGCGAGGGCACCTGCCTCGACGCCCGGCAGCCGGCCCCGCAGGCGGGCCTGCTGGATCGAGGCGCTGGCCCCCATCCACAGGAAGCTGCATACGAGGAGTGTGATGAGGACCAAGGACAGGTCCGGCTCGCCGCCGCTGATCAGCGGCAGGGCCACGAACCAGGCCACGAGGGCGATCACGATGATGCGTCCGCCCCAGCCGGCAGCCACGGTGCCCTTTTCCTGGCTCCCGGTCAGCCTCCAGACGGCGGATTCGACGAGCCGGCCGCCGTCCAGCGGGAGCCCGGGGAGGACGTTGAAGATGCCGATCAACAGGTTGGCCCAGACGAAGATATTGGTCAGGATTCCCGGCACCCCGGTGAGGTCGCCGGCGGTCAGCAGGAGCCAGCCTGCGCCGGCAAGGACGAAGTTCGCAGCAGGTCCCGCCAGCGCTACCAGGACGGACCGGCCAGGTGTGGCAGTGAAGCTCTGGAACTCGGTGTGGCCGCCCCAGAGGTTGAGGACAATTTTCTCCGTGGGCCAGTGGAAGAGCTTGGCGGTCAGGGCGTGCGCAAGCTCATGCACGAGGACAGAGACCAGCAGCAGCAGCGCGTAGGCGAAGGCGACGAAGAAGGCGGTGACGCCGAGGCGGGGATAGTCGTTCTGCAGGACGGGCCCGAACGCGATCACCGTGAACGCCGCAATGATGAACCACGAGTAGGCGAGGATCACGGGGATGCCGGCGATGCGCCCCAGCGGGATTCCCTCTTTGCGGTCCTGTTTCCGGGGGTCCTGGCCGCTGCGGCCCTGGGTGTCGGTGTCAGCCATGGACCGGCTCCTGCGCCGCGCCGGCGGCCAGGCCGAAGGTCGCGTCCGGGAACTCGTGGCGCAGGGCGACGAGCTCTTCGAGGTCGGCCACGGTGCGCCCTTCCAGGGTGTCCCACATGGCGTGGCGGGGATCATGCGGCAGCGGCGCGATGTGCGGAATGGCAACCGTCGGCACCCCGGAGGCGACGGCGGCGGCCACGCCGGGCTTGGAGTCCTCCAGCGCGATGCAGTGGTGCAGGCCGAGGTCCGGGTCCAGCTCCTGCAGGAGTTCGACTGCTGTGAGGTAGGCCTCGGGGTGGGGTTTGCCCTGCGTGACGGTGTCACCGGTGACCAGGAACTCGAAGTAGGGCCTGGGCAGGCTGGCGACGATCTCCCGGGCCAGTGGGGCCTCGGACATGGTCACGAGGACACAGCGGATTCCCGCGGTGTGAAGCTCCTCCAGCAGTTCACGGGCGCCGGGCCGCCAGGGAACGGAGGTCCGGACCTGGCTGATGACTTGCGTCGTCAGGATGTCGATGATCTCCCGGCGCTCCAGCGCGACGCCGGCTTCCTGGAGGATCCCCGCGGAGAACACAAGGGACTGGCCCACCAGCTGCATGGCCTTCTCGTGGGACCACTGCCCGCCGTGCGCGGTGACCAGGGCGTGTTCGGCCTCGATCCAGTACGGTTCGGTGTCCACGATGGTGCCATCCATGTCCCAGAGCGCGGCTTTGAGGAGGGGCTGGGAAGCTGAGGATTGCATGTTTTCCAGTCTACGGTGCGGCCCTGTGAGCGGGCCGACACTACGCCTACGGCGAATATCGCCCTCGACCCAGCTATTCCCGGCGCTTCATTCCATGCGTGGTCCGGGTCCTTGGACGTAGGGTGAAGAGATGAACAGCTTCGAGGTAGACCCCGCGGAACCGGGCGACGTGCCCGAGCCGGAACGGCTGCTGCAGCCCGTACCCGAGGGCCAGCGCATCACGGTGCTGCTGGCGGCCTTCGAAGGCTGGAACGACGCCGGGGAGGCTGCGAGCGATGCCTTGCGCTACCTCAACAAGCTCTGGGGCGGCAAGAAAGTCGGTTCGATCGACGCCGACGAATACTACGATTTCCAGTTCACCCGGCCCACGATCCGCCGCACGGCGTCCGGTGAACGGAAAATCAAGTGGCCTTCAACCCGGATCTTCAAGGCGAGTGTTCCCGATTCCAACGTGGACGTGATCTTCGTCCAGGGCACGGAGCCGTCCTATAAGTGGCGTGCCTATACCGCCGAACTGCTGGTCCACGCCGAGGCCCTCCACGTGGACTACGTGATCCTGGTCGGCGCCCTCCTCGCCGACGTGCCACACAGCCGGCCAATTCCGGTGAGTTCCTCCACGGATGACCCGGCGCTGCGGGAGCGGATGGACCTCGAGGCCTCGCAGTATGAGGGGCCGGTGGGGATCGTCGGGGTCCTCGCGGAGGTCGCGCTGCTGGCCGGGCTGCCCACGGTGTCGCTGTGGGCCGCCGTTCCGCATTACGTGGCGCAGGCGCCCTCACCCAAGGCCCAGCTCGCGCTGCTGCACCGGATCGAGGAGCTGCTCCAGGTCCCGCTCGACACCCAGGAACTCGTCGAGGAGTCGGACGCCTGGGAGCGCGGCGTCGATGAGCTGGCCACCGAGGACCCGGAAATCGCGGCGTACGTTCGCCAGCTGGAGGAAGCGAAGGACACCGCCGACCTCCCGGAGGCCAGCGGCGAGTCGATCGCCCGGGAATTCGAGCGCTACCTCAAGCGCCGCGGCAAGGACAAGCCTTAGAGTTTGGCCCTTAGCGTCCGGCCCACTGGAGTCCGGCCCCTTAGAGTTCGACGCCGAGCAGCGCGTCGACGGCGTCGCTGACCAGCGCCGCGTCCGACGGCGACGCATCCTGGCCGTCCGCCAGGGCCGCCTGGGCCCAAGCGTCCACGGCGGCGACGGCTCCCGGGGCGTTCAGGTCGTTCGAGAGCTCGGCCCGCATCCGGGACACCAGCCCGGCGGCGGAGCCTGCAGGGGCCGCGGCGAGGGCTGCCCGCCAGGTGCGGAGCCGGTCCTTGGCGGCGGCGAACCCGGCGTCGGTCCAGGACCAGTCGCTGCGGTAGTGGTGGGCCAGGATCGCCAGCCGGATCGCGGCCGGTTCCTCGCCGGCGGCGCGGAGCCTGGAGACGAGGACCAGGTTTCCCTTGGACTTGCTCATCTTTTCGCCGTCGAGCCCCACCATGCCGGCGTGGGCGAAGTGTTGTGCCAGCGGGACACCCGTCAGTGAGTAGGCATGCCCGGCACCCATCTCGTGGTGCGGGAAGACCAGGTCCGAGCCGCCGCCCTGGACGGTGAACGGGGCGGGCAGGTACTTCTGGGCGATGACGGTGCATTCGATGTGCCAGCCGGGCCGCCCCTCCCCCAGTTCGCCGCCGGGCCAGCTGGGTTCGCCCTCGCGGGCGACCCGCCAGAGCAGGGGGTCCAGGGCCTGGCGTTTGCCCGCACGGCCGGGGTCGCCGCCGCGTTCGGCGAAGAGTTCGAGCATTTCGGCGTCGGACAAGCCGGAGACGGCGCCGAGGGTCCAGGCATCCGTGGCCTCGGCAGAGTGCTTGCCGGCGGCCTCGACGTCGTAATAGACGTCCCCGTCGGGCTCGCCGGCGCCGCCGGCCACCCGATAGGCCAAACCGCGCTGCAGCAGCAGTTCGATGGCAGGCACAATCAGCGGAATGGCCTCCACGGCGCCCACGTACCGGTCCGGGGCCAGCACATTGAGGGCTTCCATGTCCGTCTGGAAGAGTTCGATCTGGCTGGCGGCCAGGTCGCGCCAGTCCACACCGGTGGCCGTGGCGCGCTCCAGCAGGGGATCGTCGACGTCGGTGACGTTCTGCACGTAGGTGACCGTCTGCCGGCCGTCCCGCCAGGCACGGTTGAGCAGGTCGAACGCGACGTAGCTGGCCGCGTGGCCCATATGGGTGGCGTCATACGGGGTGATTCCGCAGACGTACATGGACTGTTCGCCGGCTGCGCCGAGGGTGACGACACTGCCCTTGGCGGTGTCGAAGAGGCGGAGGGCAGGCATGCTGCCCGGGAGCTGGGGAACGGGGCGGGAGATCCAAGACTTCACAGCCCAAGCCTAGTGCTAGGCGCTGATGACGTTGAAACCGAGCAGCAGGTACAGGGCCAGGCCCAGGAGGATCCGGTACCAGACGAAGAGCCGGTAGCTGTGGGTCGAGACGTACTTCAGGAACCAGCCGATGATGATGTACCCCACCACGAAGGCGACGGCGGTGGCGAGGGCCGTTTCCGGGAGGCTGTAGGGTCCGGTGATGCCGTCCTTGGAGACCACTTTGTAAAGCTGGTACAGGCCGCTGCCGAACACTGCGGGGATGGCGAGGAGGAATGAATAGCGGGCCGCCGCTTCACGGGTGTAGCCCATCAGGAGTCCGGCGGTGATGGTGCCGCCGGAGCGGGACACGCCGGGGATCAGGGCCATGGCCTGCGCCAGGCCGTAGAGGATGCCGTGTTTGTAGGTCAGCTGGGTCAGGTCGCGGTCCTGGCGTCCGACGGCGTCGGCGACGGCGAGGATCATGCCAAAAACGATCAGCATGGTGGCGACAATCCAGAGGCTGCGGAGCACCGACTCGATCTGGTCCTGGAACAGCAGTCCAAGGACGATGATCGGCAGGCTGCCCAGGATCACCAGCCAGCCCATCCGGGCGTCCGGGTTCTGCCGGGAGACCCTGCCGGCCAGGGATCCGGCCCAGGCTTTGACAATCCGCACGATGTCGCGCCAGAAGTACACCACGACGGCGGTTTCCGTGCCGAGCTGGGTGATGGCCGTAAACGCTGCGCCGGGGTCCGCCGCGTTCGGGAGGAAGGAACCCACAATCCGCAGATGGGCACTAGAGGAAATCGGGAGGAATTCGGTCAGCCCCTGCACAAGGCCCAAGAAGGCCGCTTCAAACCAGTTCACGTTTATAGACCCTACGTCATGAAACATTCCGGATCCCCGTAAGCTAGCTGACATGCAGCAGCGTTATGTCGGCAACAGTGGGTTGCGCGTGTCCTCCCTTTCCCTCGGCACCATGTCCTGGGCCCGGGAAACCGATGAGCAGGATGCCTCGGTCCTGCTCCGCACTTTCGTGGACGGCGGCGGTACCCTGATCGACACGGCCGCGTCCTACGGCGACGGCCAGGCCGAGGCGATGCTGGGCGGGATGCTGGGCGACGTGGTGGCCCGCTCCGAAGTGGTGATCTCCACCAAGGCCGGACTGTCGTTTTCGGATGGCCGGCGCAGCGTCGACACCTCACGGAACGGGATGCTCTCCGGCCTGGACGCGAGCCTGGCCCGGCTGGGTACCGACTATGTGGACCTCTGGTTCGCCCATGCCTGGGACCCCAACGTTCCGCTCGAAGAAACCTTGTCCGCCCTTGAAATTGCAGTGCGTTCAGGCCGTGTCCGCTACGCGGGAGTGTCCAACTTCAACGGCTGGCAGACGGCGAAGGCTGCGGCGGTGGCCGGCTTCCCGCTGGTCGCGAACCAGTCGGAGTACTCCCTCCTCCACCGCACCCCCGAAGCTGAACTCATTCCGGCCGTCGAGGACGCCGGACTGGGCCTGATGGCGTGGGGTCCGGTGGGGCGCGGGGTGCTGAGCGGCAAGTATCGAGGGAGCATCCCCGCGGATTCACGGGCGGCCCATTCGAGGCTGGCCGGCTATGTGGAGCCGTACCTTGAAGGTGCGGCGTCCAGTGTGGTGGAGGCCGTGACGATGGCGGCGAAGGGTTTGGGACGGACCTCCCTGGACGTCTCGCTGAGCTGGCTGCTGTCCCAGCCCGGTGTCGCGACGGCGATTGTGGGCGCACGCACGCCGGTGCAGCTCAAGGAAATCCTGGATTCAACCCTGGCACCGCTGCCCCCGCAGATCGCCCAGGCGCTGGAGGACGTGTCGGACCCCGCCTGAGCCGAGTAGTTGGCTGGCCTAACGGCCGGACCTAGTCCTGGAGGATTTCGAGGTCTTCCTCGTCGTCGACGTCTTCTTCCTCGTCCTGATCGCTGTCATCATCGATTACTTCCAGCGGCGTCACTTCGCCATACGCTTCGTAGAGCGAGTCGTCGTAGACTTCAAAGGCATCAGCAACGGCAAAAAACGCTGCCTCGACCGCGGGATCCCCATCTCCCCGGCGTGCCGACGCAGCAGCGAGGTGTTCTTCCAAGGCAGCCGTCAGGGATTGAAGCGCGACACGCGGATCGATGCTCATGACTTCACGTTAGCCGGAAAAGGAAGAAAATGGAGAGCAATGAAGGAACATTTTCTCAGCAGCTCGGTCCGGCGGGAACGGGACTATGTGAGGCAGTACGAGTACCTCGTACTGACGGTCAGTCCTGAGGATTCCCTGCCTGAAGCGCGCCGGCGCCTGGTCGAACACTCCGAGTACGGCAAGTGGGAACTTGAGCGCAGCGTGCTGTATCTGGGCGGGGGGCGCCGCTTCTGGCTGCGCCGCCGGGTGACGCAGGTCCAAAGGACCGTCTAGGGATCGAGCGGCCCCAGCCACGCGTTGGCCACTGTGTTGTGCGCCGATTCGTCGTCCGACGGGTGGAACATTCCCGCCAGCACGTCACGGTACAGCCGCTCCAGCTCGGAGCCGCGGAAATAGCTCGATCCCCCGGAGACCCTGACCGCCAGGTCCACGACCGTCCGGGCCGTCTCCGTCGCGCTGACTTTCACTCCGACCAGCTTCGGGAACCACTGGGCGCCGTGCTCGGCCAGGGCATCCACATCCGCGGCGACGCTGGACAGCTGGGGGTACAGCGCGTCCATCGCCATCGCCGCGTCCGCCACCTTCCAGCGGATGTCCGGATCCTGGGCGTAGCTGCGCCCGCCGTTCTTGAATGAAGTCCGCCGCTTCACCGCCTCGACCGCCAGGTCAAGGGCCCGTTCGCCGAGGCCCGTGTACACCGCGGCCAGCAGTGTCTCGAAGCAGGCGAAGATGGCGAAGATCAGCGGGTCGGCGTTCGGGCCCACCGGAAGTTTCCGGAAAATCCGCTCTGCCGGCACCACCGCACCGTCCAGGACTGTCGTGTTGGACTGGCTTGCCCGCATGCCGAGAGTGTCCCAGTCGGCCAGGATTTCGTACCCCGGGGTGTCCCTGGTGATGAAGCCGTGGACCAGTTGCCCCTCGCCGTCCCCGGCCGTCGTGTCCTTGCCGAAGATGCCCAGCCGGGTCCATGCCGGCGAGAGGCTCGTGAAGATCTTGCGGCCGGTGAAGGAGTAGCCGCCCGTGGCGTCCGGTACCGCCGTGGTGAGGGAGTCGAAGAGTACCGAATCGTTCCCCGCCTCGGAGTTGCCGAACGCGAAGATCTCGCCCTGCGCGGCCTCCTTGAGGACGAAATCCAGCGAGGAGTCGCCGCGGGCGGCGAGGACGTGCGCGACGCCGGTCCAGACGAGGTGCATGTTGACGGCCAGCGCGGTGGCCGGGGCCGCCGCCGCCAGCCGGCGCTGCAGCTGCGCCGCCGCTGCGAGCCCGAGTCCCAGGCCGCCGTCGGACGCCGGGACGAAGATCTTGAGGTAGCCGGCGGCGGCCAGCTCCTCCAGGTCCTCGTGGAAAAAGGCGTTGTCCCGGTCATAGCCGGCGGCGCGGCCGCGGATCCGTTCGAGCAGGTCATCGGGCAGGACCTTTTGCAAGACATCGTGCAGGTCATCGGGCAGGACATCAGGCTGGGCATTCCCAGGGCGCATGGCGGTTTCTTTCAGGGCTCAGTAGTTGGTGAGCAGGGTATCCAGCACGCGGGCGCCGAACTTCAGGGATTCGGTGGGGACGCGTTCGTCCACCCCGTGGAACATCCCGGTGAAGTCCAGCTCGTCCGGGAGCTGAAGCGGGGCGAAGCCGTAGCCGGTGATTCCCAGCCGGCTCAGGGACTTGTTGTCCGTGCCGCCGGAGAGTGTGTAGGGCAGGACCTTGGCGCCCGGGTCCTCGGCGTGCAGGGCGTCGATCATGGAGTCCACGAGGTTTCCCGCGAACGGGACCTCCAGCGAGACGTCGTTGTGCACGTAGCTCACGTCCACGCCCTTGCCGGCCAGTTCTCGGACCTTTTCGAGCACATGTTCCTCCTGGCCGGGCAGCGTGCGGCAGTCGATGAGCGCCTCGGCCGACTCCGGGATCACATTGTGCTTGTAGCCGCCCTTGAGCAGGGTGGGGTTCGTGGTGTTCTGCAGGGTGGCGCCGACGAAGCGGGCCACGGTGCCGAGCTCCTTCAGGATCTTGTCCGGATCGTCCGGATCGAATTCCACTCCCGTGAGTTCCGTCACGCCGTCGAGGAACTGCCGGGTGGTGGGGGTGAGCTCCACGGGCCACCGGTATTCGCCGATGCGCGACACGGCGCTGGCGAGCCGCGTGACGGCGTTGTCCGTGTTGATCTGGGAGCCGTGGCCGGCGCGGCCGTGGGCGACGAGGCGGAGCCAGGACAGGCCTTTCTCCGCGGTCTGGAGCAGGTAGGTGCGCTGGCCGCCGATGGTGGCGGAGAAACCGCCGACTTCGGAGATCGCCTCGGTGGCGCCGTCAAAGAGTTCGGGCCGCTTCTCGATGGCGTAGCGGGCGCCGTAGGTGCCGCCGGCTTCCTCGTCGGCGAAGAACGCGAAGATCAGGTCCCGCTTGGGCTTGCGGCCGGTCCGGGCAAAATTCCGCAGCACGGAAAGGATCATGGCGTCCATGTCCTTCATGTCCACGGCGCCGCGGCCCCAGATCATGCCGTCCTTGAGTTCAGCGCCGAAGGGATCCACCGACCACTGTTCGCGGAGCGCGGGGACAACATCCAGGTGCCCGTGGACCACCAGGGCGCTGGCGGACGGGTCCTCGCCGGCAAGCCTGGTCACCACGCTGGCGCGGCCCGGCGCGGACTCGAAGATTTCGGCGTCGAGCCCGACCTCTGTCATCAGCCCCGCGGTGTATTCGGCAGCCGCCCGCTCCCCCGGTCCGGAGCCGTCGCCGTAGTTCGACGTGTCGATGCGGATCAGTTCCTGGCAGATTCTGACGACTTCGTCCTCGGGCCTGATATCAGTCATGTTTCACTCCTCGTGGCGTCGGCTCTGTTGCTGGCTTCAGCCTACCTACATGCCCTCTCGGGCCCCGATTATTTGTTTCGGGAAAGTTCATGCTAGAGTCTTTCTCGCTGCTTCGGAGAAATCCAAAACGCTGAAAGGCGAAAAGGTTCACCGAATACCACCTGCGCGGGTGGCGGAATGGCAGACGCGCTAGCTTGAGGTGCTAGTCCTCGAAAGGGGGTGGGGGTTCAAGTCCCCCTCCGCGCACAACAGGAAAACCCCCAGAATCCAAGGATTCTGGGGGTTTTTTCTATCCCAGCGGAACTTCGGCCCGGACGTTGCCACTACTTGAAGTCAATCCGCTGGATCTGCAGGACCTCCGAGGTGGAAACGACGTTGACCCTCACGTATTCATCCACGTAGGCTTCGCCCTCGATTGAGACCCTGGTGAGGTTGGGCGCCGCGCCGGAAATCCCGTAGAAAGACAGCCACTTCTGGTTGTTGAGCGGCTTGTCCTTGGCGTAGATGTGAGTGTCGCCGTTGAAAAGGAACACCGGCTTCTTGAATGCCTTGCTTTCACTGGCGATCGCCCGCACGATGCTCTGGTAGGCGTTGCGGTAGGCCGAGTACTGGGTGCCGGGAGCAAACATGTCCGCCTGGGTCATCAGCACCACGGCCCTGCTGTTTTTGGCCTTCGCCGTTGCGAAGGCGCTTTGGATCTGCGCGATGGCGGCCTTCTCCCGGGCCTTCACCTCGGCCACTTGTGCAGTGGTGGCCTTCGTGTAGCCAAGGCCGGTCCACGGCCGGAGGTCATTCTCCGAACCAACGATGTGCAGGGTCGAGATGGTCAGCCCGCCGGTGGTGAACTTCACGTTCTCCTTGTAGCCGGACTGGGCCGTGACGGACATCGGGTTCTGGCCCAGGGTCCGGCCTCCTACGGGGAAGAAGACCGCGCGGATGGCAGCCAGCCGCTGCAGCGGATTGGCTTTGCCTATGCTGGCGCTGTGGCAGTCCGCCCACTCGTTGTCCCCGGGGGTGTAAACCAGCGGGTCGACAAACTTGTCGAAGCTTGCCTTGATCTTCTGGTAATAGGCGTTCGAGCAGACACCGGAACCGATATCACCCAGATGCCCGACCATGCGCACATTCGGATCCGCGTTTATTTGCGCAATGCGTTTCGGAAAGATGCTCAATTGGGTGCTGCCGTAGGGCGTGTCGCCGATGACGGCGAAGCTGTAACTGGTGGCGGCTCCTGCAGTGCCGGCTACGCTTCCAGCGATTCCCATTGCCAGAGCCAGACCCGCACCCGCCACCCGCACAATGCTTTTCATCTGTTCCCCCCATAAACATCGGATATGCATCGGACACGCCTGCGCGACGATAGTTTCTGGTGCCTTGGGGTCAGATTAGACGGAGCGGACATGGAAGGAACGAGTAGTCTTACTTGTCCCCCCGGTCAAGTAAGACTCTTACAGCACGTGGCAGGCTACTTGAGCTGGTCACTCATCTGCGGCGCGAACCACTCGCGCGGCTAGTCCCCGGCGTGCAGCGCAGCCCGGATCGTGCCGACCAGTGAGCGGAACCCGGGGTCGGCCTGCAGTGCGTCGAGCAGGACGGGTCCCCCGGGACCGGCGAGCGGTATGCGCCAGTTCGGGTATTCCGTGCTGGTGCCGGGCTGGTTCTGCGTCCGGGTTTCGCCCACAGCATCCACCAGCGCCACACCCAGCAGGGACGACGGCGTCAGGGTGGTGAACGCGTAGAGAGCCTCCACGGTGCGCTGCACGTCCTGGTGCCCCGCATCCGGCAGCAGGCCGCGTTCCCGGAGCATCCCGAGCACCGCTTCCTGCTCCGCCACGGCCTCGGCGCGTTCCTCATGCACCGGACGCCGCAGCAGGCCCAGGGATTCGCGGAGGGTGACGTGCTCGCCGGCCAGATAGCCGGCCGTCGGGGGCAGGTCGTGTGTGTTGACGCTGGTCAGGCACTGCTGCCGGTACCGCTCCGGCGGGATCGGGCCGTCGGCGTCGTGCTCGAACCAGAGAATGGAGGTGCCGAAAATCCCGCGCTCGGCGAGGTAGTCCCGCACCCACGGCTCAAACACCCCCAGGTCCTCGCCGATCACAATCGCACCGGCACGCTGCGCCTCCAGCGCCAGTATGCCGATGAGCGCCTCATGGTCGTAATAGACGTAGGTGCCCTCCCCCGGCCCGGCGCCCTCCGGGATCCACCACAGCCGGAAGAGCCCCAGGATATGGTCCACCCGGACCCCGCCGGCATGGCGCAGCACCGTCCGGAGCATGTCCCGGTACGCGGCGTATCCTGACTCGGCGAGCCGGACCGGGTGCCACGGCGGTTGGGTCCAGTTCTGCCCCTGCTGGTTGAACATGTCCGGTGGTGCACCGACCGTGACGTTGCGGGCCAGCACTCCGGCAAGCGTCCACGCGTCGGCACCGCCCGGTTGCACGCCGACCGCAAGATCGTGGATGACGCCGATCTCCATGCCCGACCGCCGGGCCGAGCGCTGGGCGGCTTCAAGCTGCTGGTCGCAGAGCCACTGCAGCCAGCGGTGGAATTCGATCCGGCCGGCGAGCAGGACCCGTTGCTCCTTGCAGTAGGAAGTGTCCGGGGTGGCCGCCTCGGCGGCCCATTGCGGGGCGTCCGGGGCCAGCTTCTCGGCCAGGGCGCACCAGAGCGCGAAGTCGTCGAGTCCCTGCCCCTGTTCGCGGCAGAAGTCCGCGAACGCGCTGGCGCGGGCGGGGTCGCGCGGGACTCCGAACACCAGTTCCAGGGCGGCCAGCTTCGCCCCGTAGCTGGAGTTCCGGTCCAGCAGCCCGGTGGAGTGGTTGGCGGAGTGTTGTTGGTTGGCCAGCCGCTCCACCTCGGCGCGTCCGGCCGGGCCGAGGTAGCCGTATTCGGGGATCTCCTCCACCCGGAGATAGAGCGGGTGGAAGAACCGCCTGGTGGTGGGAAGGTAGGGCGAGTCTTCGACCGGCGGCCGCGGCTCGGCGGCGTGCAGCGGGTTGACCAGCAGGAAACCGGCACCCTCCTGCCCGGTGAGCGTGGCGAGATCCGCGAGGTCGGCGAAGTCACCGATGCCCCAGGACCGGGACGACCGCACGGAATACAGCTGCGCGGTCAGTCCCCAGTACCGCCGTCCAGATCTGTCCGATGAAGTGAGCGCTTCGGTGGTGTGGAGCCTCCGCGGCGTGACAACGAGCGGGCACCGGGCCACCGTGCCGTCGTTGTCTGCCAGCAGGGTGTGCCAACCGAGCGGCACCGTACCCGGCAGCGCGAAGGTCGCCCGCCCGGTGAGGACGCCGTCGACGTCGACAGGCGCGTCCCAGTTTTCCCGCTGCGCTGCCCTGTGCGTGCTGCCGTCTTCGGCGGCGATCCACACGCTGACGGCGCTGCCGTGCGGCACATGGACATCGATGAGGAGTTCCTGCCCCTCACGGGCGACGGCGACCGGCGGCAGCAGGCGCCGCCACGGCGCCAGCCGAGCCTCGTCCAGGGACCGCTCTATCGCGGTCGCGTCCGCGGCCGGGACGCCCAGCGCGGCGAGGACGCCGCGCAATGTGCTGTCCGGGACGGAGCGTTCGACGCCGTCCCAGCCCCAGTAGGAGGTTCCCACGCCGTGGGCAGCCGCGAGCTCCCTGAGCAACTCGCTGGTGCCCGGAGCGCTGTCGTGGTGCATGCCATCCGCCATGGGGCAACTCTAGACGCTGCCCGTTTGCCCCGTCCCCTGTTGATGAACATGGGTTTCGCCGACCAGTTCGTGCAGGCCCTCGACGGCGCGCGCGAGGGACAATTCGGAGGACGCCGCGATGAACGGCATCAGGAGCCTGTTCTCCTTGTCCAGGTGGAGGGCGAAGATGTTCTTGATGGAGCCGGCAGCCACAGCGGAATCCACACCTGCGGATCCGCGCAGTTCCTCGACAAGGCCCACGATCACCTGGTGCTCTGCCAGCATCCCGTCCACCAGCAGCGTCCCTTCCGGCATCTTCCGGGCTCCGCCGTACAGTGGCCCCTCCTCGGCGAGTGCGTGCGGGACGAGTTCGGTCTCGCACCATTCCACCAGGACCTCGTGGGCGTCGTGCTCCGCCACGGTGTCGCCGGTCGCCACGGCGTGGGTGAGCGTGGACGTCAGGGCGTCGAGTCGCTTGAGCATGCTGGCATGGTGCCGCTCCACCGCCGCCAGCGCCCGGGCTTCCTCATCCGCGGTTTTGCTGTGGACGTTCCGGCCGGTGAGGTCGTTGGCCGCTCGCTGATCCATGGCGTCTCCTGGCTCGTGTGGCCGCAGTCTGCCGGCCACAGTCTCTTCTTCCCACTGTACGGCGGAGACTGCCCCCGGCGCCGGGGACTTTCGGCCCGGCCCGCGCGGCCGGCCCGAGGTGCTTTTCGGCACCGGATTTCGACGCCGGCGGGTCAGCCGCGCTAGCCTTGCAGCCTATGGTCGACGTCGAACGGTTCCGCATGCTCCTCCTAGAGGAGCGCCAGCGGAAACTTGCACTCCTTCCCGCGCTTCGCCGGGACATCACCGCAGTGAACGCGGCCCGGCAGGACTCGAATGTCGACGACGAACACGATCCCGAGGGCTCGACCATCGCGTTTGAGCTCTCCCAGGCCTCGGCCCTGCTGGACCAATCACGCCAGGGCCTGGCCCAGGTCGAGGCAGCCCTGGAACGGATCGACGCCGGCACCTACGGCATCTGCGCCGTGTGCGGGGAAGGGATCGCGGAGGGCCGGCTGGAGGCCAGGCCGTGGACCCCGTACTGCATCCGGCACAGTGCCGGCCCCTCGGGACCACCCGCGCGGGCGAGGGCATGACCAACGCCGCCGAGACCTGGTGGAGCCGGATTGCTGCCGGATTCGCCCAGTCCCCCGTCCCGCACGTCACCGCCACCGAACTCGCCCTCGTGGTCCTGCTCGCCGTCGCGCTCTCGCTGCCGCGGGTGACCTGGCGGTACTTCGGACTGCTGGCCACAGTGACCCACGAACTCGGCCACGCCTTCGCCGCGCTCATGACCGGGCAGCGCGTGGGCGGCATCCGCCTGAGCCTGGACCACTCAGGCACCACCACAACCTACAGCCGGCGCCCCCTCGCCGCCGTCTGGTCCACTTTCTGGGGTTATCCCGTGCCTGCCGTCGTTGGCGCCGCCATGGTCTGGAGCGGCTTCAACGGCTGGGGCCCGGCGGCGATGTCTGTCGGGACCCTGGTCCTGCTGGCCTCGTTCCTGTTCATTCGCAACGGCATCGGCCTGCTCATCACTGCCGCCGCCGTCCTGGCCGCCGTCCTGCTGGTGCTGTTCGTCCCGCCGGAATTCAACGGCCATGTCATGATCGTGCTCGGCTTGGCGCTCCTGGTGGCCGCGGTACGGGACCTCGGCAAGCTCGCCAACGTGCACGTGCGGCGCCGGGACCGGCTGGCGACGTCGGACGCCTACCTGCTGTCCCGGGCCACCCGCATCCCCGCGGCCGTGTGGATCGTCCTGTTCGCCGTCGTTGTCGGTGCCGCCTGGTGGTGCGCCTGGCAGCCGTTGTCGCAGGTCTTCGCGTCCCTGCCGCATCCCCTGTGGCAGGGAGACGGCCGCACCCCGGCATAGGCTGGGACCATGAGCCAAACACACACGGACGACCCCGGATTCAGCACGAAGGGTGCCTACGTCACCGGCGGCGAGGAGTTCACCCGGGACACGAACTACATCGAGGACCGGATCACCCGCGACGGCGCCCCCGGCCGGAACGGTGAGCCCGGATGGCCGGTGGAGCCGGGACGCTACCGGCTGGTCGCGGCCCGCGCCTGCCCGTGGGCCAACCGGACCGTCATCGTGCGTCGGCTGCTGGGCCTCGAGGACGCCATCTCCCTGGGCCAGCCGGGACCCACCCACGATGCGCGTTCCTGGACGTTTGACCTGGATCCCGGTGGCAAGGATCCGGTGCTCGGCATCGAGCGGATCCAGGAGGCGTACTTCCGCCGGTTCCCGGACTATCCGCGCGGCATCACCGTTCCGGCCGTCGTCGACGTCGCCAGCGGCCAGGTGGTGACCAACAACTTCCCGCAAATCACCTTGGACTTCTCCACCGAGTGGGCCGAATTCCACCGCCAGGGCGCGCCGGACCTCTACCCCGAGGCCCTGCGCGAGGAGATCGACACGGTCAACAAGCGGGTCTTCACCGAGGTGAACAACGGCGTGTACCGTTGCGGCTTCGCCGGGTCCCAGGAAGCCTATGATGCCGCATACAGCCGGCTCTGGACCGCCCTGGACTGGCTGGAGGAGCGCCTCACGGGGCAGCGGTACCTCGTGGGGGACACGATCACGGAGGCCGACGTCCGGCTCTTCACGACGCTGGCACGGTTCGACGCGGTCTACCACGGGCACTTCAAGTGCAACCGGCAGAAACTCAGCGAGATGCCGGCGCTCTGGGCCTACGCCCGCGACCTGTTCCAGACCCCCGGTTTCGGCGACACCACCGACTTCGTGCAGATCAAGCAGCACTATTACATCGTCCATGAGGACATCAACCCCACCGGGATCGTTCCGGCGGGGCCGGAGCTTGGCACATGGCTGAGCGCCCATGGAAGGGAAGCCCTGGGCGGCCGCCCCTTCGGCGACGGAACCCCGCCCGGCCCGGTTCGCGCCGGGGAAGAAGTCACGCCCGGGCACGGGGCGGACTAGGCTCTGTGCGCCCCGCCGGGGTTTCATCCAGTTGTCGCAGCACCGTGCCCACCCTAGGGTGGGCACGGTGACAACTACAGACGAGGCCAAGCACACTGGCGGCCCCTCCCTGCCCCGGCGGCTCTGGCGTATCGTGACCGGAAACGCCCGCTCGGCCTTGCTGTGGCCCCGGCTGCAGCTGGCCCTCAAGGCGGGGCTGGCCGCGGGCATTGCATTCGCGATTGCCCCGTTTATGCCCGGCTCGGCGGCCGACTACCCCTACTACGCCCCGCTGGGCGCCCTGGTGGCGATGTACGAGAACGTCGCCGGGTCGATGCGCCAGGGCTTACAGACCCTCATCGGGCTCACGATCGGGGTGGGCCTGGCCTTCGTGTTGTTCATCCTCGGCAGCCCGACGCCGCTGACGGTCGGCATCGTGATGGCCTTCGGCGTCGTCCTGGCCGGACTCCCCAAACTCGGCGCGGGCCGGGACTGGATCCCGACGGCGGCACTCCTGGTGCTGCTGGTCGGCGGCCACAACCCCGATCAGTTCTCTTTCGGCTACCTCCTCCAAATGGGGGCCGGGGTCACGGTGGGCATCCTCGTCAACCTGCTGGTCTTCCCGCCGCTGCACTTCCGCGCCGCCGAGCTCAGCATCGCCGAACTGCGCCTCGCTCTCGCCCAGCAACTCTGGGACATGGCCAAAGCGCTGAAGGAGAGCTGGCCGCCGGAACACGAAGACTGGTCCAAGCGGTCCGGTGCCCTCGAAGCGTCAGCGCGTTCCGTCCGTCTGGCTGTGGAGAAGGCGGACGCCAGCCGGCAGGCAAACCCCAGACGGCGGCTCCATCCGCGGGATGTCGAGCTGGACTACCGCAACCTGCGGGACCTGGAGCGGATCACGTTCCATGTCCAGGACGTCACGCAGGTGCTCTCGGATGTCATCTGGGCCAAGGACATTCCCTTTGTGGTGCCGGATGAATACGCGGCGCCGCTCGCCGATGCCATGTCTGCCGTGGGCGACGTCCTGCGCTCGGTCGAGGAGGAGAGCCCGGAGCGGCAGGCGGAGCTGAGCGGAGCGGCTGACGCCACCGTCAAGGAGTTGACGGCACGCGTCGGTGCCGAGGAAGCCGCAACCGACGCCCCCAGCGCCGTCGAATCGATCCTGCTCAGCCTGCACCGGATGCTGCGGGTAGTGAAGACTTCGGCGGACAGCCGCAAGTAGCGCCCCTGCTGCCTCCTGCTGACGCCCCCTGCTGCCTCCTGCTGACGCACAGACAACGACGGCGGTGGCCGCCCCGGTGTGGGGCGGCCACCGCCGTCGTCCGTTTGCGGCCGGATCGCTACAGCGCGGCCACGGACCCGCTGAAGTGCTTGCGTCCGGACCGTGCGTTCCAGGCAACGTAGTCGGAGTGCTGCCAGGCGCCGTCGGCGTCCTGCATGGTGCTGATGTCCAGCGCGACGCGGGCCGGCAGGAACACGGGTGCCTCGAAGGACACGTCCCAGCGGAATGCCTCGCCCTTGGCGGCGCCCACGTCCGCCAGCGCCCTCGACGCCAAGTACATGCCGTGCGCGATGGACCGGCGCAGGCCCAGGGCCTTGGCCGAGAGGACGCTCAGGTGGATCGGGTTGAAGTCGCCGGACACGGCAGCGTAGGCACGTCCGGTGTCGACGCCGAGCTGCCACAGCGCCGTCGGATCCGGTGCCTTGAAGTCCGCCGGAACCGGCGCGGCCGTGGGCTTGTCGATGCCGGGCAGGAACACACCCTTGGCCAGGTAGCTTGAGACGCCCCGCCAGCGGACGGCGTCCTCCCCCGTGCGGCGCACCTCGGTGACCAGGTCCAGCTGCGTGCCGGACCGGTGCCCGCGCAGGTTCTCCGCCCACGCGCGGATGTCCAGGGCCTCAGTGAAACGCAGCGGCGCGGACTGCACCACGTGGTTTTCCAGGTGGATCATCCCCAGCAGCGGCAACGGAAAGTCATCCCGGTTCATCACGCTCATGGCCAGCGGGAACGCCAGGGCATGGATGAAGCCTGCCGGCAGCACGTCACTCGCCGTCTCGCCGATCAGGTGCTGGTACGCCGTGAGGTTCTCCACTGCCGCCTTCACACCGCGGACCTCATGCCGTGTCCCGGGGAGCCCGTTGCCCGCATGGGTGCCCAGCACCCGGCGCCGGGCCGCCGTGGCCGCCGCGTTGACGTACAGCTTCGACAGCGACGGCATCTCGCCCAGGATGACGGGCCCGGATGGGGTCATGCCCCCACCAGGTTCTGCCCGCAGACGCGCAAGACGTCGCCGGAAATGCCGCCGGCGGCGTCGCTGGCCAGGAATGCGATGGCCTCGGCGACGTCGTCCGGCCGTCCGCCCTGCTGCAGGGAGTTGAGCCTGCGGGCGATCTCGCGCGTGGCGAACGGGATCTTCGCGGTCATCTCGGTCTCGATGAAGCCCGGGGCGACGGCGTTGATGGAACCCCCGTGGGTGCCGATCAGCGGAGCCGTGGCCCGGACCATGCCCATCACACCGCCCTTCGAGGCGGCGTAGTTGGTCTGGCCGCGGTTGCCGGCGATTCCGCTGGTGGAGGCCACGGAGACGATCCGCGGTGAGTTCCGGAAATGCTCCGATGCCAGCAGGGCCTCATTGATCCGCAGTTGCGCGGCGATGTTGACCGCGATGACGGAGTCCCAGCGGCCCTGGTCCATGTTGGCCAGCAGCTTGTCCCGGGTGATGCCGGCGTTGTGGATCATGATGTCCAGGCGTCCGTGGCGTTCCACGGCGTGGTCGATGATCCGCTGCCCGGCATCCTCACGGCTGATGTCCAGCTGCAGGGCCGTGCCGTGCACGTCGTTGGCGACCGCCGCGAGGTGGTCCCCGGCCGCCGGGATGTCGACGACGACGATCATGGCGCCGTCGCGGTGGAGGGTGCGTGCAATCGCGGCGCCGATGCCGCGCGCCGCGCCGGTCACGACGGCGACCTTGCCCGCCAGGGGCTTTTCGACGTCGGCCGGCAGGTGGCCTTCGGCGGAGCTGACGGTGAGGAACTGCCCGTCAACGAACGCGGAACGGCCGGAGAGGAAGAACCGGAGTGCGCCGAGGGTGCTGGGGCTCGTGGTGCCGGCGCGGCCGGCGAGCAGGATGCCGTTGGCCGTGGCCCCGGCACGGAGTTCCTTGGCGAGCGAGCGAAGGAGGCCGTCGACTCCCTGACGGGCTGCCGCGGCGGCTGGATCTGCAGCGGCTGGATCTGCAGCGCCCGGTTCTGCAGGGTCGGCTGCAGCGCGGGACACGGTGATGACGCGGGAGTTGGGGGCCAGGTCCCGGAGCGAGGTGGCTGCGGTCAGCACCGGCTTCGCCAGGTCCTCGGGGCGGGCCAGTTCGTCCAGCACCAGGATGATGGCGCCCAGCTTTTCCTTGGGCACCGCGTGCCGGCGCACATCGAGGTTCCAGGACAGGAGGGTCGAGGCCAGTTCGTCGGCGCCGCTGCCGGTGCCCTGCACCAGGACGGGGCCGGTCACGAGCGGCTGGCCGGGCGTGTGGCGCCGCAGCACCACCGGCTGGGGCAGTCCCAGCTTCCTGGCGATGTCCCTGCCCAGGCCCTTGGTCACGAGTTCGGTGTATTTGTCGGTCATTGACTCCCCCTAGTGTGCTTCGAGAATGGCGACGACGCCCTGGCCGCCTGCGGCGCAGATGGAGATCAGTCCGCGGGCCGGGCGGCCGTCAACGCGGCCCTTGGCGTGCAGCATTTTTGCGAGCGAAGCGACGATCCGCCCGCCGGTGGCCGCGAAGGGATGGCCGGCCGCGAGGGAGGACCCGTTCACGTTGAGCCGGGACCGGTCGATGCTCCCGAAGGCTCCGTCCAGGCCCAGCCGGGTGCGGCCGAATTCCTCGTCCTCCCAGGCGGCGAGGGTGCTCAGCACGGTACCGGCGAAGGCCTCGTGGATTTCGAAGAAGTCGATGTCGTCGAGGCTGAGGCCGTTGCGGGCCAGCAGGCGCGGCACGGCGAAGGCCGGAGCCATCAAGAGGCCGTCCTTGCCATGGACAAAGTCGACGGCCGCCGCCTCACCGTCCACTACCGTGGCCAGCTTGGGCAGGTCGTGGGCGTCGGCCCACTCCTCGGAGCCGAGCAGCACGGTCGAGGCGCCATCGGTCAGCGGGGTGGAGTTGCCGGCCGTCATGGTCGCCGCAGAACCCAGGCTCTTGCCGAACACGGGCTTGAGCGTGGCCAGCTTTTCAAGGCTGGTGTCGGCGCGCAGGTTGGAGTCACGGGTGAGGCCGCGGTACGGGGTGAGCAGGTCATCGAAGAAGCCGTCATCATAGGCGGCGGCGAGGTTGCGGTGGCTGTTGAAGGCCAGTTCATCCTGCGCCTCCCGGGTGATCTTCCACTGGGCCGTGGTGAGCGCCTGGTGCTCACCCATGGACAGGCCTGTGCGCGGTTCGCCCGTGTTGGGAGCATCGGGCGCGAGGTCCTTGGGCCGGAGCCGGCTGAGGACCTGGAGCCGCTGCGGCAGCGTCTTGGCGCGGTTCAGGTCCAGGAGCACCTCGCGCAGGCCTTCGCTGACGGCGATCGGCGCGTCCGAGGCAGAGTCGACGCCGCCGGCGATGGCCGAATCGATCTGGCCGAGCTTGATCTTGTTGGCCAGGCCAAGGACCGTCTCCAGGCCGGTGGCGCAGGCCTGCTGCAGGTCGTAGGCCGGGGTCTCCGCTGACAGCGCGGAGCCCAGCACGGCTTCACGCGTGAGGTTGAAGTCGCGGGAGTGCTTGAGCACGGCCCCGGCCGCCACCTCGCCGATGCGCTCGTCCTGGAGCCCGAAACGGGCGATGAGCCCGTCCAGGGCCGCGGTCAGCATGTCCTGGTTGGAGGACTTGGTGTACGCGCCCCCGGTCCGGGCGAACGGAATCCGGTTGCCGCCCACGATGACCGCCTTGCGGAGCTGGGACGCTGCCTGTCCCGGCGCGCGTTCCGCCGGGGCCACGTTGGCAGCCTTGGCTCCAGTGGCCTCCTGGGGTGTCGCGGGGGTCGATTCCTTTGGTCCGGGTGCGGACTGTCCGTTGACGGACATGGGCTGTCTCCTTCGATCAAAGCGGGTTACCGATACCCAGCGTACCTGATACGCTGGGTATCGTGAACATCCCCCACCCTGATCTTTCCGGCGAAAGCGCGGCCGGCTCCGCAGCAGCCGGTGCCGGCAATGTGGACGGCCGCGCCTCGCGCTGGCAGTCGCACCGTGAAGAGCGCCGCCGGGAGCTGATCAAGTCAGCCCGCAAGGCCGTGCATGCGCTCGGCAGTGACGCGTCGATGGAGGAGATTGCCGCGGCGGCGGGCACCTCAAAATCCGTGTTCTACCGGTATTTCGGGGACAAGGCCGGGCTGCAGCAGGCAGTGGGCGAAGTCGTCCTGAGCCAGATGCAGCGCCGCATCCAGGAAGCCGCCCAAAGCGCCCAGACCCCCCGCGAGGGCCTCTTCGCGATGGTCTCCGCGTACCTCCAGATGGCCGAAACCAGCCCGAATGTGTACACCTTCGTCACCCACTACACCCCCGGGGACGCGCACGCCGCAAACGGCACCATTGCCACCGCCGGCGCCCTGGGCCACTTTTTCGCGGCGATCAGCGACATGATCGCCCGGCCCATGCGCAGCCACCTTGGCGACGGGCGGGAGGCCGTGATCGGCTACTGGCCGAACGCGGCGATCGGCCTGGTCCGGAACGCCGGCGAACAATGGCTCGCCAGCCCGGCGTCCCCTGCGAAGCCCGACCAGGAGGCGATGGCCCGCCAGATTACCGACTGGCTGTGCCTCGGCATCGCCCCCGAGCTGCGCACGGCAACCCCGAGCCAGATGCCACCGAATTCAGCACCGACTTCAACACCGACTTCAGCACCGACCTTGTCAGAACCAACGAAGGAATCGACATGACCGAACTCGCCGACCGCCCCACGGGCGCAGCCCGCAACACCGCAGTACGCAACACCGCAACCCGCAACGCCGCTGCCCCGGTGCCGGCGACTTCGGCGACGACGCCGGGCACGCCGGCTCCCGTCGTCGACGTCGCCGCACTGGGTGAGCTGCTCCTGGGCAAGTGGGCCGACACCCGCCGTGTCTCCCGGGCGCTCGCAGGCCGCCCGGAGCTGCACAAAACGGAGGGCCTCACCCACACCGAGCACCGTCGGCGTGTTTTCGGACAGCTGAAAGTCCTTGTGGAGAGCGGCACCGTGCACCGTGCCTTTCCCGTGTCCGTCGGCGGGGCGGACGAACACGGTGCCAACGTGGCCGGATTCCAGGAACTCGTGATCGCCGATCCCTCACTGCAGATCAAGGCCGGCGTCCAGTGGGGCCTGTTCGGCTCCGCCGTGAGCCACCTCGGCACCAAGGAACACCATGAGAAGTGGCTCCCCGGCATCATGAACCTGGACATTCCCGGCTGCTTCGCCATGACGGAGACCGGGCACGGCTCCGACGTTGCCAGCATCGCCACCACCGCCACATACGATCCGGCCACCGGGGAATTCGTGGTGCACACACCGTTCCGGGCCGCCTGGAAGGACTACATCGGCAACGCCGCCGTGGACGGCCTCGCCGCCGTCGTCTTCGCCCAGCTCGTGACGCAGGGCGTCAACCACGGCGTCCACGCCTTCTACATGGACCTCCGCGACCCCGTCACGAGGGAATTCCTGCCGGGAATCGGGGGCGAGGACGACGGCGTCAAGGGCGGCCTCAACGGCATCGACAACGGCCGGCTGCATTTCACCCACGTCCGGATCCCGCGCACCAACCTGCTCAACCGCTACGGCAACGTCGACGCCGACGGCAGCTACAGCTCCCCCATCGCCAGCCCGGGCCGCCGCTTCTTCACCATGCTCGGCACCCTGGTCCAGGGCCGCGTGTCGCTCGACGGCGCCGCAGTCACCGCGTCGAAGCTGGCCTTGAAGACGGCGATCCAGTACGCCACGGAACGCCGCCAGTTCAACGCCTCGTCCCAGACCGACGAGGAAGTGCTGCTGGACTACCAGCGGCACCAGCGCCGCCTGTTCACCCGCCTGGCCACGACCTACGCCGCGGGCTTCGCCAGCGAACAGCTGCTGCAGAAGTTCGACGACGTCTTCTCCGGCCGCACCGACACCGACGAGGACCGCCAGGACCTGGAAACCCTCGCGGCGGCACTCAAGCCGCTGAGCACCTGGCACGCCCTCGACACCCTGCAGGAATGCCGCGAGGCGTGCGGCGGCGCCGGCTTCCTGATCGAGAACCGCTTTGCCTCCCTGCGCGCGGACCTGGACGTCTACGCCACCTTCGAAGGTGACAACACCGTACTCCTGCAACTGGTCGCGAAGCGGCTCCTGGCCGACTACGCCAAGGAATTCCGCACCGTGAACTTCGGCGTGCTGGCCCGCTACGTGGTCGGCCAGGCCACCGGCGCCGCCATCCACCGCACCGGCCTGCGCGGCGTCGCGCAGTTCATGGCGGACTCCGGCTCGGTGCAGAAGGCCGCCATCGCCATCAAGGACGAGGCGAGCCAGCGCGCCCTGCTGACCGACCGGGTGCAGACGATGGTCGCCGAAGTGGGCTCGGCCCTCAAAGGCGCCAACAAGTTGCCGCAGCAGCAGGGCGCGGCCCTGTTCAACAGCCACCAGAACGAACTCATCGAAGCCGCCCAGGCGCACGCCGAGCTGCTGCAGTGGGAGGCCTTCACCGAGGCGCTGGACAAGGTCACGGACCCCGGCACCAAAAAGGTCCTGACCTGGTTGCGCGACCTCTTCGGCCTCTCCCTGATTGAGGAAAACCTGTCCTGGTACCTCATGAACGGCCGGCTCTCCATGCAGCGCGCCCGGACCGTGGGCGAGTACATCAACCGGCTGCTCGTCAAGATCCGCCCGCACGCCCTGGACCTGGTGGACGCATTCGGCTTCGGCCCCGAACATCTCCGCGCCCAGATCGCCACGGGCGCGGAGCGGGTCCGCCAGGACGAGGCGCGCGAATACTTCAGGCAGCAGCGCGCCAGCGGCGACGCTCCCGTGGACGAGAAGATCCTGCTGGCCCGCAAGAGCCACGGAACTTCGGTTCTCGACGCCAAGAAGCGCGGCGCCTGACCCTTGCCGGCTAACGACGACGGCGCCGCCCCCTTAGCCGGGGGCGGCGCCGTCGTCGTCTCTTCTGTCGTCTCCGCCAAGGAGGCAGCGGGTCAGGAACCGCCGGGGAGCACCGAGCGGTAGACCTCAAGCGTGGTTTCCGTGATGGATTCCCAGGAGAAGTGCTCCTCGGCCCGGCGGCGGCCGGCCTGGCCCATGGCGCGGGCGCGTTCTGGATCGGACACGACCTCGGTCAGGGCCGCCGCGAATTCGGTGACGAATTTCTCCGGGTCCAGCGGGGTGCCGGTCCCGTCGGTGACCTGCTCGATGTCCACCAGCAGGCCGGTCTCGCCATGCTGGACCACCTCCGGGATCCCGCCGGTGGCGCTGGCCACGACGGCGGCGCCGCAGGCCATGGCCTCCAGGTTCACGATCCCGAGCGGTTCGTAGATGGACGGGCAGGCGAACGCCGTCGCGTGGCTGAGGACCTGGATGAGTTCGTTCCGCGGCAGCATCCGCTCCACGAGGATGACACCGCCGCGCTGCGCCTGCAGCTCCTCGATGAGGCGGGCGGTCTCGGCCGCGAGCTCGGGGGTGTCGGCCGCGCCGAGGCACAGCACGAGCTGGACATCGGCGGGCAGCTGCGCTGCCGCGCGGAGCAGGTAGGGCACACCCTTCTGGCGCGTGTTGCGGCCCACGAAGACCACGCTCGGCCGCTCCGGGTCAATTCCCAGGGCGCGGACGACCTCGTCCCCCTCGTCCCGGTTCCAGAGGCTCACGTCGATGCCGTTGTGGACCACCTTGACCTTGGCCGGGTCCACGTCGGGATAGCTGCGCAGGATGTCCTGGCGCATGCCCTCGGACACGGCAATGATGGCGGCCGCGGCCTCATAGGCGGTCTTTTCCACCCAGGAGGACAGGGCGTAGCCGCCGCCGAGCTGCTCGGCCTTCCACGGCCGCAGCGGTTCCAGGCTGTGGGCACTGAGGACGTGCGGGATGCCGTGCAGCAGCGAGGCGATGTGCCCCGCCATGTTGGCGTACCAGGTGTGCGAATGCACGAGGTCCGCCCCGGCGATGTCGGGAACGATCCGCAGATCCACCCCGAGGGTCTGCACCGCGGCATTCGCCCCGGCGAGGTCCTCGGGCACGGCGTAGGACGTGACCGAGGCGCCGTGGTAGCCCGGTTCACGGGGCGCGCCGAAGGCGCGCACCTGCAGATCCACGTGCTGGGCCAGCACCCGGCTGAGTTCGGCCACGTGGACCCCGGCGCCGCCATAGATTTCGGGCGGGAATTCTTTGGTCACAATGTCTATACGCACAAACCCCAAGGTAGTCGTTACGGTGGAACTGATCTAGTGTGAAGACGTTCGGGCGTGCCGGACTGTTTTGGGGAAGTACAAAGGCGTTCAGGAGCGATCACCATGCCGAATAAAAAAGTTCTGGCCATTGTCCTCGCAGGTGGCGAGGGAAACCGGCTCATGCCACTGACGGCGGACCGGGCCAAACCCGGCGTCCCGTTCGCAGGAAGTTACCGGCTCATTGACTTCGCTTTGTCGAACCTGGTCAATTCCCGCTATTTGCAGATCGTCGTCCTGACGCAATACAAATCGCACAGCCTGGACCGCCATATTTCCGAAACCTGGCGGATGTCCACCCAGTTGGGCAACTACATCGCCTCGGTCCCGGCGCAGCAGCGCGTGGGCAAGAGCTGGTTCCTCGGCAGCGCCAACGCCATCTACCAGTCCCTGAACCTCATCCATGACGCCAATCCGGACATCGTCGTCGTCGTGGGTGCAGACCACGTCTACCGGATGGACTTCGCCCAGATGGTTGACCAGCACGTCGCCAGCGGTGCCAAGGCCACTGTTGCGGCTGTCCGCCAGCCGTTGCACATGGCAGACCAGTTCGGCGTCATCGAAGTGGACCAGGACAACCCTGAAAAGATCGCGGCCTTCGTCGAGAAGCCGTCCTCCACGCCGGGACTGGCCGCCGATCCCACCCAGTTCCTCGCGTCCATGGGCAACTACGTCTTCGACGCCGACGCCCTCGTCGAGGCCCTGCACGTCGACGCCGAGCGCCTGGACACCAAACACGACATGGGCGGGGACATCATTCCCTACTTCGTTGATAAGGGAGAGGCCGGCGTCTACGACTTCACGCTGAACGAGATCCCCGGCTCCACCGAACGCGACCGCACCTACTGGCGCGACGTCGGCACCATCGACTCGTTCTACGACGCGCACATGGACCTCATCTCCCCCGTTCCGGTCTTCAACCTGTACAACTCCGAATGGCCGATCTACACACGGCAAAGCATTTCCCCGCCGGCCAAGTTCGTCCGCGGCCAGAAGAACACCGTGGGCACGGCCCTGGATTCGATCGTCGCCAGCGGCACCGTCATCTCCGGCGGCATTGTGGAAGGCTCCGTGCTTTCCAACGACGTCTACGTCGGCACGTCCAGCCGGGTGCTGGACTCCGTGCTGATGGACAAGGTCAACATCGGTGAAGGCGCCGTCGTCAAGCGCGCCATCATCGACAAGAACGTCCGGGTCCCGGCGGGCGCCGCAATCGGCCTCGACCTCGAACTGGACCGGGCCCGCGGGTTCAAGGTCACAGATTCAGGCATCACCGTGCTGTCCAAGGGTCAGGTCGTCCCCGAACCGGGCGAGGACGAGCGCGCCCTGTCGGCCGCCAACCTGATCCTCGTGCCGGACGCGGTCAGGGCCGCCACGGAGAACTGGCCGGCCCTGCGGGAGTCGGTGGACAAGGTGGCGGAGGTCCAGGCCGCCGCCGTCGGCGTCACGGTCCCGGGGACAGGGTCGCCAAAGGGCCACTGAGCCCTTCTTCCGGCGAGCATTCAGAAAGTACGGGAGCCCGGCACCGGCGTCGGGCCGGGCTCCCGGCAGGCTGTAAAATTGGGGAAATGAGCTCCCCCGATCTGCCGTCCGATCTGACCCCCGAGGAAATCCAAGCCTGCCTGAAGGTCCTCAACAGCATCCACGCCTACGACGAGGAGCACCCGGACTACGTATCCGTGCGCCGCGCCACCGGAAAAATGTTCAAAGCCGTCAAGCGCCACCGCCGGGTCAGCAAACGGGACCTGATCGCCGAGGCGGACCGCGCCGTGATCGCCCAGACGGCGACGGCGGCCCCGGACAGGATCGACGACGAAACCCGCGGCAACAAGCTCGCCCCCTCCACCACGGGCAGCATCGCCGGGCACCTGATCAAGTCCAGGCCCTGCTACATCTGCAAGCAGCACTACACCCAGGTCGACGCGTTCTACCACCAGCTCTGCCCTGACTGCGCCGGCTTCAGCCACAGCAAGCGGGACGCCCGGACGGACCTGAGCGGCCGCCGTGCGCTCCTCACCGGCGGCAGGGCCAAGATCGGCATGTACATCGCGCTGCGGCTGCTCCGCGACGGCGCCCACACCACCATCACCACCCGCTTCCCCAAGGACGCCGCCCGGCGCTTCGCCGCCATGGAAGACAGCGGCGAGTGGCTGCACCGGCTGCGGATCGTCGGCATCGACCTGCGCGACCCCTCGCAGGTCATGGCGCTGACCGATTCCCTGGACGCCGCCGGCCCGCTGGACATCATCATCAACAATGCGGCCCAGACCGTGCGCCGCTCCGGCAACGCGTACAAGCCGCTGGTCGACGCCGAGGACGAACCCCTTCCGGCGGCCCTCCAGGCGGCCAACGGCGGACCGGAACTGGTGACCTTCGGCCACGCCCACGACAAGCACCCGCTGGCGCTGGCGAGCACCGTCCTGGAGCACCCTGTGCTGGCGGGCGACGCCATCACGTCCCTGGCGCTGTCCACCGGATCCGCATCGCTGGAGCGGATCGCCTCCGGCACCGCCATCGACGCCGGGGGCCTGGTTCCGGACCTCGCCGCCATCAACAGCTGGACGCAGGTGGTGGACGAGGTGGATCCCCTCGAAATGCTCGAAGTCCAGCTGTGCAACGTCACGGCGCCCTTCCTCCTGGTCAGCCGGCTGCGGGGGGCGATGAAGCGCTCCACCGCGAGGCGGAAGTACATCGTGAACGTCAGCGCCATGGAAGGACAGTTCTCCCGCGCCTACAAGGGCCCCGGCCACCCGCACACCAACATGGCCAAGGCGGCGCTGAACATGATGACCCGGACCAGCGCGCAGGAGATGCTGGACGCCGACGGCATCCTGATGACCGCCGTCGACACTGGCTGGATCACCGACGAGCGGCCGCACTACACCAAGGTGCGCCTGATGGAGGAGGGCTTCCATGCCCCGCTGGACCTCGTCGACGGGGCAGCCCGGGTCTACGACCCGATCGTGATGGGCGAGTCGGGTGAGGACCAGTTCGGCGTGTTCCTGAAGGACTACAAGCCGAGCCCCTGGTAGGCGCCCGGCCGCAGCAGGTACGGCCGGCGGGGGCTAGGGGCCTTATGGCCCTGATGGGGGCACGGGGCACTACGTAACGTGGGTCCACATGAACACAGAGACGACGCCTGCGCCCGATTTTGGACTGTCCCTTGACCAGTGCTGGGTGCTGCTGGATACGGAAGTCGTGGGGCGGATCGCCCTGATTGTGGATGGCCACCCGGAGATCTTTCCGGTGAACTTCGCGCTGGAGCGCCGCTCCATTGTGTTCCGCACGGCCGGCGGGTCCAAGCTGTGGGCGGCGATGACGGCCAAGCCGATCGCCTTTGAAATCGACGGCTACGACGCCCACGAGCAGGAGGCCTGGAGTGTTGTGGCCCGCGGCGAGGCACAGTTGATTGATAGCCAGCAGGAGAAGGACGCCGTCGACGAACAGCTGCTCGAGCCGTGGCAGCCGGGCGACAAGAACTACTACGTTCGTCTGGCCCCCAAGGCCATGACCGGGCGCCGCTTCAAGGTCAACAAGCCGGACCTGTGGCGCACCCGGCTCTCCGATCCGCGCCGGGAGTCTTTCGAATAGGTCTTTCGAATAGGTCCCCGCCCCGGGAGCTACGTGCCCGGGTGCCGCAGTGGCGGGGTGGCCGCTACTGGGCGGCCTTCTTGTCCTTCGTTTCCGGGGAATGGACCACCAGCACCGGGCAGTGCGCGTGGGCCACCAGGGCAGAGCTCACGGACCCGATCAGCATTCCGCCGAAGCCACCGTGGCCACGGCGGCCCACCACCACCAGGTCGGCATCCCGGCTGGCCTCAATCAGGGTGTGCCGCGGGTGTCCCTGCACGAGCCGCGTTTCGACGTTGGCCGGGGTCTCCGCCCCGAACGCCTTCTCCACCGTCTCCTGCAGAATTTCGCCTGCGCGGACATCGAAGTCGTCAATGCCCATGGCGACGTAGCCGTCATAGACCGGAGGGAAGTCCCAGCTGGCCAACGCTACCAGCGTGGCCGAGAGGGGCCCGGCGAGGCTTTGGGCCTGGCGCAGCGCCTCCACAGACGCCTCGGAACCATCAACCCCCACCACAATGGTCCGGATGTCCCTGGCTTCGGTCATTGCAGATCCCTTCGTCGAGCACTTGGCGCGTTCAGCCTACAATGTCCCGGCGCCGAGGGGACGAGCAAGGGCCAAAAGTCATAGCGGCTGCCGCGGGCGGGGCCGCGGCGGGACCAAGGACCCTTGTCCGGGTCCGGGCCGGAGAGCAGAATTGCAGTCGTCGGCAACGGCGACAGCAACGCTTAAGTCGGCGACAATAGACAGAGCACGATCCGCAGGCACGGTCTGTGGAACACGCTGGGGAGCACCGCACCATACTTGGCAGCACGAGCTGCCCGACAGGAGAGCCATGATTGCCTGGTCCGACGCAGGTCTCACTGCACCCGACGGGGCCCCGGCTGTCATCCGTGTCTTCATCCTGGATGACCACGAACTCGTCAGGCGCGGTCTCCAGGAACTCCTTGAGGGTGAAGGGTTCCTGGTGGTGGGAAGTTCGGGATCCGCCGTCGAGGCGACCCGCCGCATTCCCGCCCTTCATCCGGATGTCTGCGTCCTCGACGCCAGGCTGCCGGACGGCACCGGGATCGAGGTCTGCCGCGACGTACGCTCCGTGGACCCCTCGCTGAATTGCATTATCCTGACGAGTTTCGACGACGAACAGGCCCTGCGCGGAGCCGTCCTGGCGGGCGCGAGCGGCTATGTCCTGAAGGAAATCGGCGGCACCGACCTGATCGGGGCATTGCGTCGGGCCGCCGCGGGAGAATCGATCTTCGCGGAGGGAGTCGCGGCCGGCGTCGTCGATAGCCTTGTGGAGGCCGAGGACGTTGACCCCAGGACGTCGTCCCTCACGCCCCAGGAGCGCCGGGTGCTGGAGCTGGTGGGCGGGGGGCTCACGAACCGCCAGATTGCCGCGGAAATGTTCCTCGCCGAGAAGACAGTCAAGAACTATGTCTCGTCGCTGCTTGCCAAGCTGGGCTTCGAACGGCGCACCCAGGCCGCGGTCTTCATCGCCGGGCCCGCCTCGCCGGCAGCGCCCGCGAGCCATGCCGAAACCGCCCGCCCGCACAGTGTCCGCTAACAGTGTCCGCTAGCTGACGGCCCTCGCCGACGGCCGGCACCCCCGGTGCTAGAGCGGCACCGACCACTCAAGGCTCGTGCCGGAGTCCGGGGCGCTGGTGATGGTGCATTCGCCGTCGAGCATGCGCGCCCGATCCTCCAGGTTCGCGAGCCCCCTGCGTTTTTCCGGTTCGGCGAAGCCGGCGCCGTTGTCCGTGATGACCACTGTGACCTTGCCCTTGACGACGCCGACGGACACGGAGATGGAGTCCGCGCCCGAATGCCTGATGGCGTTGCTGAGGCCCTCCGACACGACGGCCACGACATTGTCCGCCTTGTCCGGCGTCACGGCATCCACGGGCCCCGTGATGGTGAGGTTCGGTGTGAACGGCATGGACTTCGCCGAGCTGCGTGTCACGCGCCGGATCCGACCGCTGAGCAGCTCCGTTTCCCCGCCGCTGCTTTTGAGCGAGTAGATGGTGTCCCGCAGGCTTCTGATCGCCTCGTCAAGCTCGCCGGTGATGGTGCGGATCCGTTCGGTGGCGAGGTCGTCCTTGGTGAAGCGGGTCAGGCTCTGGACGCTCAGCCCGGCGGCGAACAGCCGCTGGATGACGAGGTCGTGGAGGTCGCGGGCGATCCGGTCCCGGTCGGTGAAGACCAGCAGTTCTTCGCGGAGCCGGTGGACGCGGGCAAGCTCCAGGGCGAGGGCGACATGGGAACCGAAGACGGCGCCCATCTCGATGTCCGTCCGCGCGTAATGCAGCGCGTCCGGATCCCGGACCAGCAGCAGGAGCCCGTGATGTGCTCCCTGGGTGCTGAGTGCCACCGCGAGCATCGGTCCGGTGATCCCGCTGTCGATCTCGCCGAACAGGGCTGACGCGTCATCAAGCACAACGGGCTCCCCGCCGTCGAGGACGCTTTCCAGCAAAGGTGAGTCCAGCGTGAGCCGGCGGCCGCTGAACTGGGGACTGCGCTGGCCGGCGACCCCGGCGACGATATGGCCGTGGCCGTCGGCGGCGGGGGCCACCAGCAGGGCGAGGTGCGAGCCCGACTCCTGGAGTGCCCGGCTCGCGATGGGGTCCAGTCCCCCGGAGGTGTAGTCGCGGTCGTTGCTGAGCATGAGCCCCGAGACGTCCATGCACGCTTCCAGCCACCGGGCGCGGCGCCGGGCGTCGTCGTAGAGGCGGGCATTTTCGATGGCGACCCCGGCGGCCGCCGCCAACGCCACGGCAAGGCCCTCGTCCTCGGCCGAAAAGTCGCTGCCATCTTCCCTTTCCGTGAGGTAGAGGTTGCCGAAGACCACGTCCCGGACCCGCACCGGGACACCGAGGAAGGACTGCATGGGCGGGTGGTTCGCCGGAAAGCCGTAGGACTCCGGATGTTGGCGCAGGTCGTGGAGCCGCAGGGGGCGGGGGTCTGAAATCAGCAGGCCCAGGACTCCATGGCCGGTGGGCAGCGGACCGATCCGGTGGGCCAGTTCCTGGTCGATGCCGACCGTGATGAAGTGACTGAGCGCGCGGTCGTCGCCAATGACGCCCAAGGCGCCGTAGCGGGCATGAAGAAGCCGGCACGCGGACTGCACCACGCGCTCCAGCACGGCATCCAGGCTGAGGTCCTCGGCAACAGCGACGACCGCTTCCAGCAGCCCGGCCATCCGCTCCTGGGACTGGAGCAATTCCTCGGCCCTGGACACGAATCCCTTGAGGACACCGTCAATCATGGGCTGCGGCTCAGTGGCCGCCTGGTCCGGATTTCCCCCGATTGAATGCATGCTCCTGGCCCCAATTCCCTACAACGGACACAACGATCGTCGGCGCTGACGATAGTGATGCCAGAATACCCCGTTGCGGGTTTAAAGACCCTAGTAGCCGGACTTTGTTGCCCCCGTTTGTGACCTTTTGCCCTACCCGCCGCCACGGGCCCGGCATAGGATCGGCACCATGAGTACTGATCCAAACCTGGGCAAACACCAGCAGGCATATGAAGTAGAAAACCTTGACCACCACGAATGCTGGCGGCTCTTACGCGGCGTCTCCGTGGGAAGGCTGGCGGTGTGGGTGGACGATCATCCCGACATTTTCCCGATCAACTACAAGGTGGACCACGGTACCCTCGTGTTCCGCACCGCAGGCGGCACCAAGCTCCAGGCGGCCACGGGCGACACCCCGGTGGCAGTGGAGGCCGACGGTGTGGACGCGGACAGCGGCATCGCCTGGAGTGTGGTGATCAAGGGCCAGGCCGCGCCGGTGCAGAACCAGCAGGAGGTCCTGGACACCGTGGGCCTGCTCTTGTTCCCGTGGCAGGCGGGCAAAAAGGAGCACTTCGTGCGGATCACACCGGAAACAGTGACGGGACGCCGCTTCAAGGTGGCGCCGCCGCTGACCTGGTGGACGCCCCTGGACGACGCCACCCGCTCCGGCCTCGAATAGGCCACCACGAAGGCACGGCGGGTGGCGCCGGGGCTCAGGCCAGGCGGGTGATCTCCACGCTCACGCTGAGGGCCGAGCCGCCGCCGCCGGACAGGATCCCCTTGAGCGGGGGCACGTCGCGGTAGTCCCGGCCCCGCGCCACGGTCACGTGGAAGTCGCCGGCCGGCTTGTGGTTGGTGGGGTCCCAGCTGCGCCATTCGCCGTCCCACCATTCCAGCCAGGCGTGGGACTGCCCGGCGACCGTCTCGCCGAGGTCCGCCGTCGAGCGCGGGTGCAGGTAGCCGGACACGTAGCGGGCCGGGATGCCCCGGCTGCGCAGCGCACCGATCGCCAGGTGCGCGAGATCCTGGCAGACGCCCTGGCGCTGGTTCCAGGCTTGCTCGGCGCTGGTGGTGACGCCGGTGGAGCCCTTCATGTAGGTCATTTCGCCGCGCATCCATTCAAAGACCGCCATGGCGGCCTCGTGCGGGTTGCGGCCCTCGACGACGCCGGGAATGATCCCGAGGACCTCGGCGCCGGGACCGGTGAGCTGCGACTGCGGAATCCAGTCACTGAACTTGTTGAGCGTTTCAGGGGCGCCGAGGACGTCCCAGCCCACGATGTCCGCCTCGGACGGGATCCGTTCCACCCGGTGCACCTCAACGGTGGTGGTGGACAGGACTTCGAGGTGCTCGTGCGGCATCTGCATGTCGAAAGCGGAAACCCGGGTACCCCAGTAGTCGCGGTAACTGCTCAGCGCCGCCTGGGACGGCGAGACCTTCAACGAGGACTCCAGCACCACCTGCTGGGGATCGGTCAGCGGTGTCATGCGGGCCTCGTTGTAGGACAGCGTGACCCGCTTGTTGTACTTGTACGCCGTCTTGTGGATGATACTCAGCCGGGTCATGAAACTTCTCCCACCCAGGCCAGTTCGTCTGCCTGATTGAAGTACTTACGGGAAATGGCGTCCGAGGCCTGCGAGACGGCCTTCTGCACGCGTTCCATGTGCTCCGGCAGTTCCGACATCAGGTCGTCGGTGCGGTGGAACTCGAGGAAGGTGCGGGCCTGGCCCACGATCCGGCGGGCGTCGTTGATGAAGCCGACGCGCTGGGCCGAGGGGTCCAGCTTCGCAAGGCATTCGTCGGCGTCCCGCAGCGCGTACACGATGGAGCGCGGGAACAGCCGGTCCAGGAGCAGGAACTCGGCGGCGTGCTGGTCGCCGAACGCTGCCCGGCGGGTCCGCAGGAACGATTCGTAGGCACCGGCGCAGCGCAGCATGTTCACCCACGACATCCCGGCGGAGAGCACATCACGGGTGGAGAGCATCCGCGCGGTCATGTCGGCGCGTTCCAGCGACCGGCCGAGGACCAGGAACTGCCAGCTCTCGTCATGGCTCACCGTTGTGTCGGCGAGGCCGCTGACCATGGCCGTGCGTTCCAGCACCCAGTTGCAGAAGCGGTAGGTGCCGACGACGTCCTTGCGGTGCTGGTTGAGCCCGTAGTACGTGGTGTTCAGGCTCTCCCACAGCCCGGACGACACAGTTTCCCGGGCTCGGCGGGCGTTCTCCCGCGCCGCGCCGAGGGAGCCGGCAATGGACGTGGCACTCTGCTTGTCGTACGCGAGGGCGTTGAGCAGTTCGGGAAGGCCGAAGTCCTCGCTCTGCGCCCGGGCGCCCATGACGGCGAGGAGTTCCTGCGCGACGCTGCGCTGTTCCTCCATCGGCAGGTGGTTGAGCCGCTCCAGGTGGACGTCGAGGATCCGGGCGGTGCCGTCAGCCCGTTCCACGTAGCGGCCGATCCAAAACAGGGACTCGGCGATACGGCTAAGCATTCGCGGTTACCTCCAGCGCATCGGAAATCTGAGAAGAGCAGGTCAGCGGAAAATTGGTCGGTACGGTGCCGCGGGTCATTGCTGCTGCTCCTTCTGGCTGTCGCGCCAGTTGCTCTCAACGGGCCAGACCGAAACCCGTTCGCGGACCGCGATGGCCGGGCGCGGCAGGGCCTCCACCGGCACCTCCGGCGAATCGGCAAGCACCCAGGTGTCCTTGGAGCCGCCGCCCTGGCTGGAGTTCACGATCAGGGAGCCCTCCTTGAGCGCCACCCGGGTCAGGCCGCCGGGCAGAACCCAGACGTCGTCGCCGTCGTTGACGGCAAAGGGACGGAGGTCCACGTGCCGCGGGCCGAACTTGTCGCCGCTGAGGGTGGGCACAGTGGACAGCTGCAGGACCGGCTGCGCGATCCAGCCGCGGGGGTCCGCGATGACGCGCTTGCGCAGGGCATCGAGTTCCTCCTTGGAGGCATCCGGGCCGATCACCAGACCCTTGCCGCCGGAACCGTCCACGGGCTTGACCACGAGCTCGTCCAGGCGGTCCAGGACCTCTTCCCGGGCTTCCTTTTCCTCCAGCCGGAAGGTGTCCACGTTGGCGATCACGGGTTCTTCGTTGAGGTAGTAGCGGATCAGGTCCGGAACGTAGCTGTAGACCAGTTTGTCGTCGGCGACGCCGTTGCCCACGGCGTTGGCGATGGTGACGCCGCCGGCGCGGGCCGCGTTGACCAGGCCAGGGCAGCCGAGCATGGAGTCGGCGCGGAACTGCAGCGGATCCAGGAACTCGTCATCGATGCGCTTGTAGATCACGTCCACGCGCTGCTCCCCGGCAGTGGTGCGCATGTAGACCCGGTTGCCGCGGCAGATCAGGTCGCGGCCTTCGACGAGTTCCACGCCCATCAGGCCCGCGAGCAGCGTGTGCTCGAAGTAGGCGCTGTTGAAGACGCCGGGGGTCAGGACCACCACGGTGGGGTCGTCGACGCCGGACGGAGCCGTCTTGCGCAGCGCGGATAGCAGCCGGCGCGGGTATTCCTCGACCGGCCGGATGAGCTGCTGGCCGAAGGCCTCGGGCAGGCCCTTGGCCATGGCGCGGCGGTTCTCCAGGACGTAGCTGACGCCGGAGGGGACGCGGACGTTGTCCTCGAGCACCCGGAAGGTCCCTGCGGCGTCGCGGACGACGTCGATGCCGGAGATATGGACGCGGACGCCTCCGGCCGGCTCGAAGCCATGCACCTGGCGGTGGAAGTGGGCGCTCGTCGTGACGAGCTGCCGCGGGATGACGCCGTCGGCCACCACGGTCATCTTGTCGTAGACGTCGTTGAGGAACGCTTCGAGGGCCCGCACGCGCTGCGCCACGCCCTTTTCCAGGACGGTCCACTCGTCGGCCGGGATGACCCGGGGCACGATGTCGAGCGGGAAGGGCCGCTCCTCCCCCGCGAAGTCGAAGGTGACGCCGCGGTCCAGGAAGGTCCGCGCCATGGAATCGGCGCGCGCGGTGACATCAGCGAGCGAGAGTTCACGCAGGGCCCCGGCAACCTGCCCGTAGGACTTCCGGGCCTGTTGCCCGGGGGTAAACATCTCGTCGTAGGCGCCGGTGCGTTCGGCGGCCACTGAGTAATCCTGGAATAGGTCAGACATGGACTCTAGACAATCACCTTTTTGTTGCGAAATCATTTCCGGGCCCGCGGCAGCGTGGTGCCAGGCAGCGGCAAGCGACCTGTGGTGCCGTCCCCGGGCCGGAAACCGGAGTTGACCGCGGGGCGGCCGCCGTGGCGCGTGCACGCATTTCCGCGCGGTTGGGGCAAGGTTGATGCGTGCCACCGTTTACTCCCACACACCTGCGCAGGGCCAGGCTGTTCCCGGACCTGTTCCCGGGCCTCCTGGCCGCGGCCGCCGCCGTCGTGCTGGCCCTCGCTGTCCACACCCTGGTTCCCGTCCTTCCGGCCATGACCCTGGCCGTGGCGTTCGGGCTCCTCGCCGCCAACGTCCCGGGGCTGTCCGGCTGGACCGCAGGAGCGGGCCGGCCCGGACTGGACTTCGCCGGCAAGCACCTGATGCGCGCCGGGATCGTGGTGCTGGGCCTGAAGGTGAGCCTCGTGGATGTGCTCGGACTGGGCTGGAGCGCGCTGCTGCTGATCACGGGGGTGGTCCTGGCGGCCTTCGCCGGAACATACGGCATCAGCCGGCTCTTCCGGCTGCCGCCGCACGTGTCGCTGCTGATCGCCACCGGCTTTTCCATCTGCGGGGCCTCGGCCATCGGGGCGATGGCAGCGGCGCGCCGGATCCGGCAGCACGACACCGTGCTTCCGGTGGCCCTGGTGACCCTGTGCGGCACCCTGGCCATCGGGGTGATGCCGCTGCTGATCCGGCCGCTGGGACTCAGCCCCGAGGTGTTCGGCGCCTGGGCCGGGGCCTCGGTGCACGACGTCGGGCAGGTGGTGGCCACCGCGCAGACCGCGGGGGCCTCGGCGCTGGCGGTGGCCGTCGTCGTCAAACTCACCAGGGTGATCCTGCTGGCTCCCATGGTCGCCGCCGCCGGCCTGCACCACCGCAGCACCGCCGACGCCGGCGACGGACTAAAGCGGCCGCCCATCGTCCCGCTGTTCGTGCTTGGGTTCGTCGCCCTGGCGGCCCTGCGCACCACGGGCTGGCTCTCCCCCGCCGTCCTCGACGCCGCCGCGGTGCTTCAGGACGTGCTGCTGGGGATGGCCCTGTTCGGCCTCGGTTCGGCGGTGCGGGTGGGCCAGTTGCTGCACACCGGCGCGCGGGCCCTGCTGGCCGCACTGGCGTCCTGGCTGCTGATTGCCGCGCTGGGGCTGGGCGCCGCGTACCTCATGATTAGATAGCTGGGTGTCAAACCAGAACCTGCGCCGCGATGAAGCCGCAACCCGCTCAGCCCTGATCACCACGCACAGCTACGACGTCTCCCTGGATGTCCGGCAGGCCGCTGATCCGGATGTTGCCGGGTACACGAGCCGCAGCGTCATTAACTTCTCCGCCGGTGATCCCGGGACCTCCACGTTCCTGGACTTCATCAGCAGCGACGTGCACAGCGTCTTCCTCAACGGCAAGGGACTTGACGTCAAGGACGTCGTGGACGGCTCCCGGATCCGGCTGGACAACCTTCAGGCCGAGAACCAGGTCACGGTCACAGGCACCGCGCTCTACAGCACCTCCGGGGAAGGCATGCACCGCTTCTTCGACCCGGCCGACGGCGAGTGCTACCTGTACACCCAATACGAGCCCGCCGACGCCCGCCGGGTCTTCGCGAACTTCGAACAGCCCGACCTGAAGGCGGAGTTCACCTTCCACGTCATGGCGCCCTCGGACTGGCAGGTGGCCTCCAACGGCGTCGAGACAGCGCGCACGCTCCTGACCAGCGATCCGGACACCAGCCGCTGGGACTTCGCCCCCACGAAGGCGATGTCCACGTACATCACGACGGTGCTGGCCGGCCCGTACTTCAAGGCCGGGGATTCCTGGCGCGGGACCCTCGTGGACGGCAGCAGCCTGGAGGTGCCGCTGGCCCTCTACTGCCGGGCGTCCATGGCGCCGTCGTTCGACCCCGACGCGCTCTTCGCCCTCACCAAGAACGGCCTGGACTTCTTCAACGAGCTCTTCGACTTCCCGTACCCGTGGGGCAAGTACGACCAGGCGTTTGTGCCCGAATACAACCTCGGCGCCATGGAGAACCCCGGGCTGGTGACGTTCACGGAAACCTACGTGTTCACGTCCCGGGCGGCCGATTCGCAGTACCAGGCCCGCGCCAACACCCTGCTGCACGAGATGGCCCACATGTGGTTCGGCGACCTGGTCACGATGCAGTGGTGGGACGACCTGTGGCTCAAGGAGTCCTTCGCGGACTACATGGGCACCCTCGGCGTGGACCGCACCACGGACTGGGCCACGGCCTGGGTGAACTTCGCGAACAACCGCAAGGCCTGGGCTTACGTGCAGGACCAGCTGCCGACGACGCACCCGATCGTCGCCGACATCCCCGACCTCGAGGCAGCAAAGCAGAACTTTGACGGCATCACGTACGCCAAGGGCGCCTCGGTGCTCAAGCAACTCGTCGCCTACGTGGGCTTCGAGGCCTTCGTGGCCGGCTCGCGCCAGTACTTCAAGGACCATGCGTACGGCAACACGACCCTGGCCGACCTGCTGGCCGCGCTCAGCGCATCCTCCGGCCGGGACCTCGGGGACTGGGCCCGCCGGTGGCTGCAGACCTCCGGCATCTCGACCCTCACCACCGCGATCGAAGAGCACGACGGCGTCCTCGGCACCGTGACCCTGCACCAGGACGCCGTGGACCCGACAACGGGCCGGCAGGAGCCGCGGCCGCACCGGCTCCGGATCGGCCTGTACGAGATGGACGACGCCGGCGCCCTGGTCCGCACGGACAGCGTCGAGACCGACGTCAGCGGCGCCCATACCGACGTGCCGGCCCTGGCCGGCAAGCCGCGGCCGGCCCTGCTGCTGGTCAACGACGAGGACCTCAGCTACGCCAAGGTCCGGCTGGACCCTCGCTCCGAAGCCACCGTCCGGGCCTCGCTCAGCGCGCTGACGGATCCGATGGCCCGGGCACTGTGCTGGACCGCCCTCTGGGATTCGGCCCGCGACGCCGTCACGCCGTCGTCCCTTTACGTGGAGGCTGTGCAGCGCTTCGGCCCGGCGGAAACCGGCATCGGCGTGCTGCTGAACGTCCTGGGCAACGCGTCCACCGCGATCGAACGCTACGTGCCCGCGTCCACGCGGGACACGGTACGCCGCGGCTTCCTGTCACTGGCAGCCGATGAGCTGCAGCGGGCCGCGCCGGGCTCCGACCAGCAGCTGGCGTGGGCACGCACGGTCGCCGCGACCAGCCGCTATGACGGCAGTCGGCTGGACCTGCTCCGCGGCATCCTGGACGGCAGCACGGTGATTGACGGCCTGTCCGTGGATGCGGAGCTCCGCTGGAACTTCTGGCATGCCCTGGCCGCCAACGGGCAGGCCACCGCTGGGCAGCTCCAAGGCGAGCTGGCCCGGGACAACACCGCCGCCGGCAAGTCCGGGCACGCCACCGCCCTCGCCGCCCGCCCCGACGCTGCCGTAAAGGAGGCCGCCTGGCAGGAGGCGGTGCACGGCACGTCGCTCTCCAACCAGCTGCTGAGCGCCACGATCGCAGGGTTCAACACGGCCCCGGCGGCCCTGTTGGGCGGATTCGTGGACCGCTATTTTGAGTGCCTCGAGGACGTGTGGGCCGGGCGCAGCATCGAAATCGCCAGCCGGATTGTCCGCGGGCTCTACCCGGCAGGCCAGGACCTGGACGGCGGCACTCCGGACACGCACGCCGTCGTCGTCCGGACGGATGAGTGGCTTGCCGGCCACCCGGAGGCCCCCCGGGCGCTGCGCCGCATCATCATCGAACAGCGCAGCCACCTGCACCGCTCCCTGACAGCACAGGCCGCGGGCTAACCCGCATCGACTGCTTGGGCCCACGCCGGCAGGGTTCCCTGGCCGAGCTTGCGAGGCGAGGCATCCGCTGCTCCGTAACGGCCCTTTTCGCGGCCCAAAACGGCAGCTACGGAGCAATCGACGGGCCTAAGGGACGCGGTGCAGCCACTCGGCGGTGCCGAACTTGGCCTCGACCCGGTGATGGGCCGCGGCCAGTTCGGCGTCCGTGAGCTCCGAGGGGGTCGCGGCGTAGCGTTCCGCGAAGACGTCCATCATGGCCGCGACGATCTCGGTCCGGGCCAGGCCCGTCTGGCGGCGGAGCGGATCCACGCGCTTCTTCGCGCTGCGGGTGCCCTTGTCGGAGAGCTTCTCCTTGCCGATCCGCAGGATCTCCACCATCTTGTCCGCGTCGATGTCGTAGCTCATGGTGACGTGGTGCAGCATGCCGCCGTTGGCGAGCCGTTTCTGCGCGGCGCCGCCGATCTTTCCCTGCTCCGTGGCGATGTCATTGAGCGGCACGTAGAAGGCGCTGATGCCCATCTTCTCGAGGGCCGCCATCACCCACGCGTCCAGGAAGCCGTAGGAGTCGGCGAAGCTGATGCCGTCCACCAGGGTCTGCGGCAGGTAGAGCGAGTAGGTGATGCAGTTGCCGGCCTCCATAAACATCGCTCCCCCGCCGCTGATCCGGCGGACGACGCTGATGCCGTGGCGTTCGATGCCGGCGGGGTCCAGTTCGTTCCGGACGGACTGGAAGCTGCCGATCACCACTGACGGTTCCTCCCAGTCCCAGAAGCGCAGGGTCGGGTTGCGGCGGCCCGCGCCCACCTCTTCGGTCAGGACCTCGTCGAGGGCGACGTTGACGTGCGTGGGCAGCACGGAGGGCCCGATGATGTTCCAGTGGTGGTCCGCCCAGCCGGTGGCCTTCGCGAGGGCACGGCGGACAGTGACAGCTACGGCGTCGGCGGAAAAGCCGAACAGGACGGCGTCGGCCGGGAGGGCCGCTGCCACCGCCGCGGAAATGTCCGCCGCGCCGGACTCCGCCGGGAGGCCGGTGAGCGCCCGGTTGATGTCCAGCAGCGCTTCGTCGGGCTCCAGGAAGAAGTCACCGCTGAGCGAGACGTTCGCGAGGACCCCGTCGACGACGTCGAGATCGGCCACCACGAGTTTCCCGCCGGGAACCTTGTACTCCCCGTGGCGGCCTGTGCCGCCGTCGGCGCTGCTGGAACCGGGAACCGGGCGAAGGGTTGTCATGCCCTTAATCCTGCCACGCGGCGGCGTTCCGGACGCACAGTGCCTCCGGACGCAAAAAGCCCGCACCGTTGCCGGTGCGGGCTTTCCAAAAGACCTTGGGGAGAAGAAGTTACTTCTTGCCGCCGAAGCCCTTGAAGCGAGCGTTGAAGCGCTCGACGCGGCCAGCAGAGTCCATGATGCGCTGCTTGCCCGTGTAGAACGGGTGGGACTCGGAGGAGATTTCGACGTCGATAACCGGGTAGGTGTTCCCGTCTTCCCACTCGATGGTCTTCTTGGAAGACACGGTGGACTTGGTCAGGAACTTGACGCCGGAAGCCAGGTCGTTGAAAACAACAGCTTCGTACTTCGGGTGGATATTTGACTGCATAATTGGACCTTTGTTCGCACAACTGGATTTTGCCAGCTGCCAGGTATGAGTGGGATGGCCTCGGAATGCACCGGACGGCCAGCTACCAATCATAGCGGAAGATCGACACGTCCGCCGCCTGACCAGCGGCGCCGTTCAGCAGCCCGGTTCAACAGCCCGGTTCACCAGCGGGGTTTCAGCGCCCCGGCCTCAGTACCCCGCATCAGTCGCGCGGCCGGAGCTCCCAGAACGCGACGGCGGACGCTGCCGCGACGTTGAGCGAGTCAACACCGGGCCGCATGGGGATCTTGACGGCGAGGTCGACGGCGGCGAGGGTGCCGGCGCTCATGCCGGCACCCTCGGTGCCAAGGACGAGGGCGAGTTTCGCCGGCCGGCGGGCAGCCAGCTCATCGAGGTCCACGGCGTCGCCGGTGAGCTCCATGGCCGCCACGGTGAAGCCCTCGTCCCGGAGCACCTGGAGGTCCCCCGGCCAGTCCTCCAGCCGGGCCCACGGCACCTGGAACACCGTTCCCATGCTGACCCGGACACTGCGGCGGTACAGCGGGTCCCCGCAGCGCGGCGAAACGAGGACGGCGTCGACGCCCAGGGCGGCGGCGGAGCGGAAGATCGCGCCGACATTGGTGTGGTCCACGATGTCTTCCAGCACGGCGACCCGGTGTGCCCCGGCGAGGAGCACGGGCAGCGGAACAGGTTCGGGGCGCTGCATGGCTGCCATGGCGCCGCGGTGGAGGTGGAAGCCGGTGATGTCCTCAAGCAGGGCGGCGGAACCGATGTAGGCGGGGACGTCGGGGTACTGCGCAAAGACGTCGGCGAGGTCCTCAAGCCATTTCTCCGCGAGGAAGAAGGACCGCGGCCGGTGTCCTGCCGCGAGGGCGCGGCGGAGCACCCGGGAGGACTCGGCGATGTACATGCCCTCGGCGGGTTCGCGGAGCTTGCGCAGGTGCACGTCGGTGAGTTGGGTGTAGTCGGAGACCCGGGGGTCGTCGGCGGACTCAAGGTGGTGGAAGGTCACTGGCGGGCCATTTCAGCGGAGGATTTTGGGGGAAGGTTCAGGAGTCACGGGACGGGATCACTTGAACAGGTTGGCGATCATGAACCCCAGGGCAACGAGTCCGAGGACAAAGATGACCCCGCGCAGGACCACCGGGGACAACCGGCGGCCAACCTTGGAGCCGATGACACCGCCGATCAGCGAACTCACGGCGATCAGACCGACGACGGTCCAGTCGATCCGGCCGAAGGCGAAGAGCAGGTAGGAAGCGGCCGCCACGACGTTGACGGCGAGGACCAGGATGTTCTTCATGGCGTTGGCGTTTTGCATGGTTCCGGTCATGAAGATGCCCAGGATCCCGACCAGCAGGATGCCCTGCGCCGCGACGAAGTATCCGCCGTACACGCCGGCGAGGTACACGAGAACCACCAGGACAACGCCGTGGCGGCGGTCCCGGATGGCGTGCTCGGGATTCTGTTCCCGGTTACGGACCCACTGCTGCAGCCGGGGCTGGAAGGCCACCATCAGCAGGGCGAGCACAATCAGGACGGGGGCGGCGTAGTAGAAGACCTGCTCGGGCAGGTGCAGCAGCAGATAGGCGCCGGTGATGCCGCCCAGCAGCGAGGCGGGCAGCAGCTTGAGCAGCTGCCTGCCGCGTCCGGCGAGCTCCTTGCGGTAGCCCCAGGCGCCGGAGGCATTCCCCGCCACGAGGCCCATCGCGTTGCTGATGGATGCGGTGACGGGCGCGTAGCCGAGGGCGATCAGCACCGGGAAGGTCACCAGGGTCCCGGAGCCCACCACACTGTTGATGGTCCCGGCCCAGAGTCCGGCGAAGAAAATGAAGACGCTATTGAAGAACTCCACGCGCGGTCAGCGGGCCGTTCAGCGGCGTGCGGTGGCCGTGTACCGGCCGGCGGTGACGCTGACGTCCAGCGGCAGGCCGAAGGTCTGGCTCAGGTTCTCCGCGGTGAGGACGCCTTCGATCGGGCCCTGGGCCACCACGCCGCCGTCGCGCATCAGCATGGCGTGCGTGAAGCCCGGCGGGACTTCTTCGAGGTGGTGCGTGACCAGGACCATGGCGGGGGCGGCCTCGTCGCGGGCCAGCTCGCTGAGCCGGTAGACAAGATCCTCGCGGCCGGCCAGGTCAAGCCCGGCGGCGGGCTCGTCAAGCAGCAGCAGTTCCGGATCCGTCATCAGGGCCCGGGCAATCTGGACGCGTTTGCGCTCCCCCTCGGAGAGCGAGGCGAAGGGCCGGTTGAGCAGCGGGCCCATGCCCCACTCGTTCAGCAGCGAAAAGGCGCGGCGTTCGTCGTCCTTCTCGTACCCCTCGCGCCACCGTCCGGTCACTCCGTAGGCGGCCGTCACGACCACGTTGAGGACCTTCTCGTGTTCCGGGATCTGGTTGGCCAGAGCGGCCGAGGACAGGCCGATCCGGGGCCGTAGTTCGAAGACGTCGACGGCGCCGAGGATCTCCTCGAGGATGCCTGCCATCCCGCTCGTGGGATGGATCCGCGCCGCGGCGATCTGCAGCAGTGTGGTCTTGCCGGCGCCGTTGGGTCCCAGGATCACCCAACGCTCGCCTTCCCGGACCTGCCAGTCGACCTTGTCCAGGAGGGTTTTTGCCCCACGCACAACGCTGACGGCGGCCATTTCAAGAACATCACTCATAGGAGTAGACACTAGGACATAAAAGCGGACGACTGATAACCGGAACACCTGGCCCGGGCCGGGTGCTGGTCCGGCGCCCAAGGCCGGGCCGCGGAGGCGTCACCGGAGCGCAACGAATTCGGATCCCGATCCGCCTGATCGCTAGGATTGCAGACATGACCCTCCAGGTGACCGCAGTGAGCTATGCCCCGAAACTGACCCTTCCCGAGGTGCAGCGGCTCCGGTCGCTGCTCACCGCGGCGGGACTGACGCTCGACGCCGAAACGCGCACCGGCGACTCCCGCTTCGAGGTCTACACAGCGGACGGCAGCGTTGACCCGGCCGCCGGAGCGGCAGATGGAGAGGCCGCACTGGCAGCACTCGCCGGACTCCGCGGCGCGGCGACGGAAAACCTGCCCGCCGGAGTGGACACGGCCATTGTCCCCGCCTCGCTGCGGAATGCGCAGCGGAAGTTCCTCATTCTGGACGTGGATTCCACCCTGATCCAGCAGGAAGTGATCGAACTCCTGGCCGCCTACGCCGGCAAGCGTGAAGAAGTGACCGCCGTGACGGAGGCCGCCATGCGCGGCGAGCTGGATTTCGCCGAGAGCCTGCACGCACGGGTGGCGGTACTCGCCGGGCTGCCGGCCGACGTCGTCGATTCCGTGCGTGCCGAAGTGACGCTGAGTCTCGGCGCGGCGGAACTCGTGGCCGCTTTCCAGACCGCGGGCCACGTGGTGGCCGTCATCTCCGGCGGATTCAACCAGATCCTGCAGCCGATTGCCGAGGGACTGGGACTCGACTACTGGATCGCCAATGAACTTGAAATCGCCGACGGCGCCCTGACCGGGAAAGTGACCGGCGAGGTGATTGACCGGGCGGCGAAGGAGAAATACCTGCGCGAATGGGCCGCCAGGGAAGGCATCCCGATGGCCCACACGATTGCCGTGGGCGACGGCGCCAACGACCTGGACATGCTCGGTGCCGCGGGGATCGGCGTGGCGTTCAACGCGAAGCCGGCGGTCCGCGCGGTGGCGGACGCGGCCGTGAACCTGCCGTACCTCGACGTCGTGCGGCACATCGCCGGCGTGTGAGGCCAAACAGCCACCTCATGGCCGGCACCTGAGAACCAAGGAAGGCCGGGGCAAAAAGCCCCGGCCTTCCTTAGTGCCGCGTGATAGTGGCGTTTTCCGCCCACACGGCTGGTCCTTAGTTGCTGCTCTTGTCGAAGTAGTCGGACCCGCCGACGTACTCGGTGTGGCCGGACTCGACGTCGGCGGTGACCATTTTGGCCACTTCGGCGGCGAATTCGACCACCGAGTACAGCTTTCCGGCCTCGGCGCGTCGGGCTTCGATGGCGCCCGGGTTGGAGCGGTCCAGCAGGGTGGCCGTGACGGTGCCTTCGATCATGTCGCCGGAGACCACGACGAGGGTGATGCCCTTCTCGGCGAGGTTCGGGACGAGTTCGCGGAGGGCGTCCTCGCCGGCCCGCTTGCTGCGTGCCACGGGCTCGTAGTTCTCCATGGTGGGCACGGTGTTGATGAAGTGGGCCTGGTGGCTCGTCACGAAGACCACCCGGGATCCCTCGCGCATCAGCGGCACGGCGGCGTTGAGCATGTTCACCTGGGCGTCGCGGTTGAGCTTGAGGGCGTAGCCTTCCTCCATGCCGGATTCCATCCCGCCGGAGGCGTTGAGGACCAGGACGTCGAGCGAGCCGAAGTTCTCCATCGCGGCGCTGGCCAGGGCCTGGACGCCTTCCTGGGTGGTGAGGTCGGCGCCGACGGCGGCGGCGCGGCCGCCGGCCGCCTCGATCTCGGCAACAACCTTGTTGGCGCGCGGCGCCTTCTGGCGGTAGTTGACGACGACGGCGGCGCCCTCGGCGGCGAGGATCTTGGCGACTTCAGCGCCGATGCCCCTCGATGAACCGGTCACGATTGCGGTCTTGTTGTCCAGCAGTCCCATACGAGCTCCTTTGTTCCAAACGTCCAAAAACGGTGGGTCTGCAGTCCATCATGCCAGCGGCTCCGGCCTTTTCGGTTGTTCGGGTCCCACAAAGAAGCGGCAGCGGGCTAGTTGCGGGTCCGCCCGCGGGCGTAGGCTCGCGCGCATGGAACAGGCGGTCATGCGGCACCGGGAGGCTCTGTGACCCGGGGCGCAGGCGGGGAGTCGACGCCGGAAGAAGTGTTCAGCGGCTCACCGCGGGGCCTTGAGCTGTTCCGCACGGTGGAGGCGCTGCTGGCCGCGCCAACCCCGCCCGCGGTGCGGGCAACGAAGAGCCAGGTCGCGTTTCGGGAGAAGCGCGGCTTCGCGTACCTCTGGTGGCCGGGCCGGTACGTCGACTCCGATGTTCCCGCCGTGCTGTCAATCGCGCTCCCGCGGCGCATCGGGTCCACCAGATTCAAGGAGGTGGCCAACCCCTCCCCCGGCGTGTGGATGCACCACTTGGAGCTGCATGCCGCGGACCAACTCGACCGGGAGGTCCTGGACTGGCTGCGGGAGGCGAGGGAGGCTGCCCGCTGAGGCCGGTGGCCCCTGCCTGCGCCGGACGGGGCGGGAGGACCGATCCTCGCGCCCCGCCCATCCAGCCCTGCTACGGGTGTTCTATCCGGATCTTCCGGGCCGTCGCGTCGGGCGCGGTGACCGGGGCCGGTGCCCGCACCTCAAGGACGCCGTCCTTGTAGCTGGCGGTGATGTCTTCTTCCTTGGCGCCTGGGGGCAACGCAACACTGCGCGAGAATGAGCCGTAGCGGAACTCCGAGCGGTAGCCGTCCTTGCTCTTGTGCTCGGTCTTCTCCTCACGTTCCGCCCTGATATGCAGCATGCCCTCGCTCACGGAGACGTCAACGTCCCTGTCGGGATCAATCCCCGGAACCTCCGCGCGCACCACCAGGGTGGTTCCGTCCACAAATTGTTCCACCTTGATGGACGGCGTCATGGTCAGGTCGCCGTCCAGGAAACGCTTGATCGGCTCCAGCACGTCCGAAGGGACCCACTTGTTCAGTTCAGCCACGATTGTCCTCCATGGATCATGGCCCTTCCCGGTATGGTCAGGGGCTGTAGCCCCAGTACACACCCGATACCGGGCAACGCTAAGGGCTGAAAGTCCTATCAGCTCTTGCGGACTAGTGGCCCATGCCGAGGCCGCCGTCGACGGGGATGACCGCTCCGGAGATGTAGGCGGCCTCGTCGCTGGCGATCCAGCGGACCACGTTGGCTACCTCGGCGGCTTCGGCGAAGCGGCCGGCGGGAACCTTTGACAGGTAGTCCTTCTGGGTGGCCTCGGGCAGTTCCGCCGTCATGTCCGTGTTGATGAAGCCCGGCGCCACGACGTTCGCGGTGATGCCGCGGGCGCCCAGTTCGCGGGTCAGGGAGCGGGCGATGCCGACGAGGCCGGCCTTGGATGCGGAGTAGTTGATCTGGCCGGGCGCGCCGTAGAGGCCCGAGACGGAGGAAATCAGGACCACCCGGCCCTTGCGTGCCCGGATCATGCCCTTGGACGCACGCTTGATCACGCGGAAGGCGCCCGTGAGGTTGGTGTCGATGACGGAGGTGAAATCGTCTTCGCTCATGCGCATCAGGAGCGTGTCCTTGGTGATGCCGGCGTTCGCCACCAGCACCTCCACGGGTCCATGGGCGGCTTCGACTTCTGCGAACGCGGCGTCCACGGAGGCTTCGTCCGTGACGTCGGCCTTGACGCCGAGAATGCCCGCGGGGAGCGCCGATGCGCTGCGGTACGTGACGGCCACCTTGTCCCCGTTGGCGAGGAAAGCTTCGGCGATGGCGAGGCCGATTCCGCGGTTTCCGCCGGTGATCAGGACGCTGCGGCCGGTGGTTGCTGTTTCAGGCATAGTGAGGCTCCGGAATTCTGCGGCGGACGGCGCCGCGCTGGGGGCGGGATTTTCCTGCCTCCGATCTTAGCGCCCGGCAGGCCGGCGTTTGGGCGGCCCTGCCGTTGGTGAGAGAATTGCATTAAGCCTTGGGAGCGTGATCTGACAGCCGTGACACTCAAAAACCGACCCGGTGTGCCTGTGCCCGGGAACCCGGACCTCCCGTCCGGTGATTCCGAGGTCCACAGCATCACGGACGCCGCCACCGCGCATTCCGAAGAGATGCGCCAGCGGATGATCAAGTACGCCGTGGCGATGGGCATCCGTATGGTGTGCCTGATCCTGATTTTTGTGGTGGATGGCTGGTTTAAGATCCTCCCCGTCATCGGGGCCGTGTTCCTCCCCTGGTTTGCCGTCATCATCGCCAACGGCAGCGACAAGGCGGAGGTCCACGCCGACTCGCTGCTGGACTACGCCCCGCTGGCCCAACTTGATGCGCCGGCCGCAGCCGGGGCGGGAGGTCCGGGGCCGGACGACCCGTCGATGACGCTGCTGCAGGGCGAACTCGTCGACGACGAGGACGCCCCGCAGGA
>DATIUQ010000229.1:0-14057 GCA_035466775.1 Arthrobacter sp.
CCGGGGCACGCGCGGTGCCCCGCACGTGGTGGGCATCGTTGTGGAGGTGCCCGGAAAGAAGCGGGTCTTCGTGCCGATGACCCGGATCACCTCGATCGACCAGACCCAGATCATCTGCACCGGGCTGGTGAACCTGCGCCGTTTCGAACAGCGCGGCGCCGAAACCCTCGTGGTGGCCGAGATGTTCGACCGCCGCGTCACGCTCGCCGACGGCAGTGGGGACGCCACGATCGAGGACATTGCGATGGACAGGCACCGCTCCGGCGACTGGTTTGTCAGCAAGCTCTTCGTCCGCCGCGGCCACTCGTTGTCCCCGCTGAGCAGGCTGCGCCGCAACGAGACGCTGATCATCGACTGGGCCGACGCGCAGCAGGGCGCCCGCACGGAGCCCCAGGCCGCCACCCAGTTCGTCGCGACCCACGAGGACCTCAAGCCCGCAGACTTCGCCGAAGCGCTGCAGGAGATGAGCGACAAGCGCCGCTTCGAGGTCGCCAGCGAACTGCAGGACGAACGCCTCGCCGACGTCCTGCAGGAGATGCCCGAAGGCGACCAGGTGGAGATCCTCTCCGCCCTCGACGTGAACCGTGCCGCGGACGTGCTCGAGGAAATGGACCCGGACGACGCCGCCGACCTCCTCGCGGAACTCCCGAGCGCCCAGGCCGAAGAGCTGCTCCAGCTGATGGAGCCCGAAGGCGCCGAAGACGTCCGCCGGCTGCTCGAATACGACGAGGACACCGCCGGCGGCCTGATGACGCCGGTCCCGGTCATACTGCCCCCGGAAGCCACCGTCGCGGAGGCCTTGGCCCACGTGCGCCGCGAGGAGCTCTCCCCCGCCCTGGCGTCGTCGATCTTCATCGCCCGGCCCCCGCTGGAGACGCCGACGGGCCGTTTCCTCGGCGTCGTCCACATCCAGCAACTGCTGCGCTTCCCGCCGCCCGAACCGCTGGGCAACCTGGTGGACAAGACCCTGGAGCCCGTGTCGGACCAGGCCCACATCAGCGAGGTGGCCCGCACGCTGGCCACCTACAACCTCAACTCGCTCCCCGTCGTCAACAGCGACGGTCGGCTTGTGGGGGCGGTGACTGTTGACGATGTGCTGGATCATCTGCTGCCCGATGACTGGCGCGCCCACGAGGACGACGCCCCGATAAGGAAGCTTGGAGGCCGCATTGGCTGATAACAGCGCACCACGGAACCCGCACGTCCGTTCGGGCAGCAAATCGGACAAGGGAAGCCTCGATACCCCGCTGAGCGGCCGCCAGCGGATCCTGCCGAAGTTCTCCCCGAACCCGGACGCGTTCGGCCAGACCACCGAAGGCTTCGCCCGCTTCATGGGCACGCCGCAGTTCCTGGTCTACATGACGGTATTCGTCGTCATCTGGCTGGCCTGGAACACCTTTGCCCCGGAGAGCTGGCAGTTCGATTCCCGGGCCCTCGGCTTCACCCTGCTGACCCTGATGCTCTCGCTGCAGGCTTCCTACGCCGCGCCGCTGTTGCTGCTGGCCCAGAACCGGCAAGATGACCGGGACCGCGTCTCCCTCCAGCAGGACCGCCAGCGCGCGGAACGCAACCTCTCCGACACCGAATACCTCACCCGGGAACTGGCCTCGCTGCGCATCGCCCTGCGGGAAGTCGCCACCCGCGACTACGTCCGGGCCGAACTGCGCAGCCTGCTCGAGGACATGCTGGAGGCGCAGGAGGAACTGCGGACCCACGATCCCTCGGCCGGTGCGCACGAATCGCCGCGGGACAAGGTCAAGGAAAAGCTGAAGGAGCGCCGCGACAAACAGCGCAGCCCCCGGACCCAGCAAATCCCCCGCGTGAAGGCCGACAGCAGGAACGAGCCAAAATCCGGAAAGAGATCCGGCACTGGGCCGGACACGCTGCGCGGCGCCGCGCCGGACACCGCCGCCGCCCCGGCACACCCTGCATCCCCCGAGAGCTGAGCATCCACCGCATGGACCCCACCCAAGACAGCAGTATCCCGGGCAGCAGTACCCCGGACGGCGATAGCCAGGACGGCGGCATCAAGGGCACACCGCCGGGCTCTCCTTTGGAGCAGGCCGTGCAAGCCGCCCTTGCCACCGTGATCGATCCGGAGCTCCGCCGCCCCATCACCGAGCTCGGCATGGTGGACACTGTGGAAGTGTCCGACGGCGGCCGGGTACGCATCACTGTGCTGCTGACCATCGCCGGCTGCCCCCTGCGCGGCACCATTACCGCGGACTGTGAGGCGGCGCTGTCGGCCGTGCCCGGGGTCACCGGCGTCGATGTCGAGCTGAAGGTCATGACGCAGGAGCAGCGGGACGCCCTCAAGGAGCAGCTCCGCGGCCCCGGCAGGCAGCGCGGGATCCCCTTCAATGAACCCGGCTCGCTGACCAAGGTGTACGCAGTCGCGAGCGGCAAGGGCGGCGTGGGCAAGTCCTCCGTGACTGTGAACCTCGCCTGCGCGCTGGCCGCCCAGGGCCTGCGGGTGGGCATCGTGGACGCGGACGTCTACGGGTTCTCCGTCCCGGCGCTGATGGGTATCACGCAGGCCCCCACGCGGGTGGATGACATGATCCTGCCGCCGGTGGCCTACGGCGTCAAAGTCATCTCCATCGGCATGTTCGTCACCGGCAATCAGCCGGTCGCCTGGCGGGGCCCCATGCTGCACCGCGCCCTGGAGCAGTTCCTCACGGACGTCTACTTCGGCGACCTCGACGTCCTCTTCCTGGACCTTCCGCCCGGAACCGGCGACATCGCGATCTCCGTGGCCCAGCTGCTGCCGAAAGCCCAGATCCTGGTGGTGACCACGCCCCAGGCCGCTGCCGCGGACGTGGCCGAACGGGCGGGGGCCATCGCGACCCAGACCGGGCAGAGCGTCGCCGGCGTCGTGGAAAACATGTCCTACCTGGAAATGCCCGACGGCGGCCGGATGGAATTGTTCGGCAGCGGCGGCGGCGCCGTGCTGGCCGAACGGCTGACCGCGACGGTGGGCGCCGACGTTCCGCTGCTGGGCCAGATTCCGCTGGACATCCTTCTCCGGGAGGGCGGGGACGCCGGGGTTCCCCTGGTGCTGGGCCGCCCCGAGACCCCGTCGGCCGTGGCGCTCCTGGACATCGCCGGGAAGCTCGCCGCGGTCCCGCGCGGGCTCAGGGGAATGTCTCTGGGCCTGCAGCCCCGCTAAGTCGCCTCAGAGTCGAAGGGCGCCCGTTCGCCTTCCAAGAGACGCTCCACCACGCGGGCCGGCCGGCGCTCCGCAGCCGCGGAGGCAGCAACCGCCGAGGCTGCCGCTGCCGGGGCACCGGCGCTGACTGGCTTGGTGTCATCGTCCAGCAGCGCTTCCTTGATGATCCGGCGCGGGTCGTACTGCCGGGGATCGTATTTCTTCCAGTCGACGTCATCGATATCGATGCCGACTTCTTCCTTGATCTGCTCCCGCGCCCCGGACGCCATCCGGCGGACTTCCTTGACAATGTTGGCCAGCTTCTGCGTGTATTCGGGCAGCCTGCTGGGGCCGATCACCAGAAGGCCGATGATCAGCAGAAGTAAGAACTCCGGTCCATTGATTCCAAGCACTGTAGGAAGATTACCCTCTCAATCGGAGCTGGGACGATTCGGCCGTGACGCACGGAGCCTGCACTCGGCGGAACCCGCGGTCACGGGGCCAGCAGCTCCATGATCCTGCCCAGGCCGCGCTCCAGCCGCGTCGTGAGGTTTTGCCCCGCACCGGTCCCGCTCCCGTCTCCGGCGGCCGCCGTCGTCCCGGTGCCGGCATGCACCAGGGCGGCGACGCCGTCGTCGGCGTGCTCCGCGGGCTCATCCGAAACGTACGTGAAAGTGGCATCGCCGTTCTGGAAGATGGCCGCGAAGGGGGGACCATGCTTGACCCACAGGACCCCGTTGCCGGCCCCTGCCCCTCCCCGCGTCTCCGCACCTGCACCCGCTGCGGCGGCGCCGCCCGGGACCGCAGCGGGGGTGAATCCGTCCGACGGCGCGGGACGGCCCGTGAGCACGTTGACCGGCGGGACCGTCCGCGGCCCGCCCTCCGGTGTACCGGACTGCCCGGGCACCCCATGGTGCTGTTCGAGGATGGTGGCGAAATTCCTGCCGTCGGTGAGCCTCAGTTCCACGACGTCGACGCCGGCCAGCACCCCTCCCCGGGCCCAGACCAGGTGGTAGCCGAGTTCGCGGAGCTCGGGGCATGTCCAGCCCTCGGCGCGCAGGGCGGCGAGCTGCGCCGCCGTGAGGGCTCCGGCCGGGGTGAAATCCGGTTCGCCGGTGAGGCTCCAGCCGGAGGGCGTCCCGGCGCCCGCCTCGACGGCAGCGGGTGCGGAGGCAGCAAGGTCGCGCTGCAGGAACGCCGAGGCCGCCGTCCCGCCCGCCTGCGGGGCCGCGTCGCCGCCCAACACGTAGGCCGAACCGCAGAGGAGGGCGGCAGCGGCTGCCGCACCGCCAGCCACCAGCGCTGCGGCCCGCAGGGCGGGACGGAAACCGCGGGCACCCAACACTTCAGAGGACAGCCGGTGCGGGTCCTTCTGTCCCGAGCCCGCCGGTTCGGCGCTGCGGGCCAGTTCCTCGGTGCGGGCCAGCAGGCGCGCCGTCAGGTCGTCGCTGGCGGAAGGGACACCGGCGCCACGCAGCCGCTCGAGGTACTGCCGTTCCCGGCGCAGCTGTTGCCGGCACGCATCACAAGTCTCCTGGTGCCGGCGACGCGGATCGTGGCAGCCCAACAGTCGCTGGAGCAAACGCATCGACTGGTTCAGAGCAGACCGGCGATGCGCGGCATCTTCAACCGCGGCTTCAGCGAGGCCTTGGGGGACTGCTGCGGCCGCGGGTCGCGGTGCGCCAGCTTCTCCCGGAGCATGGTCCGGCCGCGGTGGATCCTGGAGCGGACAGTTCCCAGCTTGATGCCCAGGGCAACGGCCACCTCGTCGTAGGACAGCCCCTCAAGGTCGCACAGCACGACGGCGGCGCGGAAATCCGGGGGAAGCTCCTCCAAGGCGGCCTGGACATCGACATCAAGGTTGTTGAATTCGAAGCTCTGTTCCGGGCCGGGCTCGCGTCCGGGCAAACGCGACTCGGCGTCGTCGGCCAGCGCGTCGAAGCGGATCCGGCTCTTGCGCCGGGCCTGGTCCAGGAAGAGGTTGGTGGTGATCCGGTGCAGCCATCCGTCCAGGGTGCCCGGCTTGAAGTTCTCGAGTGAGCGGAAGACGCGGACGAACACTTCCTGGGTGAGGTCCTCGGCGTCGTACTTGTTGCCGGTGAGCCGGTACGCGAGGCGGTACACCTTCGCGGAGTGGTTGGTCACCACTTCCTCCCACGTGGGCCGGACCCACTCGGTTTCCGCCGCAGGCTGGGACTCTTCAGTTACAGGGACAGCTGCCACTCCCGACATTGTCCGCTCCCCTCGTGGATGGTGCTTACGCCGTGGACGGTGCTTGCGGCTGCAAGCTCCTGCATCCTTGATTCGACGCCGATCACCACGCGGATGAGCGGATCTCCATCATTTCAAAATAAGCTGGGAATTACCTGACGCCCAAGCCCCTTCTGCCCACGGCAGAACCGGCAGTCCGCACCGCAAACGCCCCGCCGCCCGGCGGCCGCGTGCCCGGGCGCCCGCAGGGGCCGCCATCACGCCCCGCAGCGGGGGCGCCTCCCGGCCGGGTACCACCTGACACAGTAGGCTGGGGTGAACACTCCCCTGCCGCCCAGAAAGCGAAATTCCATGAGCGCCGATAAGTCCACGAGCTGGTCCTACGCAGAAGATCTGCCTGCCGAGGATGAGGTTCTGTTGCACGCGCGCGAACGGTCCTTCGAGCTCGGCGTGACCCCGGTCGGCCCGGGAGTCGGTGCCGTCCTGACCGTCCTGGCCGCGGCGTCCAAGGCCCAGACAGCGGTCGAAATCGGCACCGGCGCGGGCGTCTCCGGCGTCTGCATCCTGCGGGGCCTGGGCCCGCACGCCGTGCTGACCACCATTGACGTCGACGTCGAGCACCTGAAAGCCGCACGCGAAGCGTTCCAGGAAGCCGGCAGCCCGGCCAACCGCACGCGGACCATTTCCGGCCGGGCCCGCGACGTCCTCCCCCGGCTGACGGACGCCGCCTATGACCTGGTTTTCATTGACGCCGACAAGCCGAACTACCCCGGCTATGTGGAACAGGCCATCCGCCTGCTCAAGTCCGGCGGCCTGCTGATCGTCAACGACGCGCTGGACAAGGACCGGGTCGCCAACCCGGCCGCACGCGAGGCCACCACCGCGGTGCTTCGCCAGGTGGGCAAGTCCATCCGCGAAGACGACCGCCTCGCGTCGGCCATGCTGCCCACCGGCGACGGCCTGCTGGTCGCCGTCAAGAAGTAGCCGTTTACGCGTAGCCGGCAACTGGTGGACCTTCCTCAGGGGCGGGCCGCCGGCCGGCACGAAAGAGGGCGGGGTCCGCTGCCACCCGGCTGCGGACCCCGCCCTCTATCAAAAGGTGCAGTGAGGCTATTCGGTAACGCCGACGAGGCATTCCTTCAAGTTGGTAGCTTCGGCAGAGTTGAGTTCGACGACAAGCCGTCCGCCGCCTTCGAGCGGGACGCGCATGATCAGGCTGCGCCCTTCTTTGGTCACTTCCATCGGGCCGTCGCCGGTGCGTGGTTTCATAGCCGCCATAAGGAATATCCCCTCCATTAGTCCAGTGACATACCAGCCCGGCCGGGCTGCGTCCGCTTAGTCAATCAAGCTGCCCGGCGGCCGTGATGGGTGCCATCAGGGCCATATACTCAGTTTGCTTCTTGTCCTTGCTTACCTTCTATTATCGCGTAACAACGCGGCTGTAGCTAATCGTTGGACTTTCCGACGCGCCGCGTCCTGATCCCACCGACGTCGCTCCGGCAGCCGCGAAAGCTGCCGTGCGTCACGGCGGATAGTCGCCTCCGCCGGGCAACGGGGCCCAGGCCCACAGCCAGACGATCCAGACAATCTGCAGCAGCACGAACATGATGACCACCGTGCCGCGGTAGGCGCGGGACCGGGAAACCAGTGCCGCGCCGAGGGCCAGCGGGAAGAGCGGGAGCAGCATCCGGAACGTGCTGGTCTGCGGGTGCAGGAAGAGCAGCAGGTAGCCCATGTAGCAGGCGCACCAGAGCCGCAGCTCCGTGCCCAGCGCCCGCACCGGGCGGCACAGCATCAACAGGGTGAACAGCGCAACGAAGAGGAACGGCGCCAGCACGCCCAGCACCGGGCCGAAGAGCAGGATGCCGGTGTCGAACCAGGGTTTGAACGGCACCAGGTCATGGCCGCGCCACACGGTTTCGGTCTTGGTGTAGGCCTGGATGTCACCCGTGACGGCCCAGGCGATGGCCGGCCACATGAGGGCGCCGATTCCGCTGACCGCCGTCAGCCCGGCCAGCGACCAGAGCTCGTGGCCGGTGTGCTGCACGGGCCCGGGCCGCCCCGCGTCCCGCACGCCTGCGGCCTCCGCCCGCGCGGGTTTCCGGCCGGCGGAGTAGGCCTGCCACAGCCGGTACAGGAACAGCAGCCCCACCATCGCCGCGAACGGAACGCCGGTCGGCCGGGACAGGCACATCAGCACCACGACCGGCATCGCCCACAGGTAGCGTCGTTCCACCACCAGCAGCAGGGCGGCAGCCAGCAGCAGCAGGTTCAGCGATTCGGCGTACGGCACCTGGAGCACGGGCGACACCGGAAACGTGGCGACGAACACGGTAGCCCAGAGCGCCGTTCGGTGCGACGCCTTATGCCGGAAGAGGCGGTAGATGACAAGCGCAGCCCCCAGCCCGCACACCATGGCGATGAGCGTCAGCGTGAACGCCGGGTCCATTCCGGTCAGCCCGGCGACTGCCCTGCCCAGGAAGGGAAAGAGGGCGTAGAACGCCCAGGCGTTCTCCTGCACGTTGCCGGCGCCGTCGGTCGGGAGGTCCGCGGGGTAGCCGTTCTGGAGAACCTCGCCGTACCAGCGGGCGTCCCAGATGTTGACGAAAGACCAGTAGTCCGGCTTGGCGGGAAACCACGGGTTGAAGCCCTGGTGCAGGGCGGCGGCCATGAAGATGCAGGCGCTGACGAGCCGGGCGGCGACGTAGAGTCCGCCCACCTGGACCCACCAGGGCCAGCGGGCCACCCGGGCGCCGGCTGCCGCGGCCACGCCCCAGGCCGCGGCGGTCGGGCCTTGCAGCGCGGGCCCCGCGGCATGGCTTTCCAGTTCAGCGCGGTTTTGCCGCTGCCCCGATTCCGGCGCCTCCGCCTGGGGGCGTTCACTGTTCACGGAGCCTGCTCGGGTTCATCCCGGAGGCGCCCCAGTTCGGCGGCCAGCTCCGCGACCTGCCGGTCCCTGGCGGCGAGCTGGTCCCGCAATTCGTCCAGCACCTGGTCCACCTGGTCCATCCGGTACCCCCGCAGGCCAACGGCGAAACGGAGACGGTCGACGTCGGACGGTTCCACCTCGGCGGGCAGCAGTACGGGCGGAAGGTTGGCGACCGGCTGGTCAAAGCCGTCGTCAAGGACGCGCAGGCCGCCGTCGTCCGCCCCGCGCCGGCCGCGGAAGGCTTTCGAGGCCCTGCCGGTGCCGAGGAGAAACGCGGCGCCGACCAGCGCAATCGCAAGGAAGACCAGGAAGAAACTCACTCCCCCATCGTGCCAGACGGCGGCGGGTCCGGCGGGTGGGCTGTCAGCCCCGCGTGCCGCCGGGGTTTCCGGGGCCGGTCCCGTTGCCGGTGCCGCTGCCGTTGGGGTTCCGGTGCCGGGCGGCCCCCTCCACCACCAGCTCCACGGCGAGCGCCGGATCGTCCACCACCTGCAGCAGATCCAGGTCCTCCTCGGACATCATGCCTTCTGCCACCAGGGTGGTCTGGATCCATTCCACCATCGGGCTCCAGAACGCCGTTCCGAGCAGGACAATCGGGAAGGAGGTCACCTTCCGGGTCTGGACCAGGACCATGGCTTCGAACAGTTCGTCCAGGGTTCCAAGGCCGCCCGGCAGCACGATGAAGCCCTGGGCGTATTTGACGAACATGGTCTTGCGGGCGAAGAAGTACCGGAAGTTGATCCCCAGGTCCACCCACTGGTTCATCCCCTGCTCGAAGGGCAGCTCGATGCCGAGGCCCACGGACACCCCGTTGCCCTGGACGGCCCCCTTGTTTGCCGCCTCCATCGAGCCGGGTCCTCCGCCGGTGATTACGGCCAGACCGGCTTCGGCCAGTTGGCGCCCCACTTCGACGGCGAGTTCGTAGTTCAGGCTGCCGGGCACGGTCCGGGCCGAGCCGAAGACGCTGACCGCAGGGCCCAGGTCGGCGAGGGCGCCGAACCCCTCAACGAACTCGCTCTGGATCCTCAAGACGCGCCACGGGTCCGTGTGGACGAACTGGCCGGGGCCCTTCGTGTCCAGCAGCGTCCGGTCCGACATCGTGACCTTGGCAGCCTTGCGCCGAAGCTCCAGCGGGCCCTTGTGCCGGATGCCGGAAGGAGGTGGCGTGTCGCGGGGTTCGGAGGAAGTCTTCGCGGCGGCCGGCCGGGCGATCTTGCCGGCCGTCTCTCCGGCCGGCTCTCCGGCTGGTGCTGTGGCTCCCTGGGGCTGCGGATCGGTACTCATGCCCACAGGTTAGCGCGGAAATTCGCCCGCGCCCGTCCGGCGCGGCATGCACGCGCGGGCATCCGCACCGGATCCTCCACCGGGCACCGCAGGGTGTCGGAGGAGCCCTCAAGCAGCTTGACCTGCAGGTATCTCTTGAATCACGATCCGTAGGAAGTAGGAGTGATTGCGGTCATAAACCCGTAATGTTCGCTAGATTCTTCTTATGACTACTCAAGTGCCCGGCGACGCGCTCGTCTCCCTGAACGCCGTCAATAAGCATTACGGCCAGTTGCACGTCCTGAAGGACATCAACCTGAATGTCCGCAAGGGCGAGGTTGTCGTCGTCATCGGACCGTCGGGTTCCGGCAAATCGACACTTTGCCGGGCCATCAACCGTCTGGAGACAATCGACGACGGCGTCATCACGATCGATGGCAAGGAACTGCCCGAAGAAGGCAAGGAACTCGCCAAGCTCCGGGCCGACGTCGGCATGGTCTTCCAGTCGTTCAACCTCTTCGCCCACAAGACGATCCTCGAGAACGTCACCCTCGGCCCCATCAAGGTCAAGGGCCTGTCGAAGACCGAAGCCGACAAGGACGCCATGGCACTCCTGGAGCGGGTCGGCGTCGGGCACCAGGCCCCCAAGCTGCCGGCGCAGCTCTCCGGCGGGCAGCAGCAGCGCGTGGCAATTGCCCGCGCCCTGGCCATGAAGCCGAAGGTCATGCTCTTCGACGAGCCCACCTCTGCCCTGGACCCGGAAATGATCAACGAAGTCCTCGACGTCATGATCCAACTGGCCAAAGAAGGCATGACCATGATCGTGGTCACCCACGAGATGGGCTTCGCCCGCAAGGCCGCTGACCGCGTGATCTTCATGGACGCCGGCCAGATCGTCGAGGATGACACCCCCGAAGAGTTCTTCAACAACCCCAAGAGCAGCCGCGCCAAGGACTTCCTCTCCAAGCTGCTGACCCACTGATCCCTGACGAGTTCGCACCCTGGCCGCCGCAAGGCGGCCTTCCAATGAAAGGAATGTCATGAAGGCATTTTTGACCCGAAGGAAATCCCTTCTGGTTGCCGCGTCCGCGGCTCTGGCCCTCAGCCTGAGCGCCTGCGGCGGCAGCAGCTCCACGTCCAATCCGCCTGTCGCCGAGAAGCCGAGCTTCGCGGCCGACAGCACCATGGCTAAGCTTTCATCCGCCGGCAAGATCGTCATCGGCACCAAGTTCGACCAGCCCTTGTTCGGCCAGAAGGGCCTCGACGGCAAGCCTGTCGGTTTCGACGTGGAAATCGGCAAGCTGATCGCGGCGAAGCTGGGCATCCCCGCTGACAAGATCGAGTGGGTGGAGACCGTCTCCGCCAACCGCGAGCAGTTCATCAAGCAGGGCAAGGTCGACATGATCGTCGCCACCTACACGATCAACGACAAGCGCAAAACCGAAGTCGACTTCGCCGGACCGTACTACGAGGCGGGCCAGGCGCTGATGGTGAACAAGGACAACACGTCCATCACCAAGCCCGAAGACGTCAAGGGCAAGAACGTCTGCTCCGTGACCGGTTCCACCCCGGCCGCCACGATCGTCGAGAAGTACGGAGCAGTCCTCGTCCCCGCTGCCACCTACTCCGCCTGCCTTGAGCCGCTGCGCAACAAGCAGGTCGAAGCGATCACCACCGACAACGTCATCCTGGCCGGTTTCGTGTCCAAGGAACCGGACGCCTTCAAGCTGGCCTCGGACCAGACCTTCACCAAGGAGCCCTACGGCATCGGCCTGAAGAAGGACGACACCGCGTTCCGCATGTGGATCAACGACCAGCTGGAAGCCGCCGAGAAGGACGGTTCGTACAAGAAGGCCTGGGAAACCACCGCCGGAACGGTCATCAAGACCACTCCCGCACTTCCCGCGATCAACCGCTACTAGGCAGGTGTGGCGGTTGCCGGGGCACGCGCCCGACGCGGCTCCGGCAACCGCCATTCCCGTCTCCCGCTCCACTCCCCTCAAGGCAGCCTAAGGAACCTATGGACGTCATCATTGAAAACCTCCCCGCGTATGTGGACGGTTTTCTCAGAACCCTCTTCCTGTCCGTGGTCTCGGGGATCTTCGCACTGATTTTCGGCACCCTGCTCGCGGCGGCCCGCGTCTCACCCGTCGCCGCCCTGCGCGGCTTCAGCATGACGTACGTGGAGATCGTCCGGAACACCCCGCTGACCATCGCTTTCTTCTTCGCCGCAGTGGTCCTTCCCCGGCTCGGCGTGACGTTCCAGCAGTTCGAGGTCGCCGCCATCATCGCCCTGAGCGCTTACACCTCGGCGTTCATCGCCGAAGCGGTGCGCTCCGGCGTCAACAGCGTCCCGGTCGGCCAGGCCGAGGCCGCCCGCAGCATCGGCATGAAGTTCAGCCAGGTCCTCACCCTCATCATCCTTCCGCAGGCCCTGCGCACGGTGATTCCGCCCATGATCAACATTCTGATCGCCCTCGTGAAGAACTCCTCGGTGGCCGGCGCCTTCTACGTGATGGAGCTCTTCGGTTACGGCCGCCAGCTCGCCAACGCAAACGGCGACGCCGTGCTGTGGGTCCTCGTCGGCGTCGCCTTCTTCTACCTGCTGATAACCGTCCCGCTTGGCTACATCGCCAACCTGGTTGAACGAAAGGTGGCGATCGCCCGATGAGCTCGGTCCTGTACGACGTCCCCGGCCCCAAGGCCCGCCGAGTCTCCCTGATCGGTTCCATCATCGGCGTCATAGCCATCGCCGGACTGCTCTGGTGGTCCATTTCCATCCTGGCCCAGCAGGGCATTTTCGAACCCGAACGCTGGGCTGTGTTCCAGATTCCGGACGTCTGGGTGCTGATCGGCAACGGCATCGGGGCAACCCTCACCGCCGCCGCGGTCGCCGCGGTCATCGCCTTCCCGCTGGGCCTGGTGCTGTGCCTCATGCGCATCTCCGATGTCGCCTGGATCCGCATCCCCACCCGGATCGTGCTGGAATTCCTGCGCGGCATGCCCGTGGTCCTCATGATGTTCTTTGTGCTGCTGGTGTTCGCGACGAATTCCTTTGTCGCCGTCGTCGCAGGCCTGGTGCTCTACAACTCGGCGATCTTTGCCGAGATCATCCGCGCCGGCATCCAGTCCCTGCCGAAGGGCCAGCGTGAAGCCGGCCTCGCGATCGGCCTCACCAGCTTCGCCTCCCGGCGGAGCATTGAACTGCCGCAGGCGATCCGGCGCATGCTGCCGTCCCTCGTCGCTCAGCTTGTGGTCCTGCTGAAGGACACGTCGCTGGGCTACATCGTGTCCTACGAGGAACTGCTCCGCAAAGTACAGATCATGGCCGACTTCCTCGGCCCGGACTACCTGTTCCCGGTGTTCTTCGTGGCGGCGGCAATCTACATCGCCATCAACTTCTCCGTCTCCCGCCTCGCGATCTGGATCGAGAAGCGCGGCTCCAAGAAGGCCGCCGGCGGCGTGGTGCACGTTCCCGTGGCCGGGATCCCCGTCAAGTAGCCCGCAAGTAGCCGGCACAGTCTGCTCCGCACGCAAAAAGGTCCGGAATCCCGAGAGGGGTTCCGGACCTTTTGTATTGCTGCTGGTCGACCTGCGGTTTCTACTCCCGCCCTACGTCGTGAGCCAGCTCCGAAGCGCCCGCAGGCATTCGCGGACCGCGTCGGCGTCGACGTGTTCGTTGTCCTTGTGCGCCAGCAGCGGATCGCCCGGCCCGAAGTTCACCGCCGGGATACCCAGCTCGCTGAAGCGCGCGACGTCGGTCCAGCCGTACTTCGGCTTCGGCTCGGCACCGACGGCGGCGACGAACGACGCCGCGGCGGGGTGGTTGAGCCCGGGACGGGCGCCGGCAGCGCTGTCGGTACGGACGACGTCGAAGCCTTCCAGCAGTTCCCGGACGTGCTGCTCCGCCTCGTCCGGGGTTTTGTCCGGGGCGAACCGGTAGTTGATTTCCACGACGCAGCGGTCCGGGATCACGTTGCCGGCGGTCCCGCCGTTGACCTTCACGGCGTTGAGGCTTTCCCGGTAGTCCAGGCCGTCCACGGTGACGGTCTGGGGCTCGTACGCGGCAAGCCGGGCCAGGATCGGCGCGGCGGCGTGGATCGCGTTGCTGCCCATCCAGGCCCGGGCGGAATGCGCGGCTTCGCCCACGGTCGTCACTTCGAAGCGGATCGTGCCGTTGCACCCGCCCTCCACGGTGCCGTGCGTGGGTTCCAGCAGGATCGCGAAGTCCCCGCCCAGGAGGCTGCCGTGGTTCCGGACGAGCCGGCCCAGCCCGCTCTTGACGGCCTCGACTTCCTCGTGGTCGTAGAAGACAAACGTGACGTCCTTGTCCGGTTCAGCCCCGCCGTCGAACAAGGCCGCGGACAGTGCCAGCTGCACCGCGACGCCGCCCTTCATGTCGGTTGCGCCGCGGCCGTACAGGATGCCCTCGCCGGGCGCTCCCGACGGCCAGTACGACGGGACGGTCCCGAGGGATCCCTCCGTGGCCGGCAGGGGTACCGTATC
>DATIUQ010000230.1:0-3971 GCA_035466775.1 Arthrobacter sp.
GGAGGCCGGGTCCCAGTTGACGTGGTACTCCTTGCCTTCGGCCGGGGCGCCATAGAAGTCCGTGATTTCCACGGTGTCGGCGGTGATCGTCACGATCTGGTCCTGGCCAAGTTCGACGGCGCGACGCGTGTAGTCGATGAACCCGGAGACATCGGAGCCGAGGAAGTTCTCGCCGTCGCCAAGTCCGACGACCAGCGGGGAGTTACGGCGGGCCGCCACAACGACGTCGGGCTGGTCGGCGTGCACCGCGAGGAGGGTGAAGGCGCCTTCGAGGCGCTGGCAGGCGAGCTGCATGGCCTTGGTGAGGCCGCCGTTGGCGGAGTCGCCCCTGAGCTGGTTGCGGTAGATGTCGCCCAGGAGCGCGGCCGCGACCTCGGTGTCGGTTTCGGACAGGAACGTCACGCCCTTGCGCTTGAGTTCCAGCTTCAGCTCGGCGAAGTTTTCGATGATGCCGTTGTGGATCACGGCCAGCTTGCCCTCATCGGCGAGATGCGGGTGCGCGTTCTGGTCCGTCGGGCCGCCATGGGTCGCCCAGCGCGTGTGACCGATGCCGGTCAGGGATTCCGGCAGCGGGCTGGCTTCGAGCTCGGCAATCAGGTTGCTCAGCTTGCCCGACTTCTTGCGGGACGAAATAGCTCCGTCTGCTACTACGGCAATGCCCGCAGAGTCGTAGCCCCGGTACTCCAGGCGCCGCAGTCCCTCAAGGACAACGTCCAGGGCATTGTGTCCAGTATTTACCCGGCCAGCGGAGTGGCCCACATATCCAACAATTCCACACATGGACTCAAGCCTAGCGGGTTTCCCGGACAGAGGACGTAGGACCAACGGGTGCAACACGCCTTCCACGGCCCGGCCGGGGCAGCCGCGGCCCGTCCATTTCGCTCTCGGCCCGGCGGAGGGCAGAATCTCTAGGGTGACTTTGCAACGCAATGAAGCGAACGGCGACGGCGTCTCCCCGTTCGTGGAGCTGGACCGGCAGACCTGGTCCCGGCTCGCTGCCCAGATGGAACAGCCCCTTAACGAGGAGGACGTTCTCCGGCTCCGCGGCCTCGGCGACCCCCTGGATATGAAGGAAGTCCGCGAGGTCTACCTTCCGCTGTCGCGGTTGCTGCACCTGTATGTCGAGGCGGCGGGCCAGCTTCATGCGGCAACCACCACCTTCCTGGGCGAACAGACCCAGCGCACGCCTTTCGTGATCGGCGTCGCCGGCTCGGTGGCCGTGGGCAAGTCGACCATTGCCCGCGTGCTCCGCGAGATGCTCCGCCGCTGGCCGGGCACCCCCAATGTTGAGCTCATCACCACCGATGGCTTCCTGTACCCGCTGGCCGAACTCAAGCGGCGCCAGCTGCTGGAACGCAAGGGCTTCCCCGAGTCCTATGACCGCCGCGCTTTGCTCCGCTTTGTGAGCGAAATCAAGGGCGGCGCCGAGGAAGTTCGCGCCCCCTGGTATTCCCACGTGACGTACGACATCGTCCCGGGCAAGGAAGTGGTGGTGCGCCGGCCCGACGTGTTGATCGTCGAGGGGCTGAACGTCCTGGCGCCGGCGCGCCCGCGGCATGACGGCCGGCAGGGGCTGGCCCTGAGTGACTTCTTCGATTTTTCCATCTATGTTGATGCCAAAACGTCCTACATTGAGGAGTGGTACGTGGACCGCTTCCGCAAACTCCGGACCACCGCATTCGCGCAGCCGGAGTCCTACTTCCACCGCTATGCCACTCTCTCGGACGCCGAGGCGGAACAGACAGCCCGCGAGATCTGGAAGCGCATCAACGAGCCCAACTTGGAGGAGAACGTGCTGCCCACGCGGGGCCGTGCGCAGCTGGTACTCACCAAGGACGCCGACCACTCCATCCGCCGCATGCTGCTCCGCAAGGTCTAGCACAGGTGTGCCACGACGGGTTCATGGAACATCCGGAGGTGCCGGATTCCGTCAATCCCACACCCAGCAGGCGGGTCTTCGGCCGGCTGCTGCTGGCAGGATCGGGCCTCGCCGCCCTGAGCGCCTGCTCCCCTGAAGCCCTCCGGCCGGCGTCGTCCGCCACTGCAGCGCCGTCGGCGGGGAAGACAACCCCCACCGCGACGCCCGCTGCACCGGCCAGCGCCACTCCGTCCACGGAGCCTTCGCCGGGGAGTCCCTCGGCAACGGCGCCAGAGACCACGCCGGCGCCCGCCGCTGCCGCGCCCGCAGCCAAGCACTCGCTCACCGACCCGGCGAGCCCGTGGGTGGTCGTGAACAAGCACCGGCCGCTCTCCCCCGCCGGCTATGTGCCGGCCGGCCTGGTCCAGCCGCGCGTGCGTCTGGCTGTGTCCGGTGAAGCGGCGCTGCTCAACAGCACGACGGCGGCCGCGGCGGAGAAGATGTTCGCGGCGGCCGCGGCGGCAGGCGTCGTTATCACCCTTGCGAGCGGCTACCGCTCCTTCAACACCCAGATCGCCACCTACAACCGGTGGGTGAACGCTGAGGGGCAGGCCGCGGCGGACACTGCCTCCGCCCGGCCCGGCTATTCGGAACACCAGACCGGCTGGTCCTTCGACATTGGCGACGGCAGCGGGAGGGACAGCTTCACGCCCGCGTTCGCCAACCAGCCGGCAGCGGTCTGGGCGAAGGCCAACGCCCACCTGTTCGGCTTCGTGGTCCGCTACCCGTGGATGTTCCACGGGATCACCGGCTACTACTACGAGCCGTGGCACCTTCGATACATCGGGGTGGAAGCGGCCGGAGAGATGAACACCAAGGGCATTGCCACTCTTGAGGAGTACTTTGGGCTGGAAGCGGCACCGGCTTATCTCTGACGCTGTACATTGTCCGCATGGGGGATACCGGGGACAGCAGTAACCAGGGCGAAATCAACGCCATCGTGCAGCGGATTACCGCACTGGCCTATGCCGATGAGCGGCTGGGCGGGAGCGGCCCCGACTCGGAGCTGCCAGCCGAACTTGGCGCTGCACTCGCGTTTCTCCCGCAGCTCAGCCTCCGCACGCTCCGGGCCCTGGAGCAGGACCTGGCCCGGCCGGACAGCCTCGCAACCGGCGGAGGCCAGCGCCGGGGGCAAACCGGCGAACCAGGCGTGGCCCGGTTTCTCGTCCGCGCGTGTTCGCAGACCCGCCGTCCGTACAGCTCTCCGCGTACCGCTCGCGCCATCGACGCGTCGTTGCTGGACCTGCTGATGTTCCGGGACGTTCGGCTGGCTCACGGCAGCAGCATGTATCACCGGTGTTTTGACGGCGTCAAGGACATCCTGGGCCTTGGCCCGGAAGACAGCCTGGCGGAACACGGCGTCGCCCGATATGGTGCCCGCGGCATAGTTTCACTACTGCATATTTCAGTGTCTGTGGCGGACTTGCAGTTCAGCCAAACATCGGCCCACATCACGCCCCAGATGGGTTACGCGGGTTTGGACGCTTACGCCGACGCTCAGGACGACTGCCACTCGATGACGGCCGCGTTTGCCCGCTGGATCTTGCAGACCGACCCCTCTCCCGCCAGGGTCGCAACCTTGGCCGCCAACGGACGGCTGGCCAAGTTTGAGATATCCCCGGCCGAGCTGGACCCGGAGAAGCTTCGGGCCAAGCTCGCCAAGGTGGATGTTGACGCTGCGGCCAGGTCCCTGCCCGACGTGGACGCTGAAAGGTCCGACACGCGGCCCGCAGGCAGCGGCGCGCCGGATGGGCGCCGGAGGCGGCGACCTGATCTCTCCGACCTTGACGACGGCACGAAGGGAAGTTACGAAGTCACCATTCCGCCGTCTGCGCGCAATCCCGCCACGGCCGGAGATGCTTTCGAGAAGCACATCTCGCACAAGGAATCCAACGCCGCCGTCCGACGACTAAAATCGTTGATCTGGGTTGTGTGCCCCCTGGCTGTGGTCGCCATTTCCTCGTGGATGGCGGCGCCGACGGTCGGGGATCTACTGCTTCGGCCGGAACCAAATGCATGGAAAGGACTGGCGGCATTTTTCCTTGGCGAGGCG
>DATIUQ010000231.1:0-24970 GCA_035466775.1 Arthrobacter sp.
CGGAAGGTGCGCGTTGACCGGCAGTTCAATCTTCATCTCGGCGGCCTTCTCCTCGGCCTCGCCGCGGTAGTCCGCCACAGCCTCCCCCACCAGCCGGATGTACAGGTCGAAGCCGACGCCCTGGATGTGGCCGGACTGCTCCCCGCCGAGCAGGTTGCCGGCGCCGCGGATCTCGAGGTCCTTCATCGCCAGCTGCATGCCGGCGCCGAGCTCGTTGTGGGTGGCGACGGCCTTGAGCCGTTCCAGCGCCACCTCGCCCAGCGGCTTTTCGGAGGGGTAAAGGAAGTAGGCGTAGGCGCGTTCGCGGCCGCGGCCCACCCGTCCGCGCAGCTGGTGCAGCTGGGAGAGCCCGTACTTGTCCGCCCCGTCCACGATCAGCGTGTTGGCGTTGGAGATGTCCAGGCCGGTCTCGATGATGGTGGTGCAGACGAGGACGTCGAAGCGCTTTTCCCAGAAGTCCACGATGATCTGTTCGAGCCGGCTCTCGGACATCTGCCCGTGCGCCACTTCCACCCGGGCCTCCGGGACGAGTTCACGGATCTTCGCGGCCGTGCGGTCGATGGTGGAGACCCGGTTGTGCACGAAGAACACCTGGCCTTCGCGCATGAGTTCGCGCCGGATCGCGGCCGACGTCTGCTTGTCCGTGTACGGGCCGACGTAGGTCAGCACCGGGTGCCGCTCCTCCGGCGGGGTGGCCAGGGTGGAGGTCTCGCGGATGCCGGTGAGCGACATCTCCAGGGTCCGGGGAATCGGGGTGGCGCTCATGGCCAGGACATCGACGTTGGTGCGCATCTTCTTGAGCGCTTCCTTGTGCTCGACGCCGAAGCGCTGCTCCTCGTCCACGATCACGAGGCCGAGGTCCTTGAACGCGAAGTCTTTGGACAGCAGCCGGTGCGTGCCGATCACCACGTCCACGGAACCGGCCTTGACCCCCTCGGCCGTCTCCTTGGCTTCCTTGGCGGCCTGGAACCGGGACAGCGGCTTGACCACCAGCGGGAAGCCGGAGAACCGTTCGGTGAAAGTCTCGTAGTGCTGCTGGGCGAGCAGCGTGGTGGGCACCAGCACGGCGACCTGCTTGCCGTCCTGCACGGCTTTGAACGCGGCGCGGACCGCGATCTCGGTCTTGCCGTAGCCGACGTCCCCGGAGATCAGCCGGTCCATGGGTATCTCGCGCTCCATGTCCGCCTTGACCTCGTTGATGGTGGTCAGCTGGTCCGGGGTTTCCACATACGGGAACGCCTCCTCGAGTTCGCGCTGCCACGGAGTGTCGGGGCCGAAGGCGTAGCCGCGGGAGGCCATCCGGGCCGAGTAGAGCCGGATCAGCTCGCCGGCGATCTCCTTGACCGCTTTGCGCGCCTTGGACTTGGTGCTGGCCCAGTCCGCGCCGCCCATCTTGCTCAGCGCCGGGGTGTCCCCGCCGACGTAGCGGGTGACCTGGTCCAGCTGGTCGGTGGGGACAAAGAGCCGGTCGCCGGGGGCGCCGCGCTTGGACGGCGCATACTCGAGCACGAGGTACTCGCGCACGCCGTCGCCGCCGCCCGCCACCTTCCGCTGGATCAGTTCCACGAACCGGCCGATGCCGTGCTGTTCATGCACCACGGAGTCTCCGGACACGAGCTGCAACGGGTCGACGGCGTTCCGCCGCTTGGACGGCATCCGGCGCATGTCCTTGGTGGAACCGGCGGAGGTGCGGCCCAGCAGGTCGGCCTCGGTGAGCAGGGCAAGTTTGAGTGGCTCCAGGACAAAACCGCGTCCGACGGCGGCCGTGGTCACCTCGATCAGCCCGGCCTGCGGTTCGTCGTCGAGGGAGTCGACCCGTGCGCACGGGATGTCGTTGTCGTGGAAGAGCTCGGCGAGGCGCTGGGCCGGGCCGGGGCCCTCGGTGACGACCACGATCCGCCACTGTTCGCGCACGTGGGAGCCGATAAAGTCCATCATTTCGGCGACATCGCCCTGGTAGCCGCGGGGTTCCCGGGCGTGCAGGTTGAGGACGTCGACGTCGGGCAGCAGTTCCTCGTCGGTGGCCAACGACGTGATGGACCACCAGGACACCTCGTGCGCGAGGGCTGCGGAACGGGTTTCGGTGAGCGAGCGGAAGCTGGCGGAATGCAGGGCAGCCGACGCCGCGGAGGTCAGGTCAAGCGGCGCGGTCCCGCCGTCGGACGCCGTCGACCACGCAGCCTCAAGGAATTCCTCGTTGGTGGCGGCGAGGTCATGGGCGCGGGTCCGGACCTTCTCGGGTTCGATCACGACGGCCATCGACCCGGCCGGGAACTGGTCCAGGAACGGCACCATGGCGTCCACCAGCACGGGGGCCAGGGACTCCATGCCTTCCACGGTGATGCCGCCGGCGATCTTCTCCAGCATGTCCGCGGCGGCCGGCAGCTGCGATTTCAGCGTCGCGGCGCGGGACATCACGGAGGGAGTGATGAGGATTTCTCGGCACGGCGGGGCGTGCAGTTCGGTGGGGTGGTGCACCCCGGGGGCGGTCAGCGAGCGCTGGTCGGCGACGGTGAACCAGCGCATCTGCTCCACCTCATCGCCAAAGAACTCGACCCGGATGGGGTGGTCCTCGGTGGGCGGGAAGACATCCAGCATCCCGCCGCGGACGGCGAACTCGCCGCGCCGCGTGACCATGTCCACGCGGGCGTAGGCGGCGTCGGCGAGGCTTCGCACGACGCTGCTGAACGGGGCGTCCTGGCCGACCTTCAGCGTGACGGGCACCAGCTCGCCCAGGCCGGCCACGATCGGCTGCACGACGGCCCGGACCGGGGCCACCACGACACGCAGGGCGCCGCCGGCGGACGTTTCGGGGTGGGCGAGGCGGCGCAGAACGGACAGCCGCCGGCCCACAGTGTCCGAACGGGGTGACAGCCGCTCGTGCGGGAGCGTCTCCCAGCTGGGGAACTCGGCGACGGCGTCGGCCGGCAGGAAAGCGCGCAGCGCCTCCGTCAGATCCTCGGCTTCACGGCCGGTGGCGGTGATGGCCAGGACCACGGGTGCCAGGGCGCTGCCGCCGGCTTCCGCTGTGCTGGCGGCCGAGTTATCCGCCGTGTTATCCGCTGTGTTTTCTGCTAGCGCAGACAGGCCGTCAGCCATCTCCGCGAGCAGAGCCGAACGCAGGCCGGCGGGAGCGCTGATCTGGTAGTCCTCGCTGCGGGCGGCGAATCCGCGGGATGCCTCGGCCCGGACGCGGGAGTAGTTCCGGTCTTCGGCGAGGACACGGCGCAGACCGGTGAGAGAGGGGCCGTTGAGGCTCATGGGCTGAAGCTCCTGAAGGGATCACGGGGATGCAGGCAACACGAATAGCCGGAATTCGCGAGAATCCCGGGTACCCCAAGCCTACCGCGCAGCCCGGACACGGATCCGCATGGGACCACTCCAGCCACCCGGGCCAACGGACCCGCCGGCCCCGGGGCTAGGCTGGCAGGATACGCGGCCGTCCGAACGGCCTGGCGCTCCGAATGCCTCATAGACGACAAGGAGTCACCATGACCGGCACGCCCGAATCCCCGCAGACCACGCCCCGCCAGGGCGTCACACCGAAGACGGTGCTCGTCACCGGCGCCACCGGCTACATCGGCGGCCGGCTGGTTCCCCGGCTGCTGGAGGCAGGCCACACCGTCAAGGTCCTGGTCCGGACGCCGGCCAAGATCGCCGGCGTGCCGTGGCTCGCCGATGTCGAGGTCGTCCAGAGCAGCCTCGACGACGGCGATGCGCTGCGCGCGGCCCTGGACGGCGTCGACGTTCTCTACTATCTGGTCCACTCCATGGCGGCCGGGTCGGGCTTCGAGTCCAAGGAAAAGGCGATGGCCGAGACGGCGGCGCGGGCGGCAGCCGACGCCGGCGTGGACAGGATCGTTTACCTGGGCGGCCTGCACCCCGCCAATGCCGAGCTCTCCACCCACATGAGGTCCCGCGAAGCCGTGGGCAGGGTCTTCCTCGACAGCCCAGTCGACGCCATCGTTTTCCAGGCGGGCGTCGTGATCGGCTCCGGTTCGGCTTCGTTCGAGATGATCCGGCACCTGTCCGAGACGCTGCCCCTGATGCCCGCCCCCAGCTGGGTGCGCAACAAGATCGAGGCCATCGCGGTCCGGGACGTGCTGCATTATCTCGTCGGCGCCGCGGCGCTCGAAGGCCCGATCAACCGCACCTTCGACATCGGCTGCCGCCAGGTCCTCAGCTATGCGGGCATGATGCAGGAATACGCCGCGGAGGCCGGCCTCCCGCACCGGGTGGTCCTGGCGCTTCCCATTCCAGCGCCCAAGCTCGCGGGCATGTGGGTCGCGCTGACCACCCCGATTCCGCTGTCGATGTCCCTGCCGCTCGTGGAGTCCCTCCAGCACGACGCCGTGTCCCGGGAACACGACGTCGACGCGTACATCCCGCCGCCGGAAGGAGGCCTCACCCCCTACCGGAGGGCGGTGGCCCTCGCCCTGGGCAAGGAACGCGACGGCCAGGTGGAAACCACGTGGGCCAATGCGGGCGCCGACGCCGATCCGCTTCCCTCGGATCCAGAGTGGGCCGGGCACCGCGTGTACGTCGACGAACGCAGCTACTCCAGCGCCGTGGACCCGAAGCACGTCTGGACCATCATCGAAGGGATTGGCGGGCAGAACGGCTGGTATTCCATGCCGCTGGCCTGGCGCGTCCGCGGCCTGCTGGACAAGGTCACCGGCGGGGCCGGACTGCTGCGCGGCCGGCGGCACCCGCACCTGCTGGCCGAAGGCGAGGTGGTCGACTGGTGGCGGGCGGAACGGATCGATCGCGGCCGCCTGCTCCGGCTGCGGGCAGAAATGCGGGCGCCCGGCCGGGCCTGGCTGGAGCTGTCGGTGGAGCCGGAGGGGGCCGGCAGCCGGTACCGCCAGCGGGCCATCTTCTTCCCGAAGGGTCTCAGCGGGCGCCTCTACTGGCTCGCGGTGCTGCCGTTCCACAGCCTGATCTTCCCTGCCATGTCGCGGAATATCACGGCCGCGGCGAAGGCCCTCCAGGACCAGGAATCGGAGCCGGCCGGGCATACCGCGTAGGATGTTTGGAGCCCGAAACCACCCGTTCCACCCCATGGAGGACCCCCAATGGCCTTGAGCGCATCCACTAACCTTCCGCACAGCGTTGACCGCGTCACCGCGGTTTTCGTGAACGAGGACTTCCTGCGCCACACGAGTGAACTCGTCGGCGGCACCCTGGAATCCTTCGCCGTCGACGGCGACACGGCCGGCGCCTTCAGCACCACCACCGTGCGGACCATCCCGACCACCCGGATGCCGGACATTGCCCGGAAGTTCGTCGGCGAAAGCCTGAAGGTCACGCAGCTCGAGATGTGGGACGCCCCCGCAGCGGACGGCTCCCGGCTCAGCAACATCACCCTGAAGGTCTCCGGCGCCCCGCTGGACGTCAACGCCGTCCAGCGCCTCGTCTCCGACGGCGGCAGCACCCGGATCGAACTTGAGGGCACCGTCACGTCCTCGGTGCCGTTCCTGGGCGGCAAGATCGCAGAAGCGGCCGAACCCATGGTGGGCAAAGCCCTGAACATCCAGTCCACGCAGGCCCAGGCCTGGCTCGAGAGCCACTAGCCCATGGAGCTGCCGGCCATCCTGGCCGTCGTCCTGATCGTGGCCGGCATTTGGTCCCTGGCGGTCTGGCCGCAGTTCCTGCGCCGCGTCATGAAGGATCCAAGGTCCCGGGACGCGGACGGCAAAGCCACCCGCTTCCTCACCGTCCACGTTGTCCTGGTCAGCATTTCCCTGCTGCTCGGGGCGGCGACGGCGGCCATCGGCATTGCGGGACTGTTCGCCTAGCCGAGATCAGCCCGGCCGCATGCCCAAAGCGAAACGAGAACCGGCCGGAGCCCAAACAGGGCTCCGGCCGGTTCTCGTTTGGCTAGGGTGTTGGGGTGCCGGGTGCGAGCGCCTGGGCAAGGGCGTCTTCGGCAGCCACCCAGGAAATCATGGCGCATTTGACCCGGGCGGCGTATTTCGAAACACCTTCAAAGGCTGATGCGTCACCCAGGATTTCGGGATCCGCGGCGAGCTTCCCGCGGGACCGCAGGACTTCGCGGAAATTGTCGATGACCTCGGTGAGATTGCCAACGTCCATCCCTTCGGCAAGGTCGGAAAGCACCGAGGCTGATGCCATGGAAATCGAACACCCTTCCCCGTCCCAGCGCAGCTGGGAGACCTTTCCTTCGGACACCGCAACCCGCACCGTGATCTCGTCGCCGCAGACCGGGTTGAGCTGGTGGGACTGCCCGGAGGACGCCCCGACCGGTACCGGCGTCTCCGCCAGTCCGCTGCCGGTACGCAGTTTCGCGTGTTCCAGAATGATCTGCTGGTACAGCTGTTCAAGGCTCATGCGCTCAAGTCCTCAGGCTCCAAAGTAGGCTCGGACCTCGGCGACAGCGGCAAGGAACGCGTCCACATCGGACGTTGTGTTGTACAGGTAGGTGCTGGCCCGGGTGCTGGCGGTCAGGCCCAGCCGGCGGTGCAGCGGCTGCGCGCAGTGGTGGCCAACCCGGACCGCGATGCCCTTGCTGTCCAGGAACTGTCCGACGTCGTGCGCGTGCACGCCGGCGACGTCGAAGGACGCCAGACCGATCCGTTCCTGCCCCGGGGCCGGGCCGAGGACCCGCACGCCGGGAATCGACGCCAGTCCTTCGACGAGGCGCTGCCCGAGCAACGATTCCCAAGCGTGGACACGGTCCATCCCCGTCTCGGTGAGGTAGTTCGCCGCGGCCGCGAGTGCGATGGCCTGGGAGACTTTCTGGGTGCCCGCTTCAAACCGCTGCGGTGCCGGCAGGAACGCTGCGCGCTCCATCGTCACCGTGGTGATCATCGATCCCCCGGTGAGGAACGGCGGTAGCGCGTTCAGCAATTCGGACCGGCCATACAACACGCCGATGCCGGTGGGCCCCAGCATCTTGTGTCCGGAGAGGACCGCGAAGTCGACGCCGAGGTCCTGCACGTCCAGCGGCAGGTGCGGCGCGGACTGGCAGGCGTCCAGCACCGTGAGGGCCCCCGCCTGGCGGGCCATCGCCACAAGCTTCTTGACCGGGTTGATCGTGCCCAGCACATTTGAGGCGTGGCTGAAGGCCAGGACCCTGGTGGCCGGGCCGATGATGCCGCCGGCAGCTTCGAGGTCCAGCGCTCCGGCGTCGTCGACGGGGATGAAGCGAAGGGTCGCGCCTGTCCGCTCGGCCAGCTGCTGCCACGGTATGAGGTTCGCGTGGTGCTCCATCTCGGTGACCACGATCTCGTCGCCGGCGCCCAGGGCGAACCGCGCCGCCGGCGCCGCCGCGCCCGGCAGGGAGGAGTTCAGGAACGCGTAACTGAGCAGGTTCAGGCCCTCGGTGGCGTTAGAGGTCCAGATGATTTCATCGGCCGCCGCGCCCAGGAAGGCAGCAAGGGTTTCACGGGCATTTTCGAAGGAGTCCGTGGCTTCGACCGCCAGCAGGTGGGCACCGCGGTGGACGGCGGCGTTTCGCTGCTCGTAAAACTCCTGCTCGGCTTCAATGACGCTGAGCGGGTTCTGCGACGTCGCCCCGGAGTCCAGGTAGATCAGGGGGTGGCCGCCCATGTCCCGCGAGAGGACGGGAAAGTCATTGCGGATCCGCAGCACCTCTTCGTCGGTCAGTGCAGGCGTGAGCAGGGCCTGGGACTCTGACGTGGGCACGAAAGCCACGCTGGCCTCCTCGGATCGGGTCAAATGGACTACTATCCATCATCCCACGGAACGGCACCGCGGATGCCGCAGCCGGCTCGGCCGGGCGCCACTGCGGACTTCACGGCCGGTGGGAATCGCCTCCCGTGTCGATGAGGTCAACCCGCCGGCTGACGCCCAGTTTGGCGAAGACACGGTAGAGGTGCCCTTCCACGGTCCGCTGGGACACACAGAGCTTGCTTGCAATCTCGGCATTCGTGGCCCCGCCGGACACCAGGTCCAGGATTTCGGTTTCCCTGGCAGTGAGTTCCGCATCCTGCTCGGGACGGACCAGGTCAATATGGGCTGCCATCCCGGCAGCGGTCATCCGGTTCTGGATCTTGCGCTGGACGGACAGCAGTTTTCGCTTGTCCGTGGTTTCGGCCAGGCACCGTTCCGCTTGCTGCGCGGCCTCGAGGGCAAGGAGCACATAGCCGCCACGCAGCGCCTTGTCGCTGATCCGGACCAGTTCGGCGTCGTCGGCATTCAGCACGGCGAGGGCATAGTCGTGCAGCATTCCGGCCTCCCGCCCCTCCACCGCGAGGCTGCTGACGGCCAGGCCGTCCGCGGCCTCGGTGTCCCCGCGGCGCACCGCAAGTCGCCTGATGTCGGTCTCAATGCCCCGCAACCCCTGCCGCTTGGCCTCCGCGGCAAGGCCTGCGAGCCTCTTGCTGACGTCGCCCGACCCGCCGGGCGCCCCTCCGGCCGCGGTCGAGTACGCCTCGGCGAGCAGCGGAACGGCACCCGGCCCGCGGTACCGGGAGAGCCGGAAAGCGGTCGCATGTTCCTCCGCCTCCCGTGTGTGGCCCACGACGGAGGCCGCGTATGCTGCCACGGAATGGGCAAACGGCAGCAGTTCCCAGGGATCGGCAATCGTGAGTTCCTCGACGCCCAGAATGAGTTCGGCACTTCCCTCGGGCATGCGTCCCTGGCGGACGCGGGCGAGGCCCCTCATCAAGTGCAGGATGCCACCGCTGAGCAGCAGCCTTGAAGGGTAGTGGGCCTCGTACTCGTCGAGGGCCGCGGCGAGTGCCTCCCACTCCCCCGCCCAGTTCAGACTCAGGCTGTAGCGCACCAGGAGGTCTTCGTAGACGAGCGGCATGGCCATGCCGGCGCTTTGCGCCCCCTGCCAGGCATCCCGGGCCAGCCCCACACCCTCCACCATCCTGCCCTTGGCACAGAGGAGCTCGGCGAGCAGCGATTCAGCCGGGATCTTGATTTCGGGCCGTTCCCTGGCGGCGACGACCAGTTGGCTGAGCCCGCCCTCGCGGTCCTCCTGGCCACTTTGCAGCTGGCTGCCGGCCAGCCCGGCCGCCACAGCAATCGGCGCCATGTCCAACCACGACGGCCCCACCGCGGCGTCGCGCTGGAAGGCCTCCCGGCTGCCGTGCAGCTGGCTGGCGTCGGGCGTTCCGGGCTGGGCGCCGGCACGGGCGGGGGCAGCAACGGCCGGCGGCGTCTTTGTCCGCCCCCGCAGGCGGGCGGACAACAGCGCCGCCAGATAGCGGGAGGATTCCCTGGGCAGGTGTTCGGCGAGCTGGAGAAACTTGGTGGACTGGTCGCCGTCGCCCAGCAGGTACCGCGCGTAGGCCATGTGCAACCGGGCTTCGGGAATCATCGCGTCGTCGGACACGGCCTCCGCCGTTCTCAGCGCGGTCTGCGCATCGAGGGCGACGTTGGCAGAGCAGGCCGCCTTGAGGAGCTGCTCCGCTGGAACTGCAGCCCCGCAGTCCAGTGCCCACCGGATCCGGTTCAGGAAGGCTTCCGGGTGCACGGACGTTCCCGGCGGCAGCGACACGAAGCTGGCACGCAGTCCGGCGCTTCTGCCCGCCGGAACCCAGCGGCGGATGATCTCGCCGATCAGGGGGCTCGCGGGACGGACCGTCCGGTCGGTGCCCCGTGAGACGTTGATGATACCGGCCCTCTCCAGGGCGTCCACAGCCTTCGGGCCGCCAAATCCCAGCAGCTGGCCGAGGGACAGCGGACCCGCGAGTGCCACGACGGCGGCAGCTGTCCTTTCCTCCGGCGACATCGACCGCAGTTCGTGGCCGATCAGGTCAGCGACCGGGACATCGGACAAACCGGGACGGAAGAGAAGGAACCAGACCCCGTGCCGCAGCCCCAACGCGCCGGTGTTCCGCGCATGTTCGATCAGGGACAGCAGCATGAACGGGTTTCCGGCGGAGGCCTCGGCCAGCATGGCGGTGGCCCAGGGCGAGACATCGGCGCGGAGCACTTGCTCGCAGAGTTGGTGGACCTCGGCCCTGGTGAGCGGCTCCAGGTCAAACTTCGCAACGATGCCGTCATCCCAGAGGGCCAGGAATTCCTCAGGGATCAGCAACCCCGGCCGGCACGTAGCCAGGACATTGGCAGCACCGGTGGCGACGGCCTGCGCAACGAGCTGCGTCGTTCCGCGGTCCAGGCACTGCGCATCGTCGATCACGAAGAGCGGTTTGCTGGACTGCGACTTGATGCTGTCGGTGACGGCCTTGACGACGGCGGAGAACGAGTCCAGGTCGTGTGCGGGCAGCTCACCGAGGTAGGGCGACAGGGCGCCGAAAGGCACCGCTGACAGTGCCGGGGTTGCTGCGAGCCGGATCACTGCCGTGTGCGGCCGGAGTTCCCGGATGACTGCCCTGGAGACTGCGGTCTTCCCGGTGCCCGGGTTTCCGACAATGAGGGCGCCGGAGGTTCCGCCGTCGCGCAGGCATCTGAGAATGTCCTTGACGACGCCGGACCGGCCAACGAGTGTGGCGGACTCGGTCAGGCTTTCCACCAGCGGCCCTCCCTGCGGTGCGGCGGTTCCCGGCCCGCCCGGAGGATTGGGCGGCCGGGGTGGTCAGCCGAGACGTGCGTGTTCCACTGGTCCCGAGATGACATCTTTGAGTTCCGACCTGCTCGCGACATGCAGTTTCGCGTACACCTGATAAAGGTGACCCTCCACCGTGCGGACAGAAACGTGCATCTCGTCCGCGATTTTCCGGTTGGAGGTACCCGCGGCCGCCCTCACTGCCACCTCGGATTCCCGGGCTGTAAGGGTCGAGGTGAGCAGGGAAAGCACGCCGTTTCTCGGGTTGCCGAAGCGGTCCTCGAGGGACTGCTGCGTGCGCTGGGCCATCCTCAGGGAGATTCGGTTCCCCGCGTCGTTGGCACAGCTGACGGCTTTCCTGGTCACATCCCGGGCGAAGATCGCGTGGCCGGCTGCATCGGCGTCCTTGGACGTCGCCAGCAACTCCTCGCTGTCGGATTCCTTCAGCCCTTCCGCAAGCCTGGAGCACAGGCCGGCGAAGTGCCCGGTGACCTGATCGGCAAGATCACTGAGTTTCTGGCTGGCCTGACGGTCCCCCAGCCGGGCCACCGCCGAGAGGAACTGGAGCCCGGTCACCAGTGCGGAGGCTTCGGTGTCGCTGTCGGCTTCCAGCTTCAGCGCGCGCAGGGCCTCGGTCTTCTGGCCGATTTCCGCTTTGGCCGACAGCTCGAAGTACCGCGTGATCCGGTTCACCAGCCACGATGCCCGGGGCTGCGGCTCCTCGACGTCCACCAACAGGGCCCCGGCCTTTTCCTCATCCCCCTGGAGTGCGTAGGCATAGGCACAGGCTGCGGTGGCGAGTCCGGCTACAGCATCGCGGTCCTGCACCCTCAGCTGCCAGACCCCGCTCTGCAGGCGCTGGACCGCCCCGGTGAGATGACCGCGGTGGAGGTCGACGATCCCCTGTCCGATCTCGAACATGCCGCCCAGCCTGGTCTGCTCGTCCCAGGCTTCCGATGTGCCGGCAATGAACTCTGCGGCCTCCCGGAACTTCGCCGACAACAGCAGGAGCAGCAGAAAACGTCCCCGGATGTCGCGGATCGAGCTGTCGGACAGGTCCAGGAAGCCGGCGGCAAGGATGACCTGCCGGCCCAGTGCCACAGCTCCGAGAACGTCCCCGGTGACTGCCTTCGCCTCGCACAACAGGCTCGCGGCCATGATCTTGGCCTCGCTGCCCAGGTCCGAGGAATCCACGTCCTGGAGAATTTGCAGGACATCGCCATACCGGCCTTCGAAGGCCGCCAGTCCGGCGTAGGCCAGGCGTACCCTCTCGGCCACCGATCCCGGCCCCGTCCCGGTGTCTCCGGACACCGTGAGGCGCAGCTCGATCTCCTGCAGCCGGGCCAGTGCACTTGCCGCCGCGGCGGGGTTGTGCCTGTCCAGCTCAGCCCACAGGAGTTGCAGTGAGGCCCATTCATCCAGGGCCAGGCCGTCCCCGGCCCGTTGTTCAACGTCCGTCAGGATGCGGCGGGCTGCTTCGTCATTGTGCAAGGAGATAAATGCCCGGGCCGATTCGACGGCCACGTCCGCCAGCTTTTCGCGCCCGGCGATTTCCCGGGCGAACCGCAGCGCGGACTGCGGATCGGAGGCCTTGTTCGCGAGGCGCGCGGCGGCCAGGGCCAGGCGGGGATCCACTTCTTCTCCGCAGTCCAATGCCCAGGCAACAGCGGTGGATCCTGTGTATTCGTCGAGGTCCAGGTCCTGCAGCACGGCACCCAGACGGCGGCGCAGCTCGGCGCTGCGCCCGGGCGGCACCACGCTGGCTACGATGCCCGCAATGACCGGGTTGGCGATGCTCACCATGGGCGGGTGGTCATGACCGACCCGGATCAGGGCGCGTTCCTGGAGGGTGTCGATATCCTGCGCCTTCGACACGTTCATCAGGGTCTGCAGGGGCAACGCTCCGGCCAGCGACAAGAGCTCAAAAACGTCGCGCTGGCCCGGGCTGAGCCGGTTCAGGCGCGCCTTGAGCACATCCCGGATCTCACCGGCCAAGGCTACCGGCCTGTCTCCAAGAACCCAGGAATCCTCGTGCCGGACAATGGTTCCCAACTTGATCTGCTCCCTGGCCAGTGAGTGCAGGAAGAGGGCATTGCCGCCGCTGGCGTTCCAGAGGGCGCGTGCCGCGGTGTGGGAGAAGTGCCCGCCGTACTCCTGCGCCAGGCTGTCCTCCGTCTCGCTGAAATCGAAGGGACCAAGATCCACCCGGCGCAGCAGGTCATCTTTCCAGAGCCCCATGATGTCGCTGCCCAGATTGGGGAGGTCAACGCAGGCGGCGAGCAGCAGGACGTGCCCGCCGGCGCAGAGCTGGGCCACCATCATTGTGGAGAGCTCATCGAGGTCATGGGCATTATCGACAAAGAGTACGACGCTGCGGCCCTGGGCGCGGTTATGGAGCAGCTGGGTCAAGCCACGCAGGACCATCAGCGGGTGCTCAAGGTGGGAGGCATCGAGCTCGTTGAGAAGAACGCTGAGGGCGCCGTAGGGGAGCTTGGAGGAAATGGAACTGCCCCGGACCTGGACCACCAGGAACTCGTCCCCGAGCTGTTCCAGTGCCCGCTGGGCGATAAAGGACTTCCCGGCCCCGTGTTCCCCGACAATCACTGCCCCGCAGCCGGTTCCCGAGGTCAGTGCGGCCACTACATCCGCGACGGTTTTGTGCCGTGTGTAGTGCTTCTGGTGCCACCCCTTCCCCGGCCGTTGGGCGGCTGAAATCACATCTGTTCTGCCGCTGCCCGCAGGCAGGCCGGCTTCGTGCTGAAACATGAGAGAGACCTTCGCAATCAAAGTATTGACTACCGATACGTCCAACTTATTGACGGGGCGAATTTTCCGGATGCGTAAGTCCTACTCGATTACCAGCGCGGTGCCGGGACCTGGGCTACGCAGGTGTACTCAGAATTTGCCCGGCCTCCCGGGTCCCAAAACCAAGTAGTCGGCACCGCGCCGCGGGCCCGGCGGCCGAACGCCACTTCACGCAGGTGTATTGCTGCAGTTCAACGGCCGGTAGCCTGCCGTTCCCCGGATTTTTGCTGCGAATCGGTGTCGACACAGTCTTGGCACGGCCGCCCGGCCTGCGGGCGGCCGAGCCAGGACTGGGACCGATAAAAGTTTAGGGAGCCGACGGCGGCTGGGGGGAGGAACCTCGGTCTCAGAAGGTTCCGACGCCGTCGGCTCCGTCAAAGGGGGTTCACGCACTCGGCGGAACCATTTGGGGAGACCATTTGGGAAAAGAATTAGTGTCTATTGCACCGGAGCGGACCGTCGTTCCCGACGCAGGCGATCCTGGCAGCTTCATCGGAGGGCCTGGGCCGCTTCCGCAATGATGGCTCCACGTTCAAAGTCCTTTGTCGGGTGCTTCTGTCGGGTGGTTCCTGGTGCTGACTACAATCTAGCGAACGGGACAGCACGGGCACACCGGTAGTCCGTACTCGAATTCGCGACAGGTTCCGAACGAACCGCAATTAAGGGTACTTGCCACGGCGGCCGGCTCCCGACGCTTGCGGGGTCCGGCTACGTGGTCCCCCTACGCGGGTAGCCCGGAGCCTACTTGCCGGCTTCCCGGAGCTACGCACGCCGGCGCCGACGGAGGGGGTGACGCCTTCACGGTGCGGCGATGGCGGACCGGAGGACGGCCCGGACAGCTACGAAGAGGACACTCCCGGCAGCTGGTCCCGGCCCTTGACGTTGAGCTTGGCGTAGCTGCGGTACAGGTGGCCTTCGACCGTCCGGATGGATACCTGCAGCTCGGCGGCAATCTGACGGTCGCTGAGGCCGCGCACGGCCAAGGCCACGATGTCGCGCTCACGGCGTGTCAGCAGCCCAAGGGCGTCGGCTTCGATTTCCTGTTCCTGGCCGGCAACACTGTCTGCCCTGTCCAGGCACCGCTTCCGCTGGGACATCGCCATGCGCTCCCGCAGCGTGTCGCCGGCCGCCCGGTAGCCGTTCGCAGCGGCATCATAAGCAAGGGCAGCGAAGCCCCACAGCTCGGCGTCTTCGCAGCTCTTGCCCGCGTCCAAATGGTCTGCGGCGACGTCCGTGCGGAGCGCAGCCGCATAGTGACAGATCGCGGCGGCCCGCCGGCCCTCCAACTCCGGCTGCAGTTCAAGCAGCCGGGACGCAGCGTCCCGGTCCCCCAGGGCGAGGCAGAAGGCAAGCGAGTCGAACTCCAGCCCCGGTGTGGAACCGTCGCCTTGGGGCCGGCCCAACGTCCGGAGTTCGTCAATGGCTCCCGGGTAATTGCCGAGGCGGGCCTTTCCGTAGGTGACCGCCATTTGCGAGAGGATGCGCAGGTACCGTGACACCGCCGGTGCCGCGGCCTCGTAGTCGGCGAGGAAACCCGCTGCCTTGTCCTTTGCCCCGACGTCGGCGGCGGCGGCAAAGGCCATCGAGGAGGTCAGGGCGAAGAGCTGCTGGGGATCCGCGAGCCGGAGTGACTCCAGGGCTGCGCCGAGGGCATTCAGTGCCTGGGCGGCCTTGCCCTGGTACAGCAGGATGATGCCGTGCGCGGCGTGGACTCCCCCGCCGAACGAGATCCGGTTGGGCCCGGGCCCGGCGGCTACGCCGGCCAAGAGTGTTTCGGCCGCTTCCCAGTCACCGCCGTGGATCACCGCCGCGGCCGCCCTCGCCACAAGGAACTCCGCGAGGAAGTACAGTTCGTCGTGTCCGGACCCCGCGAGTTCCAGCGCCTCGGACACCTTGGCGAACGCCTGGACGGCCTTCCCCTGCACGAGAAGCCGTTCCGATTCCAGGGCGAGCCTGAACGCCGCCTCGAGGGTGTTGGCCGGCGGGCCGGACAACACGCCGGCGTCAGTGCCGGCATTTTCCGGATACTCGCCGGCCAGCGCAAACACCATGGCGTACATGGTGGCATACCGCTCCCGGGTGGCCGCGAGGATTCGCTCGCCGTCTTCCGGGTGCTCCCTGGCCAGCCGCTCGCCTGCTTCGAGGAGGGCTCCGGCGCGGTCCATGATGTCGGCCGGACTGTGGCCCAGGGCGGCCTGCACGGCTGCCCACATCAGGGTTCCCGTGAGCAGGACAGCCACGCTGAGCCCCTTGGCGAAGTCGGCCTCCAGGATGTCCCGCGCGGCCGCATAGTCGGAGGTGTTGAAGTAAGTGCGTGCCATCACCGACCGGGCCGCCACCTGAAGTTCAGGGTCCTTGACCATGGCAGCTGCCTTGCGTGCAAGCTCGTCCTCGTAGAGCCGGCTCGCCAAAACGGCTGCCCGCAGAAGTTGCCTGTCGTCGACCTCAACTCCGCATTCCATGGACCAGCTCACCTGGCGGAGCAGGCCTTCTGCCGACGTGGGCTCGCTGTCCATGAGCCGCAGGAGGCTCTGCCGGAGCTGGAGGCTGCGCGCGGGAGAAATGAGGTTGCGCAGCGTGTCGCCATAGATCGAATGCCACAGCCGCAGTTGAGGGTGGGGTGCCGGCGTGACGCGGATCATCTCGTGTTCAATGAGGACGGCAACCGGGTCCTCGCCCACTGTGGACTCGATCAGCTCGCGGGACACCGGCTCGGCCAGGGCCACCAGGTTCAGGGCCTGGCGCTCTTCCGGCGAGCGCCGCAGCAGCTGCCGGCGGACGACGTCGGTCAAGCGGTCCCCGTGGCTGTTGAGTGGGCGGGCGAGCAGCCAGACGCCGTTGCGTTGCAGCAGCGTGCCGTCGTTCTTCGCGTCGTCGATCAGCCCGCTCAGCAGCAGCGGGTTACCCTCGGAGGCTTCCCAGAGAATTTCGGTGACGTTCGGCAGGACCTGGGATCCCAGCGCACGTTCCAGGATGTCTGCGGTCTGCCCCTGGGTCAGCGGACGCAGGTCGATGCGTTCAGCGATGCCCTCAAACCAGAGCTGCAGCAGCGGTTCCGGCAGGCCCGGCCTGGTCGCCGAGGCCACGAGCAGCTTCGCCCACCCGGCAGCAGCCAGTTCCACAAGGATTCCCGCGGTCGCCTCGTCAAGGTCATGGGCGTCATCCACGATCAGCAGGAGGGGCTTCTGGGAGGCCCGGCGCTCTTCCTCCAGCCGGGCCCAGAAGGTCCTCAGCACAGCCAGCTGCGAGGTGGCCTCCTGCACGGGCAGCCCGACAATGAAGGGACCGAGCACGCCGTACGGGACGTTCGTCAGGGACGGGCTGCCATGGATTCGAACGGGCGTCACGGTCGAGCCCAGTTCGGCCACGACGGCGTCCAGGAGCGTGGATTTGCCGATCCCGCTGTCCCCGAGCAGCAGGACCGCAACGTGCGTGCTCCCCTGGAGGGCCTCGACCGCCAAAACCAGGTCCTCCGTCCGCCCGGTCAGGGCGGTGGATCTCCCCGCCTCCTCAGGGGCGGCTGCACGGTTCCTAGATGAGTCCAAGCAGATCACTTCGCGAAGAAACTCCCAGCTTGGTGAACACCTGGTACAGGTGTCCCTCCACTGTTCGCACCGAGATGCCGATGGCCAGGGCAATGTCCTTGTTGGAGACCCCGTTGCCTGCGAGGGTGGCTATCTGGCGCTCACGGTCTGTGAGCAGCGGACCCTTGTTCCTGGGCATGATGGGCAGGGCGGGCACGGAGTCCGCAAGGCTTTCGAGGATGGCGTGGGCGGCGCTCGCCTTCCCGCTCAGACCGGCCGCCTTGGCGAAGTCGAAGGCGAGGGCGGCGCATCTGGCCTGGACCGCGTCGAGTTCCATGGCTGCGGCCTGGCCGGCGGCTTCCAGCATGATGGCGGCGTCCTTTTTGCGGCTGCCCACGGCGATGATCCGGGACAGCTCCGCGAGCGGTCCCTGCCGCAGCGCCGCGATTTCTTCCATGAACTGGAAATCCTTGGTGGTGCCGTTGACCGTTGCGCCGAGCATGAAGATACCGGCCAGGGTGTACCGGCCGCTCCGGTAGTGTTCCTCGGCCGAGCGCACCAGCCGGTCCTTCGCCTCCGGGTCGCCCAGCCAGCGCGAAGCCATGTCCATGCAGAACTCTGCGGAACTTCGGATCGCGAAGCGGGCGGCACCGTCCGCTGACCGTGCACGGTCCAGGTAAACGGTGGCCTGCACGGAATTTCCGGTCTGGGCGTAGGCGAAGGCCGTTGCGGCGTAGGCCTGCCGCAACGAGTGCAGGCTGGCCCGGACTTCGAGCTGCGCTATCGCTGCCAGGAGGGGGTCGAGGGCCATGTAGCCGCGGCCCGCGTAGACATACGCGAGTCCGACGGCCAGGTCAGTGGGCGCGCTGCCGGAATGCAGCCCGTGGCCGGCCCGGCCGCTGGCGTCCTTGAGCATGTCGATGCTCTGGCGCCAATGTCCGGAGAGCAGAAGCACGTTGAAGGATCTCCACGCAAAGTTTTCGCGGATCCGCGGGACATTGGACCACTCCCCCAGCTGGCCGCCGATTTCGCGCAGCAGCTTGCGGGCGTCGACTTCCTTGCCCGTCATGCAGAGGGCTTCCATCAGGATGATGGCCGATCGCAGCCGGTGCACCGGATTGATGTCGTCCACCTCCGACGACGCCGCCGCGCTGAGCCTGTCCATCATGGGCTCATAGTCACCAACAAAGGAGAGGTAGTTGAACTCGCTGAGGTCCAGGGACAGACCGGCACGGGTCAGCTCCTGCGCTGTGGCTGTCGGCTGGTTCCCAGCGATTTCCTGGAGCCGCCGCCGTCCCTGCCGGATCAGTTCGGGCACCTGTTTCGACCGGTCTTCGAGCCACGACATACAGTCGACCTTGGCGGCTATCAGCTCAGCGAACGCCTCGGCGCCAAGGGCGTTGATCTGGGCCTCCGAGATATCATCCAGGGCAGACATGGCCTGCAGCGGCAGCCCCAGTTGAAGGTACGCGGCGGACTTCTGCAGCTGCCCCTCCGTCCATTCCGGGTCCTCCGGGCTGAGGCTCCCGGCGCACTTCAGCGCAAACTTCGGGTCGAAGAGTTTCACGGCGGCGCCGGCCGCGGCCACGGCGTGGGCGGGTGCCAGGGGCGCGTCGCAATCATGGGTCCACGCCGCGTAGGCCAGCAGGTCTTCCACGGTCAGCTCATTCAGCTCGTCCTGCTGGTGCCCCGGAACCTTGTCCCGCAGTTCCAGCCTGCGCTCCACACTGAGCCAGTTGCGGACGATGTCGCCCAGGTAGCGGTCTCCCAGCGAAACGAGGTGCCGGTCAGTGCGGTCGACAACTATCTGGCCGGCGTCTTCCATGTCTGCGATGACCCCGGGGCCGTACATCCGCGCGAGCCTGGCCAAAGGCAGGGTCCGGGCGCAGGAGAGCACCTCGATGACCTCCCGGGCCACCGGGGTTTCGCGGGCGTACCGGGCCCGCACGATATCTTCCAGCGCCGTGCGCCCGTCCAGGACCACCTCATCCACCAGGGTCCAGACGGATCCTGACAGCACAAGGTTGCCCCGTTCAATCTGCTCGGAGACCACAGCCTGCAGCAGGGTCGGGCTGCCGCCAACAAGCTGGTGCAGCTGGCTCGCCAGCGCGCTGGAGACCCGGTGTCCAAGCGCCGCCTTGAGCACCTCCAGGGTTTCGACTTCCGTGAGGTTGGCGAGCCGGACCTCGGCAAGCTGGCCGGAAGTGATGAGCCAGTAGAAGTCCGGGGGAAGGTCCGTCGTGCGCTGGGCGGTAGCGACGAGCCGCGCCGTCCGGGTCTGCAGCAGGTTGAGCAGCACGCCGGTGCTCAATTCGTCCAGGGCTCCGGCGTTGTCCAGCAGGATGACGCACTTGCGTCCGGCGGCGTCGTCGCGGATCAGGGAGGTGATGCCGTGGAGGATGGCCGTTGGCGAACCAAGGGAGCTTTGAGGCAGGCGGGCCAGCGTGAACGCGAGGCAACCATACGGGGTTGCCGCGCCCGGTCCCGAGCTGCGGAGCTGAAGGGTGTAGACGTCGGGACCGAACCCTGCGATCGCGGTGCGTCCTACCTGGGTTTTGCCCACGCCGCGGTCACCGGTGATCACTACGCCCATCCGGTCCTCTGCGAGCAGGGCGTTGCGAACCCGGTCGGCGTCGGCATTGCGCGCCAGACCTGACCACCTGTGCCGGTCCAGCGGACCGGCAGCAAGTTCTATTCCGGCGGGTGCCAATGTAGTGGAAACATTCCCCCAGCCCAGCGATTCCCTCGACATCTAGCTTCCTTCGTACCGCTTTGCGGACAGCAAACCTGAGACCGTCCGCTTAGAAGTAGCGTATCCCTATCCCCCGATATGAGAGTAGAGCGATCATAACGGCATTTCAGAAACCTTGGAAGCACTTCGGGCGTCGACGACGGCGCGTTACGCCCGGCGCCGCGGCGGAAGCCCTCCGCGTTGTCCGGCTAGGGCGTCTTCGCGGGGTGAAACTGTTGCTGGGCGTCCAGCAGGCCGTCACGGACCAGGGCCTCCACGGCGTCTGCCGCCGTATCGATCAGGAACGGCAGTTCCTTCTTCTCGGGGCCGGAAAAGTCCCGCAGCACAAAGTCGGCGGTGTCCATCCTGCCCGGCGGACGGCCTACACCGACCCGGACCCGGAGGTAGTCCTTGGTGGCGAGGGCCTTGGAGATATCCCGCAGCCCGTTGTGGCCACCCTCTCCCCCGCCGAGCTTCAGCTTTACCGTGTCAAAGGGAATGTCGATCTCGTCGTGCACGGCGATGACGTGGTCAGGGGTGATGCCATAGAAACCCGCCAGCGCTGCGACCGGGCCGCCGGAGACGTTCATGTAACTCAGCGGCTTGGCCAGCACCACCCGGGGGCCGCCGATGCCGAGCCGGCCTTCGAGGACCTGGGCCCGGGACTTGTGGGACTTGAAGCCGCTCCCGATCCGGGAAGCGAGTTCGTCGAGGACCATCTGCCCGACGTTGTGCCGGTTGTGAGCGTACTCCGCTCCCGGGTTGCCGAGGCCTACGATCAGCCAGGTGTCAGTCATGGGTCAATCCTAGGTGGGTCAGGTCGGGTTGCCGGCGGATAGCCCGGTGCGGGCGGGCCGGCACCCGGTTCCGGGGTTAAGACGACAGTGGCCGGGCCCCGCAAAGGGTCCGGCCACTGCAGAAAACGGGATGCCGGAATTACTCGGCTGCTGCCTCGGAGGCTTCCGCGGTGGCCTCTTCGGAGGCCTCTTCCTCGGTGACTTCGGTGGCCTCGGAGATGTTGACAACGAGTGCCTCGGGGTCGGCCAGCAGGACGGAGCCCTTCGGCAGGACCAGGTCGGAAGCGTGGATGTGCTCGCCGGCGGCGCGTCCTTCGATGCTGACCTCGATGGCGGTCGGCAGGTGGGTAGCCTCGGCTTCGAGGGAAACGGTGGTCATTTCCAGGTTGTGGACGTTGCCCGGAGCCAGTTCGCCACTGAGGTGGACGGGGACGTCCACGGTGACCTTCTCGCCGGTGCGGACGGTCAGCAGGTCGAGGTGCTCGATGATCTGCTTGATCGGGTTGCGCTGGATGTCCTTGACGAGGGCCAGGTGCTGCTCGCCGTTGATGTCCAGGGTCAGCAGGGCGTTGGCGGTGCGGACAGCCAGGGTGGTGGCCTTCGCCGGCAGGGTGATGTGGATCGGCTCTGCGCCGTGGCCGTAGATGACGGCCGGGATCAGGTTGGCCATGCGGGCGCGGCGGGCGAAGCCCTTGCCGAATTCGGTGCGGACTTCTGCTGCGAGCTTCTGCTCAGACATGGATATCTCCTCGTTGGATTTCAAGCTGTGGGACTAAACGGTGGTCAGCAAGGGCGGAGGTCTGTTTGCGACCTTCAACGCCGGGCTGCTGTGCAGCGGCCCTTCCGAAGGGAGATTCAGACCCAGTCGATAACGGAGACCAGCAGTCCGGTTGACCGTGCATACTGCCTGCACACGGTTCACCGGCGCTCTCCCTCGCCAAGGTTTCGGTTCAAGGTTACCAGTGCGGGGCCGCAATTCCGAAAACGGTCCCGCACCGGCGAACGCTTGAGCAGGCTCAAGCCTGCTCAACGCTCAATCGAGGGCTACGCGTTGCCGTCGAACAGGCTGGTGACCGAGCCGTCGTCGAACACTTCACGGATGGCGCGGGCGATCAGCGGCGCGATGGACAGCACGGTGAGCTGCGGGAAGCGCTTGCTGGCGTCGATCGGCAGGGTGTTGGTGACAACAACCTCGCGGGCGCCGGACTCCGAGAGGCGCTGGGCCGCAGGATCGGAGAAGACGGCGTGCGTTGCCGCGATGATGACATCCTTGGCGCCGGCGTTCTTGAGCACCTGGACCGCGCCGGAAATGGTTCCGCCGGTGTCGATCATGTCGTCGATCAGCACACAGGTGCGGCCTTCGATCTGGCCAACGACCGTCTTGGAGACTGCCTGGTTCGGAACGGTGAGGTCGCGGCTCTTGTGGACGAAGGCCAGCGGCGCCCCGCCGAGGCGTTCGGCCCACTGCTCGGCGACGCGGACCCGGCCGGTGTCCGGGGACACCACGGTGATGTCGTCGGCGCCGACGCGGGTGCGGATGTAGTCCGCGAGCAACGGGATGGCCATGAGGTGGTCCACAGGCCCGTCGAAGAAGCCCTGGATCTGGGAGGTGTGCAGGTCCACGCTCATGATCCGGTCCGCGCCCGCGGTCTTGTACAGGTCCGCGACGAGGCGGGCGGAGATCGGCTCGCGGCCGCGGCCCTTCTTGTCCTGCCGGGCGTACGGGTAGAACGGCGAGACCACGGTGATGCGCTTGGCCGAGGCACGCTTGAGCGAATCGATCATGATGAGCTGTTCCATCAGCCAGTTGTTCAGCGGGGCGGGGTGGGCCTGGATAACGAACGCGTCGGTGCCGCGCACGCTCTCCCCTGCCCGGACGTAGATCTCGCCGTTGGCGAAGTCGTAGGCATCCAGGGGCAGCAGCTCGGTACCGAGCTCCTTGGCGATTTCCCTCGCCAGCTCAGGATGCGCGCGCCCAGCGGCAAGCACCAGCTTCTTCTCGCCGCGTGCCGTAATTTCGCTCATTATTGCTAGCCCTCTTCTGTAGATGCCGGAGTACTGGAGGAAGTCGTGGTGGCGCCGGACGCCTCGGCCAGGGACGCGGAGATCGAACCCGGGCGGTTCGCCAGGACCCAGCCCTCGGCGTTCTCCTGCTTGGCCAGGGACAGGACCAGGGCGCCGGGCGGCACGTCGCGGCGGATCACCGCTCCGGCGCCGCTGTAGGCCCCGTCGCCGACCCGGACGGGAGCTACGAAGACGGTGTTGGAGCCGGTGCGCACGCCGGAGCCGATGACCGTGCGGTGCTTCTTCTCGCCGTCGTAGTTCGCGGTGATGTTGCCGCAGCCGATGTTGGTGTCCTCACCGATCTCGGCGTCGCCGGCGTAGCCCAGGTGGGAAAGCTTGGAACCGCGGCCGATGGTGACGTTCTTGGTCTCGTAGAAGGCGCCGATCTTGCCGGTCTCGCCCAGGACGGTGCCGGGGCGCAGGTAGGTGAACGGGCCGACGCTCGCCTTGGCGCCGATCGTGGCGCCGGAACCGTGCGTGCGGGTCACTGTGGCACCCTCCCCCACCTGGACGTCGGTGAGGGTGGAGTCGGGCCCGACGACGGCGTCGCGCGCCACCGTCGTGGTGCCGTGCAGCTGGATGTTGGGCAGCAGGCGGACGTCCTCGTCGAGGGTGACGGTGGCGTCGATCCAGGTGGTCGCCGGGTCGATGACGGTGACGCCGGCCCGCATCCAGGCCTCGACGGTGCGCCGGTTCAGTTCGGCGCCGAGGGCCGAGAGCTGGACCCGGTCATTGGCGCCTTCGACCTGCCAGCGGTCTTCGGTGACGACGGCGGCGACGCGGCCCCCGGCAGCACGGGCCAGGCCCAGCACGTCGGTGAGGTACTTCTCACCCTGGGCGTTGTCGGTGGTGACGTGGGCCAGCGCGTCGCGCAGCACGGCGGCGTCGAAGGCGTAGATGCCGGAGTTGATCTCCCGGATTTCGCGTTCGGCGTCCGTGGCGTCCTTGTGCTCCCGGATGCCGGTGACCGTTCCGTCCGCGGCGCGGAGGATGCGGCCGTAGCCGGTGGCGTCCTCCAGGACGGCGGTGAGGACCGTGACGGCGTTGCCCGCGGCCTCGTGGCTGGCGACGAGTTCGCCGAGCAGCTGGCCGGTGAGCAGCGGGACGTCGCCGTACGTGACAACGACCGTTCCGCTGAGCTGCGCTTGGGGGTGGAGCGCGTCGAGGGCTTCGAGGGCGGCTTCGACGGCGCGGCCGGTGCCGGGCACCTCGTCCTGGTCGACAATCAGGGCGGCCGGGTCGACGGCGGCGATGTGGGCGGCCACGAGGTCGCGTTCATGCCGGACGACAAGGGCAAGCTCCTGCGGCCGGATGGTGCGGGCGGCGTGCAGCGCGTGGCCGACGAGGGAGCGGCCGCCGATCTCGTGGAGGATCTTGGGGGTACGGGACTTCATCCGGGTACCGGCACCTGCAGCTAGGACGATTACGGCGGCTGGGCCGGTATTCTCGGGGCTCACGTACGGGCTCTCCTTGCTCAGTGGCTTAGCTCATGCCGCTGCTCGGTGGATCTGGGTGGCCGGCGGCTGAGGCTTGGTGGAGCACCACGGTTGCCGGATCCGCGCGGCCCGGGCGGACCGGAGTCCGGTCGCGGCGCCACATTCATCCTACTGGACTCACACCGGGCCGCGTCCGCCGGATGCCGATAACCGGCCCCGCGACGCGCAACAGTTCCGCCCATAGGACTCGAACCTATACTCCACGGCTCCAAAGGCCGGGGTGCTGCCATTACACCAGGGCGGACCATGCCAAGGCGCTGAGCCTGTGGCACGAGAATCAATTCTGCCATACAGCGTTGCCGCATGTTGTTTGCCGTGGGTGGCCGTGGTGCACGGGGCGCGGCTGCGCCCCTCCCGGCGGATGATCTGGGGCATGATGGAGCTGTGAGCAACAGCGCAGGGGTATCCGGAGGGGCGGAGGGCCGCAGCAGCAGGCCTGTCCGGCCCGCCGACTACGTACCCCGGATCCGGATGACGGGTCCCCAGCGCCGCAGCCAGTTGATCGGCATCGGCCGCGGACTGTTCGCCCTCCGCGGGCTGGACGGCACCACCATCGAGGAGATCGCCGCCGCCGCCGGAGTCTCCAAACCGGTGATCTATGAGCACTTCGGCTCCAAGGAAGGCCTGTACACGCAGGTCGTTGAATACGAGTTCCGGATCCTGCTGAGCTCCATCACCGACGCACTGTCCGAGGAAGCCAAACCGCGCGTCCTGGTCGAACGGGCCGCCCTGGCGCTGCTGAGCTACATCGAGGACCGCACGGAAGGCTTCCGCATCCTCATGCGCGACGCCCCGCCGACCCAGCCCGAGGGGGCCTTCTCCACCCTGCTCTCGCACGTCACGGCCCGGGTCGAGTACATCCTCGCCGACGAGTTCGCCCGCCGCGGCTTCACCTCGGCCGACGGGTCCATGTACGCGCAGATGCTGGTGGGAATGGTGGCCATGACCGGCCAGTGGTGGCAGGACAGCCGGACCCCGGACAAGCGCGAAGTCGCCGCGCACCTGGTCAACCTCGCCTGGAACGGCCTCACCGGCCTGCAAAAAGACCC
>DATIUQ010000232.1:0-10364 GCA_035466775.1 Arthrobacter sp.
CACCGCAAGCACGCCAGCGTGTACGACGTCGCCACCCGGCTGCCGTCCTACCAGGGCGACCTGGTCCGCACCGAAGTCGAGGTGCTGCGCAAGCTCACCACCGACACGCAGCGCCCTTACGTCGTGGTGCTCGGCGGATCCAAGGTCTCCGACAAGCTCGCCGTGATCGACAACCTCATCGGCAAGGCGGACACCATCCTGGTCGGCGGGGGCATGCTGTTCACCTTCCTCGCCGCCGCGGGCCACAAGGTGGCCGGCAGCCTGCTGGAAGAGGACCAGATCCCGGTGGTGCAGGATTACCTCAAGCGCGCAGCGGACGCCGGGACCGAATTCGTGGTGCCCACCGACGTCGTGGTGGCCAGCAAATTCGCCGCCGACGCCGACCACGAAACGGTGCGGGCCGAGGCCATCGAAGGCAGCAGCTTTGGCGCGCAGGGAATCGGGCTGGACATCGGCCCGGAGTCGGCCGCCGCCTTCGCGGAACGGATCAAGGGCGCCAGGACGGTGTTCTGGAACGGTCCCATGGGCGTGTTTGAGTTCGCGGCTTTCGCCGGCGGCACCCGGGCCATCGCCCAGGCGCTGACCGAAACGGGCGCCTTCACCGTTGTCGGTGGCGGCGACTCCGCCGCGGCGGTCCGGACCCTCGGCTTCGCCGACGACCAGTTCGGGCACATTTCCACCGGCGGCGGCGCCAGCCTCGAGTACCTTGAAGGCAAGGAACTCCCCGGCCTGAGCGTCCTGGACCGCTAGAAACCTCCAGCCGGCAGGGCGCCCGGTCCCGGGACGGGGCGCCCTGCCGGCTGTTCCACTGCTACGAACTTCTTGGAGACCACGTGACTACGTCAACCAACGGCAAATTCGACCGCACGCCCTTCATCGCAGGCAACTGGAAGATGAACATGGACCATGTCCAGGGCATCACCCTCCTGCAGAAACTGGCGTGGACCCTGTCCGACGCCAAACACGACTACAGCCGGGCGGAAGTCGCCGTCTTCCCGCCGTTCACAGACCTGCGCGGCGTCCAGACCCTGGTCCAGGGCGATGAACTCAAGGTCGTCTACGGCGGCCAGGATCTCTCGCCGTTCGACTCCGGCGCCTACACGGGCGACATCTCCGGGCAGTTCCTCGCCAAGCTCGGCTGCCGCTACGTCCTGGTCGGCCACAGCGAACGCCGCACCATCCACCACGAATCCGACGAGGTGCTGAACGCCAAGACCAAGGCCGCCTTCCGGCACGGAATCACTCCGGTGCTCTGCGTCGGCGAAGGCCTGGAGATCCGCCAGGCCGGAACGCATGTGGACCACACGCTCGCGCAGCTGCGCGCCGGCGTCGAGGGCCTCACCCCGGAGCAGGCCGCCGAACTCGTCGTCGCCTACGAGCCGGTGTGGGCCATCGGGACCGGCGAAGTCGCCGGCCCGGAAGACGCCCAGGAGATGTGCGCCGCCATCCGTGCCGAGCTCGCCACCCTCTTCGGCGCCGACGTCGCTGGCAAGACGCGGCTCCTCTACGGCGGTTCGGTCAAGGCCAACAACGCCGCGTCAATCCTGAAGGAACGCGACGTGGACGGATTGCTTGTCGGTGGTGCCAGCCTGGACGCCGCCGAGTTTGCTAATATTGTCAGGTTCGAGAGTCACCTGCTGACGGATTAGTCCGGACACTGTTGTGGCCCCCGTCATCCAAATCTTCTGAAAGGCCGTCGTGGACGTTCTTCATGTCATTCTGCAGGTCCTCCTGGGTATCACCAGCCTCCTGCTGACCTTGCTCATCCTGCTCCACAAGGGCCGTGGCGGCGGCCTGTCCGACATGTTCGGCGGCGGCATGAGCTCCGGACTCAGCTCCTCTGGCGTGGCTGAGCGGAACCTGAACCGCTTCACGATCATCCTCGGCGTCACTTGGGGTCTGGTGATCATCGGCCTCGGCCTGATCATGCGCTTCACCGGCGGCGGAGACTCCTAGCCCTGGTTCGCAAAAAACTTCATACCGGGTCCTGTGGCCCTCCCTGCATCGGGGACTCCGAACTACACTGTGGCTGATTGCACGCGCATTCCGTCCGCCTAGTAGCCAGGAGTTCCCGATGCTGCATTCCGCCTCCGGATTCCGGGGCATCCGTGTAGGAGCCACCGAAGGGGCCTCGCCCCGCCACGAACCGCTCGACGGCGCGGCTGTCCGCTCGCCGCGTATCCGCATCACCTACTACTGCGCGAAGGGCCATGAGACGCCGCTGGTCTTCGCCCAGCTGCCCGACGAGCAGATTCCCGTTGTTTGGGACTGCCGGCGCTGCGGCGGGACGGCAACCCGGGACGAGGCGCAGTTCGCGCTCGAGGAAAACCCGGTGGAAGGCTTTAAGAGCCACCTGGAATACGTTAAAGAACGGCGCTCCAGCCAGGACGCCGAAGACGTGCTGGCCGGAGCGCTTGAGAGACTGCGCTCCCGGCGGGCCTTCCCGGAGGAATAGCAGCGGGATAGCAGCGGGATAGCGCAGCGGGACAGCAGAGGGGATAGCGCGCGCTAGCCCTTCCGGACCAGCTGTTCCGGCACCCGTGCTGCGGCGTTTTCGTCGATCAGCCAGAGCGTTTCGTTCCGCCCCCGCGGACCCGCCGCCGGCACCTGCACCGGGTTCGCGCCCGCGAGGGCCAGCCCCACGGCGCCTGCCTTGTCCTCGCCTGCCACGACCATCCAGATTTCTGCCGCCGTGTTGATGGCGGGCAGCGTGAGGGAAATCCGCTGCGGCGGAGGCTTGGGGGAGTTGCGGACCCCCACCACGGTCAGCTCCTTCTCCCGGATGCCAGCCTGCTCCGGGAAGAGGGATGCGACGTGCGCGTCCGGCCCCACGCCGAGCAGGACGATGTCGAACCGGGGGAGGGCGCCCGGGTGCTCCGGGCGGTCATCCGACGTGTCAGCGGCGTGTTCGGCGGCAGCCGCGTCCCCGAGCCGGCGGGCGTAGTCCGCAGCGGCCTCCTCGGGTGTGTCGAAATCCTCGGTTGCACCGGGCACGTGGATCCGCGCAGGGTCGGCGGAGATGCGTTCCAGCAGCGCCTCGTGGGCCTGGCGCGCGTTGCGTTCGGGGTCGGTGGCCGAAACGAAGCGCTCGTCACCCCACCAGAAGTTGACCTTGGACCAGTCGACCGCGGGCGCAGCCGGCGACTCCGCCACGGCCCTGAGCGAGCCGATCCCCATCGACCCGCCGGTAAGCACCACTGTCGCCTCGCCGTGTTTGTCCTGGATGTCCACCAGCTTGGTGATCAGGCGGGCCGCGATCGCGGCCATGAGGACGGTCGAGTCGGGATGGATGCTTACTCTGGGGTCAGCGCTCACTGGGACGGACACTCCTTAGATTGGTACGTGGCAGTCCAATAGTAATCACTTCACCGAACACTTCGTCCGGATCGAGGCGGCGCAGTTCCTCGGCCAGGCAGTCCTTGAGGCTCCGGCGGGGCAGGGAGATGCGCTGGGCGGGCTGGCCGGGCTGGGTCAGTTCGGCCACGGTGAGGCCCGGCCGGAACAGCTGAATGTCACCGCCGGTGCGGGTGAGCCGCACCCTCCGGATCCCGGTGCCGGCGGGATCGGCGACGATCGTGACCGGGGCGTCCAGGGCGAGAGTGAGCCACGCGGCGAGGAGGATGGTGCTGGGGGAGTCGGAGGCGCCTTCGACGGCCACGGCCGTGACCGGCGAGCCGTCCACCTGGTCCAGGGCCGCGGCCAGTTGGATTCGCCAGTTCGTCAGGCGGGTCCAGGCAAGGTCCGTGTCGCCGGCCTTGTAGGTGCGGCGGATGTTCTCCAGCGCCCCCTGCGGGTCGGCCTCGTTGCCCGAGTCCGTGATCCGGCGGTGCGCGATCCGCCCGATGGACGTCTCGCAGGCGTTCTTCGGCGCGCCGTGCGGCCACCAGGCCACGATCGGCGCATCCGGCAGCAGCAGGGCCGCGACGAGGGACTCGCTTTCCTCCGCGAGTTCACCGTAGCCGCGCAGCAGGATGACCTCGGAGGCTCCGGCGTCGCCGCCCACCCGGATCTGCGCGTCGAGCCGGGTCGGGGCCGCAGCCCCGGCGTCGGCGAGGACGATGATCCGGCAGGGGTGCTCCCGGCTGGCCTCATTGGCGGCCTCGATGGCCTCCTCTTCCAGCCCGGACTTGGTGACGACCACGAGGGTCAGCACCCGGCCGAGGGCAATCACGCCGCCCTGCTCGCGCAGCGCCATGATCTTCTTGGAGATCTTGGAGGTGGTGGTGTCGGGAAGATCTACGATCATGGCCTTCTCCAGGTTCGTCCGTCACGGGCAAGCAACTCGTCGGCGGAGGCAGGTCCCCAGCTTCCGGGGGCGTAGGGTTCGGGCTGTTCGTCCAGGGAGGCCCAGTAGTCCTCGAACGGATCCAGGATCTTCCAGGACAGCTCCACTTCCGCGTGCCGGGGAAACAGCGGCGGCTCGCCGAGGAGAACGTCGAGGATGAGCCGCTCGTAGGCCTCGGGGCTGGACTCGGTGAACGAGTGGCCGTAGCCGAAGTCCATGGTGACGTCGCGGACTTCCATCTGCGTGCCGGGAACCTTGGACCCGAAGCGGATGGTGGCGCCCTCGTCGGGCTGGACCCGGATCACCACGGCGTTCTGGCCGAAGTCGTCCTCGCCGTGGTCCGTGAAGAGCAGGTTGGGGGCGCGTTTGAGCACGACGGCGATCTCGGTCACCCGGCGGCCCAGCCGCTTGCCGGCGCGCAGGTAGAACGGCACCCCGGACCAGCGGCGGGTGTTGATGTCCACCCGGATCGCGGCGAACGTCTCCGTTTTGGAGTCGGCAGGGATGCCTTCCTCCTCGAGGTAGCCCACCACCTTCTCGCCGCCCTGCCAGCCGCCGGTGAACTGCCCGCGGGCCGAGTGCGTGGAGAGATCTTCGGGGAGCCGGACGGCGGCGAGGACCTTCTCCTTCTCGGCGCGCAGGTCATCGGCGTTGAAGGAAATCGGTTCTTCCATCGCGGTCAGGGCCAGAAGCTGCAGCAGGTGGTTCTGGATCACGTCGCGGGCAGCTCCCACGCCGTCGTAATACCCTGCCCGGCCACCGGTGCCGATGTCCTCGGCCATGGTGATCTGGACGTGGTCCACGTAGTTGGCGTTCCACAGCGGCTCGAAGAGCTGGTTCGCGAAGCGCAGCGCCAGGATGTTCTGGACCGTCTCCTTGCCCAGGTAGTGGTCGATTCGGAACACCGCGTCCTGCGGGAAGACCGACTCGACGATGTCGTTGAGCTGGCGCGCCGACTCGAGGTTGTGTCCGAACGGCTTCTCAATCACCACGCGCCGCCATTTGTCGTCCTGGGCCTGGGCCAGGCCGTGCTTGGACAGCTGCCGGCAGACCAGTTCGAACGCGTTCGGCGGGATGGAGAGGTAGAACGCGTGGTTGCCGCGCGTTCCCCGCTGCTCATCGAGTTCGTCGATGGTCTCGCTGAGCCGCTTGAAGGCGTCGTCGTCGTCGAACTCGCCCTGTACGAAGCGGATGCCCTCGGAGAGCTGCTTCCACACCGTCTCATCGAACGGGGTGCGGGCGTAGGCCTTAACGGCTTCCTTGACCTCGGCCGCGAAGTCCTCGTTCTCCCAGTTACGCCGGGCGAAGCCCACCAGGGCGAAGCTCGGCGGCAGCAGCCCGCGGTTGGCCAGGTCGTACACGGCCGGCATCAGTTTCTTGCGTGCGAGGTCCCCCGTGACCCCGAACAGGACCAGCGACGACGGTCCCGCAATACGGTTCAGGCGCCGGTCCCGCGGGTCCCGGAGCGGGTTGCGGGCGGACCTTCCCGAACGCGTCGGGGACGTGCGGCCGCCGTTGAGTTTTTCTGGCATGGTTGCTTTGGTGCCTTAGCTTTCGGTGGAGGGGACTGCCTGGCGGGCCAGCGTCGAGACGAGGTCCTGCAGCTGGCGGACGCCGGCTGCGCGGTCCGTGAGGTGCAGGCGGAGGACCGGACGGCCGTGGTCGGAAAGGACCTGCGCATCGCCGGCGGCCTGGGCCGCGATCAGCTCGCCGAAGCTGAAGGGCCGGTCCGGGATGGCAAGGTCCGAGGAGGCGGCGGCTGTCACCTGCAGGAAGACGCCAATTGCGGGTCCGCCCTTGTGGAACTGCCCGGTGGAGTGCAGGAAGCGCGGGCCCCAGCCGAAGGTCACCGGACGGCCGCTGACGGCGGCCAGCTGGTCCCGGACACCCTCGAGCGGGGCGTACGCGAGCCGGTCGAAGTAGGCCTGGACGCTCAGGTAGCTGTCCGGGCCGAGCTCGCCCAGCAGGGCGGTGACGGCACCGGCTGCGGTGTCCGCGGCGCCGAGCCAGTCCCCGCCGCGTACCTCGATGGCGCCGTCGGTAAAGGCTGCCGGCGTCGGTTCCGGCTGGGCGTCCAGCAGTCCGCGCGCGGCCACCTTGGCGGCCTCGACGTCGGGCTGGTCGTACGGGTTGATGCCCAGCAGGCGCCCTGCCACGGCGGTGGCGAACTCCCACGTCATCATCTGGGTGGGCAGGCCGCCGGCGATTGCGACCTCGTTTTCGCCGAGTTCGACGTCGGCGTCCGCGGCGACGAGGCGGACCACCAGGACGTCGGCGGCGCCGAGGGCGGCTTCCGGCGAGGCAGGGCCGGCAACGACCGGCAGCACGCCGGTGCCGAGCTTGCCGGTGGATTCGGCGATGAGCTGTTCGGCCCAGTCGGCGAAGCCCTTGATGCCGGAGCCGTCCTCGGCGATGACGATCTTGTTGCGCAGCGGGTTGGTGCCGCCCAGCGCCGCGCCGAGGGCGAGCCCGATGTTTTCCTCGCCGTCCTCGTTGAGGACCTCGGCTGCCTCCTCCGCTTCGTCCAGGAACGCCTGGATGTCCACGCCGGCCAGGCCGCAGGGCACCATTCCGAACGCGGTGAGCGCCGAGTAGCGCCCGCCGACGTTGGGGTCCGCGTTGAAGACGGCACGGTAGCCGGCCTCGCGGGCGGACTTGTCCAGCGGCGAGCCCGGATCGGTGACGATGATGATCCGGCTCTTCGCGTCGAGTCCCGCCTCGGTGAAGGCGTGCTCGAAGACCCTGCGCTGGGAGTCCGTCTCCAGGGTGGAACCGGATTTGGAGGACACAACGATCGCGGTTTCGGCCAGCCGGTCCGCGAGGGCCGCGGCGACCTGTTCCGGATCGGTGCTGTCCAGCACTGTCAGCTCGACGCCCGCGGTGCCGGCAATGACCTCGGGGGCCAGCGATGATCCGCCCATGCCGCAGAGGACAATCCGGCTGACGCCGTCGGCGCGGAGGGCGTCACGGAGTGCCAGGATGTCCGCCACGAGCGGCTGGGAGACGGTGGCCGCCTCGACCCAGCCGAGCCGGACGGAAGCCTCGGCCTCGGCGTCGGGACCCCACAGGGTGGGGTCCTTCGCGAAGATCCGGGTGGCTACCTTGTCCTCCAGCAGGGCGGGCAGGTGCTGTTCGTGGGCCAGGCGGGCGGCGCCCGTGGCGTCGTAGCTGAGTGTGGTCATGGGGACTATGCGTCCTTCCGTGCAGCGGCGAGGGCGCCCTCGACGTCGGCCAGCAGTTCCTTCCAGCTTGCCACGAACTTGTCGAGGCCTTCTGACTCGAGCACCGCGACGACCTCGTTGTAGGAGATTCCGAGGGCATCGAGGGCGTTCAGCGTGGCGTTGGCGTCGTCATAGCCGCGGGTGATCGTGTTGCCCGTGACGGTGCCGTGGTCGAACGTGGCGTCCAGAGTCTTCTCCGGCATGGTGTTCACGACGCCGGGGGCGACGAGTTCCGTGACGTAGAGCGTGTCCGGGTAGGCCGGGTCCTTGACGCCGGTGGAGGCCCACAGCGGGCGCTGGGGGAGCGCCCCGGCGTCGGCCAGGAGGGCCCAGCGTTCGGTGGAGAACAGCTCCTCGTAGACCTGGTAGGCGAGGCGGGCGTTGGCCACCCCGGCCTTGCCCTTGAGGGCGCGGGCCTCGTCGGTGCCGATCGCGTCGAGGCGCTTGTCGATCTCGGAGTCCACGCGGGAGACGAAGAAGGACGCCACGGAGTGGATCTTGGAGAGGTCGTGGCCGTTGTCCTTGGCCTGCTCCAGGCCGGACTGGAAGGCGTTGATGACGGCGCGGTAGCGTTCCAGCGAGAAGATCAGCGTGACGTTGACGCTGATGCCCTCGGCCAGGGTGGCCGTGATGGCCTCGAGGCCTTCCAGGGTTGCCGGGATCTTGATGTGGACGTTGTCCTTGCCGACCTTCTTGTACAGGTGCTTGGCTTCGGCGATGGTGCCGGCGGTGTCCCAGGCGAGGCGCGGGTCAACCTCGATGGACACCCGCCCGTCAACACCCTTGGTGGCGGCGGCGACGGGGGCAAACAGCTCGCAGGCGTCGGCCACGTCGGTGGTGGTGATTTCGAAGACGGTCTCTTCCACGGTGGCGCCGGCCGCGGCCTGGGCGGCGATGATGGCGTCGTAGTCGTGGCCGGTGGTGATGGCGGCGTGGAAGATGCTGGGGTTCGTGGTGACACCGACAACGTTCTTCTCTTCAATCAGCTTGCGGAGCGTTCCGGTGGCGAGGCGGCCGCGGGAGAGGTCATCGAGCCAGATGGAGACGCCGGCGTCGGAGAGCATCTGCGTGGGGGAAACGGTGGGGGTGGTGGTGCTCATGGGTAACTCCTGAAGTCTGGGGCCGCCGCCGTTCGGTGGGGCGGCGGCCCGGCAAATGTGAAGTCTTGGTCAGGCCGGCAGGCCGGCGAGGGAATCCTTGGCCGCGGCGGCGACGGCCTCCGCGGTGATGCCGAATTCCTGGAACAGGCGCTTGTAGTCCGCCGAGGCGCCGTAGTGCTCGAGGGAGACGGAACGGCCGGCGTCGCCGACGAATTCCTTCCAGCCCAGGGCGAGCCCGGCTTCGACGGATACCCGTGCCTTGACTGCAGCCGGGAGCACCGCTTCACGGTAGGCGGCGTCCTGCTTGTTGAACCACTCCACGCACGGCATGGAGACGACGCGGGTGGGGATGCCCTCGGCCTGCAGCGCCTCACGGGCGTGCACGGCCAGCTGGACCTCGGAACCGGTGCCGATCAGGATGACCTGGGCGTCGGCGGTCTGGCCGTTGGCCGAGGCCTCGGCGAGGACGTAGCCGCCCTTCGCGACGCCGGCGGTGGAGCCGAACGTGTCGCCGTCGGCGTCGCCGGTTCCGCGGGCATAGGTGGGGATGTTCTGTCGGGTCAGGACGATCCCGGCCGGGTTCCCGTGGTTCTCGAGCATGACCTTCCAGGCGGCAGCGACCTCGTTGGCGTCGCCCGGGCGGACGACATCCAGGCCCGGGATGGCGCGGAGCGAGGCGAGCTGCTCCACCGGCTGGTGGGTCGGCCCGTCTTCGCCGAGGCCGATCGAGTCGTGCGTCCAGACATACAGCGACGGGACCCCCATGAGGGCGCCGAGGCGGATCGCCGGGCGCTGATAATCACTGAAGATCAGGAAAGTGCCGGAGAAGGCGCGGGTGCGGCCGTGCAGGCTGATGCCGTTGACGATCGACGCTGCGGCGTGTTCGCGGATGCCGAAGTGCAGCACGCGGCCGTAGGGGTTGCCCTTCCAGGCCTCCGTGGAGCGCGAGGCCGGGATGAACGACGGCGAACCCTCGATCGTGGTGTTGTTGGACTCGGCGAGGTCGGCCGAGCCGCCCCACAGCTCCGGCATGACCGGGCCGATCGCGTTCAGGACCTTGCCGGAGGCGGCGCGGGTGGAGACGTCCTTGCCGGCCTCGAAGACCGGGAGGGCGGCGTCGAGTTCGGCCGGGAGCTTGCGGGCCTCTACGCGCTCCAGCAGGGCGGCTGCCTCGGGGTTGGCGGACTGCCAGGCCTCGAAGGCTTCCTGCCATTCGGTGCGGGCGGCCGCGCCGCGGTCCACGGCCGCACGGGCGTGGGCCAGGACGTCGTCGTCCACCTGGAAGGTACGCTCCGGGTCGAAGCCGAGGACCTTCTTCAGCGCGGCGACTTCCTCGGACCCGAGGGCGGAACCGTGGATCTTGCCGGTGTTCTGCTTCTTCGGGGCCGGGTAGCCGATGATGGTCCGCAGCGAGACGATGGAGGGCTTGCCCGTCTCGGCCTTGGCGGCCAGCAGGGCGGCGTGCAGTTCCTGCACGTCCTCCTTGTACTCCCCGGTGCGGGTCCAGTCGACGCGCTGGACGTGCCAGCCGTAGGCTTCGTAGCGCTTCAGGACATCCTCGGTGAAAGCGATGTCGGTGTCGTCCTCGATGGAGATGTGGTTCTCGTCGTAGATCACCACGAGGTTCCCGAGCTCCTGGTGTCCGGCGAGCGAGGACGCTTCGGACGTGACACCTTCCTGGAGGTCGCCGTCGGACGCGATGACCCAGACGGTGTGGTCGAACGGGCTGGTGCCTTCGGCGGCGTCGGCGTCGAACAG
>DATIUQ010000233.1:0-15894 GCA_035466775.1 Arthrobacter sp.
TGAACCAGCAACCCTTCGATTAACAGTCGAATGCTCTGCCAATTGAGCTAAGGAGGAATGAAGCAGGTATGACATTAGCAAAGGTTTTGCCGCTTAGGAAATCGGCCCCGCTTCCTGCCCGCCAGATCCAGGAGATACCCCCTCCGGGTATAAAAAAGTCCCCGTCCCGGTAACCCGGGACGGGGACTGCGCGCTCCTCCTGCTGGACTTGAACCAGCAACCCTTCGATTAACAGTCGAATGCTCTGCCAATTGAGCTAAGGAGGAATGAAGCGGATATAAGCCTAGCAAACACCCGGCCGGGAAGTGAAATTGCCCCCAGCGGGACAACAGAGCGGGACACCGCTGCGGACCACAGCGGGACATCAGCCGGAGGCTCAGGCCTCCGAGCGCAGGGACCGCCGCTGCATCTCCAGCTGCATCAGCTCGCGATTCAGCCGCTGGAACTCCTCCGGGTTGGACGAAGCATCCAGGCGCTGCAGCTGTCCCATCTTTTCAGCCTTGACCCTGGTGATCTGCAGCTCGAACAGGCGTGCCAGGATGTCCCGGCAGTAGCGCAGGACGCCGTCGGCGGTGCTGGCTGGCAACGGCACCACGGCGAGCTCGGACACGAGCGGGCGCAACGGCTCGGGAACCTCTTGGAGCAGCTGTTCCACCCAGCGCACAGGGTCGCCCGTGAGCCCCAGTCCGTTGGCCCGGATGGCCTCGTGGATGGCCAGGTACGCCGGCGTCGAGAACCTCGCCTCGGAGAACCGCTGCCAGGTCTCACCTTCCAGCATCCCGGGCTGTTGCAGGGCAACTTCCAGCGCCTGCCGCTCCATCGCGGCCACGGGGTCCCGCGGATCGGGCCGGTTAAAGGACGGCAGGACAGGCGACGGCGGCAAGGGCGCAACGCCCGGTGCGGATCCCCCGCCGGCGGGCGCACCGTATCCTGCACCGTAGCCTGGGCTCTGGCCGCGGCCCGGGCTGTTGCCCTGCCCCTGGTAGTGGCCGGAACCGCCGCTGCCCGACGGCGGCTGGGCCGCACGCTTGGCGGCCGCACCCACCGCGCGGCTGACTTCCTCGACCGGCATGCCCAGCCAGCCGGACAGTTCCCGGGCGTAGGCGGGCCGGATGCCGGCGTCGCGGATCTGGGCGACGACCGGGGCAGATTCCCGGAGCGCGGCGATGCGGCCCTCGACGGTGTCCAGGTTGTGCCGTTTCAGGGCGGCCCGGATGGCGAATTCAAACAGTGGACGGCGGGTGCCGATCAGGTCGCGGACGGCGGCGTCGCCCTTGGACTGACGCAGCTCGCAGGGGTCCGACCCGTTGGGTTCCACGGCAACATAGGTCTGCGCGACGAAGCGCTGGTCCTCCTCGAAGGCCCGCAGGGCCGCCTTCTGGCCGGCGGCATCGCCGTCGAAGGTGAAAATGACCTCGCCGCCGCTGCCGTCGTCGGAGAGCAGCCGGCGCGCAATCTTGATGTGCTCGGTGCCGAACGCCGTGCCGCACGTGGCGACCGCCGTCGGGATCCCGGCGAGGTGGCAGGCCATGACGTCGGTGTAGCCCTCCACGACGACGAGCTGGCGGTCCTTGGCGATGTTGCGCTTGGCGAGGTCGATCCCGTAGAGGACCTGCGACTTCTTGTAGAGCGCGGTCTCCGGGGTGTTGAGGTACTTGGGGCCCTGGTCGTCCTCGAAGAGCTTGCGGGCACCGAAACCGATCGTGTCCCCCGCGATGTCCCGGATCGGCCAGATCAGCCGGCCCCGGAACCGGTCGTAGATCCCCCGGCCGCCTTCGGAGAACATCCCCGTGAGCTTGAGCTCTGGATCGGTGTAGCCCTTGCCACGGAGGTGCTTGAGCAGCGCATCCCAGCCCTGCGGGGCGTAGCCGACGCCGAACTGGTCGGCTGCGGCGCGGTCAAAGCCGCGTTCGTGCAGGAAGTTGCGCCCCTCGGTGGCTCCCGGGGTCAGCAGCTGGGCGCGGAAGAACTCATCGGCGACCTTGTGGGCATCGAGCAGGCGCTGCCGCCGGCCGACGTCCTCGCGGTTCGGGCCGGAACCGCCGTCCTCGTACCGGAGCTCGAAGCCGATCCGGGCAGCCAGTTTTTCGACGGCCTCGTGGAACGAGGTGTGGTCGAGTTTCTGCACGAAGGAGATGACATCGCCGTCTTCGCCGCAGCCGAAGCAGTGGTACCTGCCCACCTGGGGGCGGACGGTGAACGAGGGCGAGCGCTCGTCATGGAACGGGCACAGGCCTTTGTAGGAGCCCAGCCCGGCGCCCTTGAGCGTCACGTAGCCGTCGACGACTTCCTTGATGTCCGTGCGCTGGCGTACTTCGTCGATGTCTTCACGTTTGATCAGGCCGGCCACAGTGCCATCCTAGTACCCGGGTACGACGCCGACGGGCCGGCTATGGTGCCTGTCACCACAGCGACGGCAGGCTGCCTACGAGCCGCTCGTACATGGCCAGCGCGGAACCGTCGGTCAGCGACGCGACCTGGTCGATCACGACACGCAAGCGCGCGCCGTCGTCCGCCGCGTCGCGCCAGTCGGCCGCGAACATCGGCTCCAGGTGGCGGTCACCGGTGGCGCTCACGGCCGTGACGAGGGCGTGCAGGACCTCGCGCTGGCGTTCGTAAATGGGCTGCCGGTGTTCGGTGGTCATCACGAAGGTGGTGGCCAGGCCCTTCATCACGGCGATTTCCATCACGGTCTCGTCCGGAACGATCAGCTCCGCGTTGTAGCGGGTCAGGTTCTCCGGCCCGTAGACGGCGCGGGTGGATGCGAGGGCGCTCTGGCAGAACCGGCCGATCAGCTGGCTGGTCATGTCCTTGAGCGCCGCCATCGATTTGCGGCTGCCGTCGGCCTCACGCACCCAGACGCTCGTGGCTTCCAGCCGGGCGAGGGCCGCGTCAATCGCTGCGGGGTCGTTGTGCGGCAGGTACCACTGCTTGGCGTATCCGACCACCCGGGCACGGTGGTCCGGATTGTCCATCCAGCGCAGCTGGAAGTGCCCGGCGACGATCGCGTCCTCGACGTCGTGCACGGAGTAGGAGATGTCGTCGGCGAGGTCCATGACCTGCGCTTCCAGGCAGGAGCGGCGCTCCGGGGCGTCCTCGCGGATCCAGTCGAAGATCGGCAGGTCGTCCTCGTAGGCGCCGAACTTGCTGGTCCGCTCGCCGTGGATGACGGGGGCGTTTGCGGCCGACCACGGATACTTTGCCGCGGCATCGAGGCTGGCGCGGGTCAGGTTGAGCCCGGCGGGGCGTCCGTCCGCGGCCACGACTTTGGGCTCCAGCCGGGTCAGCAGCCGCAGCGTCTGGGCGTTGCCTTCGAAGCCGCCGATCGCGTGCGCGACCTCGTTCAGGGCCGATTCGCCGTTGTGGCCGAACGGCGGGTGGCCGAGGTCGTGGCTGAGGCAGGCGGTGTCCACGACATCAGGGTCGCAGCCCAGGGCACGGCCCAGTTCGCGGCCCACCTGGGCCACCTCGAGGCTGTGGGTGAGGCGGGTCCGGACGAAGTCGTCGGTGTCTGGGGCCACGACCTGGGTTTTGGCGCCAAGCCGGCGCAGGGCCGAGGAGTGCAGCACGCGGGCGCGGTCGCGTTCGAAGTCGGAGCGGTACGTGGACTTGGCCGGCTCCTCCACCCAGCGGGCGGAGTCGCGGGCCACGTAGCCGTCCAGCACGGGTGCGGTGGTCCTGGTTTCAGCCACCGGACACGTCCAGCTCCGCGTGGCAGATCTCGCGCGACTGCTCGGCGTCCATGTTGCGGTCCAGCAGCCAGTCCTTGGGCAGGGCGGGTTTCTTGGGCGAGCCGGCGCGGCCGCGCGGGCCCTCGGCGTCGACGCCGGGGTACGGCGAATCAAGGTCCAGCTGGTCCAGCGTCTCGCGGAGCACTTCGAGGCTGGTCACCATGGCGAGCTTGGTCCGCAGTTCGCTGCCGACCACGTAGCCCTTGAAGTACCAGGCCATGTGCTTGCGGATCTCCCGGAGCGCCTTGCCTTCGTCGTTGTTGAAGGTTTCCACCATCAGCTCGGCATGGCGGTACACCCCCTCGGCCACCTGGCCCAGATCCGGTTTGTGGCGGGCGTCGCTGCCTTCGAAGGCGGCCATGAGGTCCCCGAACAGCCACGGGCGGCCCTGGCAGCCGCGGCCCACCACCACACCGTCGACGCCGGTCTCGCGGACCATGCGGATGGCGTCCTCGGCGGACCAGATGTCGCCGTTGCCGAGTACCGGGATGTCCGGCAGCGCTTCGCGCAGCCGGGCAATCGCGGACCAGTCGGCCTGGCCGGAGTAGAACTGCGCGGCGGTGCGGCCGTGGAGCGCGACGGCGGCGACGCCGGAGTCGCGGGCGATCCGGCCGGCGTCGAGGTAGGTGAGGTGGTCCTCGTCAATTCCCTTGCGCATCTTGATGGTCAGCGGGACGTTGCCCTTGGAGGCTTCCTTGACCGCGGTCTGCACGATCGACGTGAACAGGTCGATCTTCCAGGGCAGCGCGGAACCGCCGCCGCGGCGGGTCACCTTGGGCACGGGGCAGCCGAAGTTGAGGTCGATGTGGTCCGCGCGGTCTTCCTCGACGAGCATACGGACGGCCTGGCCGACGGTGACGGGGTCCACGCCGTAGAGCTGGACGGACCGGACCTTCTCGTCGTCGTCGTGGGAAATGATGCGCAACGATTCCGGGGTGCGCTCCACGAGGGCACGGGAGGTGACCATCTCCGCGACATAGAGGCCGCCGCCGTATTCACGGCACAGCCTGCGGAACGCGGAGTTGGTGATGCCCGCCATGGGAGCCAGGATCACGGGGGTGTCCACCGTGAGGGGGCCCAGCTTCAGGGGCGGGAGTTCCAGCTTGGGGGCGGGAGGGGTAGCTACAACAGTCACCCGTTCATTGTCTCAAATCCGGGCAAATCGGCCTGATCCGCGCCCGCTATGTGGAAATCCGGTGTCAGTCGCGCGGGGCGGCGCGGCGTCCGCGGCGCCCCGCCGGCGCCGTTTCGAAGGCCTCGGCGGGCACGACGTCGTCGTCCTCCAGCCGCCGGCCGTAGCCGTCCTCCTCGAGCCGGCGGCCCTCGCCGTCCGCGGCAGCGCGGGCGGGCACAGCGGCGGCGTACCGGCGGCCGGTGGCCCTGGCGTCGCCGTCACCGGTCCCGGAGTTCCGGCGGCCGCCGGCCGTGCCGCCCAGTGCCTTGATCCCGGTCGCCTTCACGACGAGTACGGCGATCAGCGTGGTGACCGGGATCGCCAGGACCAGCCCGACGGAGCCGACGAGGGTGCGGATCACTTCCTCCGAGAGCTCGGCGCTGGTCAAGGCATCCCCGAGCGGCCGCTCGTAGAGCATCACCAGGATCAGCACCGGCAGTGCCGCGCCGGCGTACGCGAACGCGATGGTGTAGACGGTGGAGGCGATGTGGTCCCGGCCGATCCGCATGGCGGAGGTGAAGAGCTGGCGGGCGGACGTTTCCGGGGCCAGTTCCCAGAGTTCCCACACTGCCGAGGACTGGGTGATGGTGACGTCGTTGAGGACGCCCAGGCCGGAGATGATGAGGCCGCACAGGATGATGCCGGAGATGGAGATGTTGTCCGAGACGTTCGCGAGGGCGGCGGAATCGTGGCTCCCGACGCCGGCGAGGTTGGCTGCGTCGGTGGCCCAGGCCGCCAGCAACGCGGTAATGGCAAGGCCGAACATCGTGCCGAGCAGTGCCGTCGAGGTCCGGGCGGAGAATCCGTGGGCGAAGTACAGCACCCCGATCATGATCACCGTGGACCCCACGAGCGCCAGCAGCAGCGGCGGCTTGCCCTCCACCAGTCCCGGCAGCATAAAGGACACCAGTACTCCGTAGGCCCCGACGAGCCCGATCAGGGCTCGCAGTCCGCGCCAGCGGGCCACGGCGATCACAACGACGGCGTAGAGCACCGCCAGGAAGATGATCGGCAGGGTCCGGACGAAGTCCACGAACACATAGGCGGGGGTGCCCTGGGCGTTGGCGCCTTCGACCTTGGAGAGGTTCAGGTAGCGGATGTTGTCGCCGGCCTTCACGCCGTGGGATTTGGCGACGTCGGGGTTGATGACCACCTTGACGGGGTTCCCACCCTTGTCCGGGTCAGTGAACGCAAAGGTGCACTGCGATCCCTGTTGTGCGGCAGCGTCCGTCCCGGCCTGTCCTTGCGGGAGGGCGTCCATGCAGCTGCCGGTGACCACGCGCTGGATCTTGCCGGTATCGAACGTGACGCCCGGCGCGGCCGCATAGGGGCTGGCCAGTGTGATGCCCTCTTTGCTGCCCGAGGGCCACAGCAGCGCCATCGCCACGAGCGTGAGCAGCGTCAGCGGGATCAGGACGGCGGCCAGGATGAGGTTGGCTTTCTTCCGTGCGGCGAGCGCCCGGGGCGTCGGGTCGGCGTGCCCTTGCGGGGTGTGTGAATGTCCGGCGCCCATCAGCAGTTCAACCTCATGCCGAAAACTTTACGTCGTCGGCGGGGCCTCTCCGGACGAACGACGCGGCACCCAGGCGCGGCGGCAGCACCCCGGCGCGGCACCCGGGCGCCTGCCCGGTTAGGCGGGAGTGATGTTCTGGTTGACGTGGAAGAGGTTCTGCGGATCGTACGCGGCCTTGACCTGGCGCAGGCGTTCGTAGTTGGGGCCGTAATTTTCCGCGACCCGGGGCAGGTCGTCACGGTCCATGAAGTTGATATAGCCACCGGGAGCTGAATGGGGGCGGAGCGCCCCCGCGTAGTCCCGCACCCAGCTGACTCTTGCGTCATTGTCTGCCGGGTTGTCCCAGAAAGCGGCAATCACCGGGGCGAACTTCACATCACGGTTGGCGAACGCTGTTTCCGTCTTCCCCACGCGCTGGACCGCTCCGTCGATGGGGTATAGGTGCACGGCGGTTTGGACGGTCGGAATCGTTGCCCCGTAGCGGATGTGCTCTCCGATGGCAGCATCCGTGAGCTCCGTCATGAAGTCCGCTTTCCAATAGCTCAGGATCCCCTTGGGCTGCAGGGCATCGAAGGCCTGGTTCAGGGCCGGGTAGGGCATCGGTCCCACCATGGAACCAGCCACGGGTGCGACGTCGAGGAATGGCTGCCAGCGGGCCGCCCCCTCAGCCTGGTCTCCGGTCCACATCCCGACCACCACGCAGACCGGCTTCCCGTGCCACTCCTCGGGCAGGAACGGCACCGGAGGGCCCAGGGCGAACGCCAGGAAGGCACCCAGTTCTTCCGGTGCCGACGCCAGGTGGTCCCGATAGAACCTCGACACGGTTTCGGCGTGTTCCAAGGGGTAGACGACGATACCGACGTGCACCATGTCCACCGGGTGCAGCCGGAATTCCAGCGAGGTCACGACGCCGAAATTCCCGCCGCCGCCGCGAAGCGCCCAGAAGAGGTCCTCATTCTCGCCTTCACTGGCCGTGCGGAACTTCCCGTCCGCGGTGACGACGTCGGCCGAAATGAGGTTGTCGCAGCTGAGCCCGTATTTCCGGGCCAGGTAGCCGATCCCTCCGCCGAGGGTGAGCCCGGCGACGCCGGTGGTGCCGACGATGCCGCCGGGGGTCGCCAGCCCGAAGGCGTGCGTGGCGTGGTTGAAGTCCGCCCACGTGGCCCCGGCCTCGGAGCGTGCCGTCTTGTTTGCCGGATCGACCCGGACACCCCTGGTGTTGACGAAGTCGATGACGAGGGCGTCATCCCATGTTCCGAAACCCGGAGCGCTGTGCCCTCCGCCGCGGACGGCCACGTCCAGGGCGTTGTCGCGGGCAAAATTGACGCAGGCGATAACATCCGCCACCTGGGATACCCGGACCACGGCCGCCGGTTTCTTGTCGATCATGCCGTTGTGGACCGCACGCGCGTCATCGTAGTCCGCGTCGCCAGGCGTGATGATCTGCCCGCGGACCTGGTCGCGCAGGCTGTCAAAAGTGTTTCCGCTCATTTTCTGTACCGTCCAATTTGCTGTATCGGGAAAATGTTTGATGAGACCCGATCCGGACGGTGGCCCGTGCTCCCAGCCGGCATGGAGTCCGGAGGTTTACCAGCAATGGCTTACTCCCCCGCCCCGGCCCCGTCAAGGGGATCCGGCCGGGCCCGGGAGGCAAGGCCGGGCACGGCCCGGAGCGGCCGGGCCCGGGGGAAGGGTCACCCGGTACCCGCCGGCGCCCAATCTTTCGGAGTCACAGCTCCGAATGTTCAATAGGCATGTTGAAATGGACGGAAGAGACGTGGAGGACACAGCGTGGCCAGACGCAAGATGGACGACCGTGAACCTGCGGCCGCGGGGGCCGGGGCGGCTGCCCAGGCCGTGTTGAGTATTGCCGGGGCCACCGGGGACACCCGGGGCGTCGCCCTGGTCCTGCACGGCGGCCGGGCGGACAGCTACGAATCCGTCCGTGGGACGCACCTCAGCCCCGCCCGGATGCTGCCCTTCGCCCGGGCGCTCCGGCGTGGGGGCGGAGGCGACGGGCTGGCCGTCTGGACCCTCCGGAACCGGTACCGGGGCTGGAACGGGAAGGACATGTCCCCCGTCGAGGACGCCCGCTGGGCACTCTCCCACATCAGCCGCGAGCATCCGGGAGTCCCCGTCTATCTCCTCGGCCATTCAATGGGCGGCTTGACCGCTCTTTGCGTCGCCGACCACCCGCAGGTGGAAGCAGTCGTCGCCCTCGCGCCCTGGCTCAACAACGAGACCCCGGTGGACCGCGTGGCCGGCCGCCGCATCCTGATTGTCCATGGCACCGAGGACCGCTGGACGAGCCCCGCGAACTCGCTCGCGTACGCACGCCGGGCCGACGGCGTCGCGGAGTCCGTGGACTACGTCGCCCTCAAGGGGGCGGGACATTTTATGTTCCGCCGGGTGGGCCTCTGGAACTCACTCGCGAACGGCTTCATCCTTGATGCCTTCGCCGGCAGTTCGGGCCGCAGCGTCAATGGCGGCGCCGAGGCGTTCCGCAGCCTCATTCCCGCGGCCGGTGCCAGCCTTCCGGTGGTGCTGTGATGCCGGACTTCCCGCTGAGCGCCTTCCTGGCCAGTCTCCCGTGGGTGGCGGCGGGCCTGGTGCTGCTGCTGGCCGTGACGTACGCCGTTGCCGTCCGACAGAGCCGCCACTCGGTCATCGATACCGTCTGGGGCCTCGGCTTCGTCGTCGTGGCTGCCATCTCCTGGTTCCTCTCGGCCGGACACGGCGACGGCGGCCGGCGCCTGCTGCTGCTGGCGCTCGTGGCGGTCTGGGGCATCCGCCTCGCCCTCCACATCGGCCTCCGGGCCCGCGGCGGCCACGAGGATCCACGCTACGTGGACATGCTCTCCTCCGCACCCGGGTCGCGAAACGTCTACGCGCTCCGCAAGGTGTACCTGCCACAGGGCGTGATCCTGTTCTTCGTCTCGCTCACTGTCCAGGTGGGTATGTTCAGCACCGGAAGCCTCGGCTGGCTGGCCTGGCTGGGCGTCATGTTCTGGGCGGTCGGCTTCGTCTTCGAGACGGTCGGCGACTGGCAGCTGGCGCAGTTCAAGTCCGATCCCTCGAGGCGCGGCACGGTGCTCGACACCGGGCTCTGGCGCTACACGCGCCACCCGAACTATTTCGGCGACGCCGCCGTCTGGACGGGGATCTTCCTCGTCGCCGCCGACTCCTGGCCGGGGGTGCTGACCGTCCTCTCCCCCGCGCTGATGATCTGGCTGCTCGCCGGCAAGTCCGGCAAGCCGCTGACCGAAAAGGCCATGTCCGCCCGCCCCGGCTACAGGGAATACGTCGAATCCACGTCGGGATTTGTGCCGCTGCCGCCGCGCCGGCCACGCAGCGGCGGGCACCAGCCGGGCGGGCACCAGCCGGGCGGGAACTGACATGTCCTGGCGCCCCCGGCCCAGCGACCGCTTCTACCGCGTCATTGTCCGCACCGGGCTGGTGTTGCGCGCACTGTTCCGGATCCGGGTCATCGTCACCGGACAGGAACACCTCCCGACGCCGGACCCCGGGAGCGAGTCCGGCAGTGGGCCCCCGAGCGGGCCACGCAACGATGCCGCGCACGGCGCCCCGCACGGCACGTCCCGCGGCCCGTCCCGTCCCGCGGTTCCGGGCACCGGCGCCGTCGTCGCGATCACGCACTTCGGCTACCTCGACTTCGCGTTCGCCGAACTGCTGCTGTGGCGGCACGCCAGGGCGCAGATGCGATTCCTGGTCACCCAGGGCGCGGCTGACCACTGGTTTGCCGGGCCCGCCATCAGCGCCGCCGGGCACGTCGTCGTCGGCTATGAGAGCGGCGCGCACGCCTATGACGCTGCCGTCCAGAAACTCCGCGCGGGCGAGTACATCGCGATCCTCCCGGAAGCCGGGGTCAGCCGCAGTTTCCGGGTGCGCGAATGCAGGACCGGCGCCGTGAGGATGGCGGCCGAGGCCGGCGTGCCGGTCATTCCGGTCTCCGTATGGGGCGCCCACCGGCTGATGACCCGCCGCCACGGCTTCTCCCCCGCCCGCGCCTGGCGCGCCCCGGTGCGGATCCACGTGGGCGAACCGGTGGCCGTTGACCCGTCCCAGGACGCCGCGGCGGCCACCGACGCGCTGCGCGCCATCCTCCAGACCGGAATCGACGCCTGCATCGCGGACTTCCCCCTGAAAGCGGCTCCGGGTGCCTGGTGGATGCCGGCGGAACTCGGCGGCGGAGCACCCAGCGAAGAGGAACGGCAGCGGCTGGACGAGGCCGAAGGCCCGCGGCGCGCAGGCGGCCGGCGCCGATAAACCCGGTTACCGCGATCGTCTTGACTAAACTCCATCGGGTACAAAATCGCACTCAATGGAGAGGTACTCCTCTGTGGCAAACACAGTCCTGACGAAAAGCGGAATCGGCGAAGAACGCGGTCTCGCCCGAATAGCCCAACGGATGGCGGCGTGGACCGAGAAGTGGTTCCCGGACGCCTACATTTTCGCCCTGGCCGGCGTCATCATCATCGCCCTGGCCGCTCTGGCCATCGGCGCCTCGCCCCAGTCGATCGCCGATTCCTTCGGCAACGGATTCTGGGACCTGACCGCCTTCACGCTGCAGATGGCCATGGTGGTGCTGACCGGCTACGTCGTGGCGACCTCGCCGCCCGTGGCGAAGCTGATCAACCGGCTGGCCCTGATTCCCGCCACCGCCCGCACCGCAGTGAGCTTCGTGGCGCTGATGTCGATGTCGGTGTCCTTCCTCAACTGGGGCCTCAGCCTGATCTTCGGCGGGCTCCTGGCCCGGGCCATCGCCCGGCGCAAGGACCTGACCGTGGACTACCGGGCCCTGGGCGCCGCAGCCTTCATGGGCCTCGGCGCCGTCTGGGCGCTCGGCCTGTCCTCCTCCGCGGCGCAGCTGCAGGCCACCGCAGCCTCGCTCCCGCCGGCCCTGCTGAAGATCACCGGCATCCTGGACTTCGGCACCACCATCTTCACCTGGCAGTCGCTGCTCACCCTGGCCATCCTGATGGCGCTCACCACCGTGATCGCGCACTTCTCGGCTCCCCAGGGCGGCGCCATCCGCACCGCGGAGGATCTCGACGTCGACCTTGACGACGAACCCAGCGAACCGGAGCCGCGCTCCCGCCCGGGCGAATGGCTCGAATACAGCGTGATCCTGCCGCTCCTGGCCGGCCTCCTGACGCTCGGCTGGCTGGTCTCGCAGTTCCTGACCAAGCCCTTCCTGACCGTGGTGAGCAGCCTCAACGGCTACCTGCTGGTCTTCCTGATCCTCGGCCTGGTGCTGCACGGCACCCCGCGGAACTTCCTGCAGGCCGTCACCAAGGCCGTGCCGGCCACCGCCGGCATCCTGGTCCAGTTCCCGCTCTACGCGGCGATGGCCGCGATCCTGACCAAGGCCACCGGCCACGGCGGCATGACCGTCTCCGCGCACCTGGCCGAGTTCTTCACGGAGATCGGCAGCGGCGGCGGGTTCGCCGTCGTCATTGCGCTGTACACGGCGCTGCTGGGCCTGCTGGTCCCCTCCGGCGGCGGGAAGTGGCTGGTGGAAGCGCCGTATGTGATGCAGTCCGCCACCGATGTGCAGATGAACCTCGGCTGGACCGTGCAGATCTACAACATCGCCGAGGCGCTGCCGAACCTGATCAACCCGTTCTTTATGCTGCCCCTGCTGGCGGTGCTGAGGCTGCGGGCCCGCGACCTGGTGGGCTTCACGTTCCTGCAGTTCGTGTTCCACCTGCCGGTGGTGCTGCTGCTCGTCTGGCTGCTGGGAGAGACGTTCGACTTCGTTCCCCCGGTGATGCCGCCGGCCAAGTAGCTTTAACGCAGCTGACCCGCAGTTGGGGCCGTTTTCACGGCCACAGCTGCGGGTCAGTTTTGGTTTTAGCTCCTAGGCGGGATCCGAGACGACGAGCGTTTCGGCCCCCTGGACGCGGGCCTTGCCGGTCTCCAGCAGCGGGTCGACGACGGCGCGCAGCGCCTCCATCGAGTCGTCCAGTTCCAGCACCACGGGGTGCTGGAACGCAATCAGCGCGAGCAGGTCCCGGACAGCGGCCCGGGCGTCCTCCGCGGCGAGTTCCGGCTCGTGGCCGAGGAAGACGTCGGTGGGCTGGCCGGACGCGGCCGCGCCCTCCCCTGCTGCTTGGTCCCCTGCGGGGGCCAACTCGGCGTAGCTGATGGCGAAGGCCTCGAGCCGGCCCTTCCTGCTGGCCGGCACCCCCTGGCCGAAGGCACTGGCCTTCGGGGCCCGGAGCACAATGGCGCCGTGGGCTCCGCTGAGCTCGTCCAGGAACAACCGCTGGACGGTGGCGATGCTGAGCTCGCCGGGGCTGTCCCAGCCGTGCACGGCCGTGTAGTAGCGGCCCACCACATCGCTGAGCTCCACCGAGCCGGTGGCCAGGTCCTCGACCTGCTCGGAGGCGGCAGCCTCGGAACCGTCGCCGAAGACGGGCAGCTTGAGCGCCCCCGGCTCCACGACGACCAGCCGGGAACGCTGGATCGGGGCCAGTCCCGCCGCCTCGGCGAAGGCCGCGCCGGGCGTGCCCGGCTCCACTTTGGTCCGGAGCCGGGAGACGCCCGACGGCGACTGGCCGGCTTCGTGCCGGAGCATGGTCAGCAGGGTGGAGCCGACGCCGGTGCGACGGTGGAGCCGGTCGACCTCGATGTAGGCCCAGAGCCGTTCCGGATGCAGCGAGGCCTCGTGGACCACGGCCGCCGCGACGGGGATGGCCACGCCGTCGACGACGTCCTCGGCGACGATGCAGCGCCGCCACGGCGCGTTGCCCGAGGGTGCCAGGGTGCCGCGGAACTGCCGGGCCTGTTCGGTTTCGGGCCCGCCCCAGATTTCGAGCAGGGCGAGATCGTCGCCGTCGCGCCATTCACGGTATTGGATCGCCATGGTCAGGCGCCGATCAGCCGTGCGGCGAGGTAGCCCTCCACCTTGTCCAGGGAGACGCGCTCCTGGCTCATGGTGTCGCGTTCGCGGATGGTGACGGCCTGGTCATCGAGGGTCTCGAAGTCCACGGTGATGCAGAACGGGGTGCCGATTTCGTCCTGGCGGCGGTAGCGGCGGCCGATCGCGCCGGCGTCGTCGAATTCTATGTTCCAGCTCTTGCGCAGCTGCGCGGCGAGGTCCTTGGCCTTCGGGGACAGGTCCTCGTTGCGGCTCAGCGGCAGCACGGCGGCCTTGACCGGGGCCAGCCGCGGGTCGAGCTTGAGCACGGTGCGGATATCGACGCCGCCCTTTGCGTTGGGGGCCTCGTCCTCGGTGTACGCGTCGATCATGAAGGCCATGAAGGAGCGGGTAAGGCCGGCGGCGGGTTCGATCACGTACGGGGTGTAGCGCTCGTTGGTGGCCTGGTTGAAGTAGCTCAGGTCCTGGCCGGAGGCCTTGGCGTGCGTGGACAGGTCGAAGTCCGTGCGGTTGGCGATGCCCTCGAGCTCGCCCCACTCGGAGCCGTGGAACCCGAAGCGGTATTCGATGTCCGTGGTGCCCTTGGAGTAGTGGCTGAGCTTTTCCAGCGGGTGCTCGAAGAAGCGCAGGTTGTCTTCCCGGATGCCGAGGCCGGTGTACCAGGACATCCGCTCCTTCATCCAGTACTGGTGCCACTGCTCGTCGGTGCCGGGCTCGACGAAGAATTCCATCTCCATCTGCTCAAACTCGCGGGTGCGGAAAATGAAGTTGCCCGGCGTGATCTCGTTGCGGAAGGACTTGCCGATCTGGCCGATGCCGAACGGGGGCTTCTTGCGGGAGGTGGTGAGGACGTTGGAGAAGTTAACGAAGATGCCCTGGGCGGTTTCGGGGCGCAGGTAGTGCAGGCCCTCTTCGCTGGCCACCGGGCCGAGGTAGGTCTTGAGCAGGCCGGAGAATTCCTGGGGTTCGGTCCATTCGCCGCGGGTGCCGCAGTTGGCGCAGGCGATGTCCTTGAGGCCGTTCTCGGCCGGACGGCCCTTCTTTTCCTCGTATTCTTCCTCGAGGTGGTCCGCGCGGTAGCGCTTGTGGCAGGAGAGGCATTCCACCAGCGGGTCGGAGAACACGTCGACGTGGCCGGAGGCCTCCCAGACCTGGCGGGGCAGGATGACGGAGGAGTCCAGGCCAACAACGTCTTCGCGGCCGCGGACCACGGACTGCCACCACTGGCGCTTGATGTTTTCCTTGAGCTCGGCACCCAGGGGCCCGTAGTCCCAGGCAGAACGCGAGCCTCCATAGATCTCACCGGCCTGGAATACGAAACCCCGGCGCTTGGCGAGGGAAATGATCTGGTCGAGGACGGATTTTGCTGCCATGGGAACTCCACTTTCTACAGGGCCGCTGGGTGCGGTCCGCGGTCTCAGCCCCGGGACCCCGGCTGGTTGCCGGACGGGGCACTACAAAACGCAAAACTTGGGTATTGAACTGGGTATTGAACTGCGCACACAACAACCACGCGCCCGTGTTGACGGGCTGAATGATGGCGGCGCAGGAAGCTGCGCCTCCTAGCCTACCGGCCTGTCGCCTGCCCGCGCCGCCCCAGCGTCACCGTTTCAGGGCGCCCCTGGGCCACGGCAGGCTCGCGAGCACGATCGCGGCGAGGGTCAGCAGGGTCCCGAGCACGGTGGGAAGCGCCACCACGGTGCCGGGCGCCGGGAAGACCAGGTCCAGCCCCAGCGAGCCCAGCAGCTGGCCCGCGATCATGCCGAGTCCCGTCACCAGCACGCCCAGGCTGCGGACCAGCAGGGCCCCGACGCCGATAAAGACGCAGCCCAGGGGGCCGCCCAGGTAGTACCACCACTCCCCCGGCAGGGCGTTGCCCGGTCCCGTGACGGCTGTCTTGACCAGCCAGGCCGCCCACAGCATGACCGACCCGGCGATGAAATTCATCAGGGTCGCGGCAATGGGTGTGCCGTAGTGCATGGCGGCGGTGCCGTTCATGGCCTGCTGGAAGCTCATGAGGAATCCGGCCAGCACGGGAAGAAGCACCGGGACCAGGAGCTCCCCCGGCCCGGGACCCGTGCCGGAGAAGCGCGGCGAGACAGCCCAGGCGACGGCGGCGACGGTCAGGATGCTGCCGATCACCCGGATCCCGGTGATGGCCCTCTTGCCGGCCGGGCCGATCCCCATCCGGTCCACGAGCAGCCCGCTCAGGGTCTGCCCGGTCACGGTGGCGACGGTAAACAGCGCCACACCCAGCAGGCCCACGGTGAAGGACTGGGCAAAGACGAAGAATCCGCCAATGCAGCCGGCCAGGAGGTAGTAAGGGGGGAACTTGCGCTCCCGGACGGCCGGCAGGATGCCCCGCAGCCCGGCCCGGCCGCGGGGCAGGGCGAGCGAGATCACGACCATCAAGGCCAGCCCGGTGGTGAAGCTCACCACCGCGGCGGCGATCCCGTCCGCGAGCGCCGTCCCGAGGGCGCCGTTGATCCTGCCCTGGACAGGCATCAACAGCCCCGCCGCCACCGCGAGGGGCAGCCCCGCGAGGAACGGAAGCCGGGGAGTGTGGGTCATT
>DATIUQ010000234.1:0-17640 GCA_035466775.1 Arthrobacter sp.
CTCACCATGGCGGACCTAACGGCGAAGACGGCCTCGGGCGTCCGGGCCCAGGCCTGGGGCCGCGACGGGTCGCTGCTGGACGACTTCGCCGTGGACCAGGTGGGGCCGGTGACGCTGCTGAGGAACGCGCCGTCGCCCGCCGCCACGTCGTGCCTGGCCATCGCGGACCACCTCGTCGACCAGTACCTGAAGGCCCGCCGCCCCTAGGTGTCCTGAGCCGCACGGCGGGTCGCCGCGTGCCGGGGCTCAACCGCCAACGAAGCGGTTCCTCCCCGCGCGGTAGCCAAACACCGCGGCCAGCGACCCGACGGCGAGGAACAGCACCCCGGCCGCCGCGAAGGACCCGGTGGCCTGGTGCAGCTGCCCGACCAGCAGGGTGCCCGTGGAGCCCACCCCGTAACCCACGCCCTGCATCATGCCGGACAGGTGCGCGGCGGTATGCCCGTCCCGGGTGCGGACCATGATCATGGTCAGCGCGACGGCCGTCAGGCTGCCCTGGCCCAGGCCCAGCAGCCCGGTCCACAGCCAGATGAGCTCCAGCGGACCGAAGATGCTCAGTGCGAAGCCGCCGCCGGTCATCAGCGCCACCACGGTGTTGATGCCGCGCTGGTCCCGGAACCGGGTGGCCAGCGCGGGCGCGAACAGGGACCCGAGCATCTGCAGCACGATCGAGACAGAGACAATCAGTCCGGCCGTGCCGCCGTCCACGCCACGTTCGCGCAGGATCGGTGCCAGCCAGGCGAAAACGCTGAAGGACATCATCGCCTGCAGCACCATAAAGATGGTCACCTGCCAGGCAATCCCCGAGCGCCAGACGTTCACGCCGCCGTGCGCCAACCGCTGGCGCCCGTGCCGCTGCCGGACGGCGACCGGAACGAACAGCAGAAGTACGACGCCGGCGGGCAGCGCCCAGAACCGCAGCGCCGCGGTCCACTCCCCGGTGGCGCTGAACACCGGGTACGTGAACCCGGCGCCGAGGGCAGCGGAGGCGCAGATCGCCGTGGTGTAGAGGCCGCCCATCAGGCCCAGCCGGTGCGGGAAGTCGCGCTTCACGAGGCCGGGCAGCAGCACATTGCAGAGCGAGATCGCGGCGCCGCAGGCAGCCGTTCCGGCCAGCAGTGCCGGGAGATGGCCGGCGCCCCCGGCCTCCACGGGCCGCAGCAGCAGTCCGGCGGTGAGCACGGCCATGGCGCCCAGCAGCACACGCTCGGCCCCGAAACGGCGCGCCAGCACGGGTGCCAGCGGCGCGAACACGCCGAGCAGCGTCACCGGCACGGTGGTGAGGACCACCACCGCCCAGCCCGGCAGCCCGGCGTCGGCCGTCACCTCCGGAAGCACCGCAGAGAAACTGGAGAAGACGGTACGGAGGTTCAACCCGATCAGAACCAGGCACACGCCCAGGTAGGCCAGCGCGCGGCGGCTGGCGACCCGGGTGGGCTCCGCGGCGGGGACGTCGTCGATCTCGGCGTCCACCAGCAGGCCCCGGCCGTCCTCGATCTCAAGGCCGCCGACGGTGGAATCCGGGGAGCTCTTCGGTGCAGTCACCGACCCATTCTGGCAGGCGCCCCGCCGCAGGCGTTGTCAACAGCGCCCGCCCGGACCAGCGCCCCGGCGTTACCGTCAGCTCCGGCTGAGGATCAGGTAGCGTTCGTCGCTGATCTCCTTTCCCCACAGCGCCGGGTCTGTCAGCGGCACGACGTCAGCGTGGCGGCGGTGCCGGAGCACCAGTTCCCGGCACTCCGCCGCGGCGATGCCGGCCCCGGCGCCCCACAGCCCTTCCACCAGGACCATGGTTCCGGGCCCGCGCAGGAGCCGGGTCCACCGGCCAAGCGCTGCGTCCGGGTCCGGGAGTGCCCACAGCACGTGCCGGGCCAGGACGACGTCGAAGCCCGCCGGCGGGTACGGCGGTTCCGAGGCATCACCCTGCCGGAATTCAACCGCGACCGGAAGCCGGCCGCCGGCGGCGCCGGCGGCTTCGGCGGCTTCGGCGGCTTTGGCCCGGGCGGCGTCCACCATCCGCGGGGACAGGTCCAGGCCCCGGACGCTGTGGCCCGCCTCCGCCAGCAGCATGGACAGGCTGCCGGTCCCGCAGCCCAAGTCGGCCACCTCGCTGCCGGGGAAGGGAATGAGCGGCAGGATCAGCTCCCCCCAAGCCCGGCGGACACCGGGATCGAGCAGTCCATGGTCGGCCTCCCGGTCGAAGTCCTGCGCCTGCCCGTCCCAGTATTCGCGTGTTGCGTCGGTCATGCGGACAGTCTTCCACGGACCCCTGACAGGGACAGGCGGCGCCATCCCGCCCGGCGGGGCGGCGGAACTCCACTATTCTGGAAGGGATGAGTGAAACCCCAGAATCCCCCGAAACGCCGCAGCCACCGCGCCCGGTGACCCCCGGCAGCCAGGCCTCCTTCGGCACGTACGGCGGCCGCCCGGTCAGCTTCGTGCGCCGCGGCACCAGGCTGCAGGGCCGCCGGCAGGTTGCGTGGGAGGAACATTCCGACCGGTGGGCCGTCGACGTCCCCCGCCACATCGCCAACACCTCCGTGCACCCGGACTACGTCTTCGACGCCGAAGCCGAATTCGGCCGCAAGGCGCCGCTGATCGTGGAGATCGGCTCCGGGCTCGGCGACGCCGTCTGCCACGCCGCCGAGGAGAACCCGGACAAAGACTTCCTCGCCGTCGAGGTCTACACGCCGGGGCTGGCCAACACCCTCATCAAAATCAACAGCCGCGGCCTGAGCAACGTCCGCGTCGTGGAGGCCAACGCCCCCGAGGTCCTCGCCACCATGCTGCCGGCCGGTTCCGTGACCGAACTCTGGGTCTTCTTCCCGGACCCCTGGCACAAATCCCGGCACCACAAGCGCCGCCTCATCCAGCCGGCCTTCGCCGAGCTCGCCGCACGCGCCCTCAAGCCCGGCGGCCTCTGGCGCATCGCGACGGACTGGTCCAACTACGCCGTCCACGTCCGGGAAGTCCTGGCCGGCTCCCCCGACTTCGAGAACCTGCACGACGGCGAACGCAGCGGCCCGGAGAGTCCCCTCACCAAGGTGTGGGAATCCGGCGTCGAGTCCCTCGTGGGCGGCGCCCCCGTCAAGGAGGGCCGCGCCCCGGTGAGCACCGAACACACGGGCCCGAACGAGGGCACCGACGAGACCGGCGGCTGGGCGCCGCGGTTCGACGGCCGGATCCTGACGAGTTTCGAGAACAAGGCGCACGAGGCGGGCCGGCTGATCTTCGACCTCTGTTACCGGCGCCGCTAGCCAGGAAGGAGGCCGCGGCGGGCCGGCCGCCCGGCCTTGCCGGTCCCCGTGCCGCCGCCTTCCAACGTCCGGCGTCCTGGGTGCTGTTCGCGGGCGGCTCCGCGTGGCACGATTGCGGAAGATGCAAGAACCGGGCGGAACCCAAGCCCGGCCGAACCACGAGCCAGCTGAGGAATCCGCCATCAAAAGAGAACTGAAATCCGCCGCGGACGCGGCGGAAGACATCACCAATTCCCGTGCTCTGGAGCTCGTGGCCCGTGCCGGCTTCGCCGTGAGCGGCATCCTGCACCTTCTCATCGGGGTGGTCGCGATCCGGCTCGCCATGGGCGGGGAAGGCAAGGCCGACGTCAGCGGGGCCGTCCAGCAGCTCGCCAGCCAGCCGGCCGGTCCGTTGCTGCTGTGGACATCATTCGCTGCCTGCGTGGCCCTCGCCATCTGGCAGACCAGCGACGCTATTTTCGATTTCGAGCACCTGCCGGCCAAGAAGAAGCTGGGCAAGAAGCTCAAGGCCGCACTCCAGGCCGTCGTTTATGCCGGGCTCGCCATCACGTTCTTCTCTTTCGCCAACGGCGCCGGCACTGACCAGGGCAGCTCCACGAGCGATCTCACGGCGTCCGTGCTGAAGGCTCCCGGCGGTTACGCCCTCCTGCTCGCCGTCGGGGCGGCCGTGGCAGTCACCGGAGTCGTGTATGGCATCCGCGGCTTCCGCCAGTCGTTCGCCAAGCACCTCCGCCTCCCGGCCTCGGAGAAGGCGCGGACGGCGGTGACGGTGCTGGGCGTCGTGGGCTACGTTGCCAAAGGCATCGCCCTGCTGCTGGTGGGGCTGCTCGTCATCATGGCCACCGTCAGAGCGCACCCCGAGGAATCAACGGGGATTGATGGCGGGTTGAAAGCCCTCCGCGACCAGCCCTTCGGTGTGTACGTCCTGGCCGCCGTCGGAGTTGGCCTGATCTGCTACGGCATCTTCATGATGGTGCGGGCGAAGCTCGCCAAGATGTAGCGCCCGACGGCGGCGCCTTGGCGGGCAGGGCGCGCCGCCGCAACCGTCAGCCGCGGGGCACGGCGATGACGGCCATCGTCTGTAGTTCCGCGTTCCTCACCTCTACGCTGGCGATATTGGTCAGCTGCACGGGAGTGGCCCCGGTGATCCTGACCCTGCCGCTGGGCGTCGCCGTCCATGCGCAGGCGCGCTCTTCGCCGCCGTCGCTGTCCTTCACCCAGAGCGAAAGGGTGCCGTCCACCGGCAGGCTCCGGCCGTCGACCGCGAGCTCGGTGCCCCAGGTTTTCTTGACCAGGCCCACCGTGATCTGCAGCCCGTCGCCGGCCTGGACGGAGTAGCTGGCGTCCGGTTTGGGCGGCGGGTTGAACAGCGGCGCCGCCAGGATTCCGGCGGCGAGGCACGCCGCAGCGACCGCTGCCAGCGCCGCGGTCCACCGGAGCCGGACCTTCCGGCGCCGCGCGGAGAGCTCCTCGAGCAGCCGCCGCGGCAGGGCAGCAGGCGCGGGAACCGACGGCGCCGGTTCCCGCCCGGCCGCCGTGCCGAGGGCGACGGCGTCGGGCACCGGGAGCCCATCCAGCAGCGCCGGGAGGCTGGCCAGGTCGTCCAGCTCCTGCCGGCAGTCCGTGCAACGGGCCAAGTGCTGCTCAAAGGCGGCGGCCTCGTCAGGCTCCAGGCCGCCAAGCAGGTAGGCGCCAAGCAGCTGGTGCGGGTCTGCGGCACTCACCGTTGCACCCCCATTTCATCCAGGATCGTCCGGAGGGCCCGCACGGCGTAGAACGCCCGGGACTTCACTGTTCCACTCGGGATATTCAAACTGACCGATGCCTCCTGGACGGTGTAGCGGCGGTAATGGAGGGCCACGAGAACGTCCCGGTGCTCCGCGCTGAGCCGCAGCAGCGCCTCTTCGATCAGGACACGGTTGAGGAGTTCGTCGACGCGTTCCGCGCCGCCGGCCGGATCGGCCAGCTCGCGGTCCGACGTCTCGCGGGGCCGGCGCTGGGCCTTGCGGTAGTTGTCGATCATGATGTTGCGGGCGGTCCGGAACAGGTAGCTGCGCAGGCTGCCGGTGATGTGCGGGGCCTGCTGCCAGACCCGCAGCACAGTCTCCTGCACAACGTCATCCGCCAGTTGCGGATCCCGGCAGGCGCTCAGGACGAAGCGCCTGAGCGCCGCTCCGTGGTCGCGGTAAATCGCGGCCACCACGTCTTCGTCCAGCGGCATGACCGCCCTCCTGCTCTGCGGTTCCGCCCTCCGGTCGCGCCCGGCGGTTCCGCCCTTCCGTTCCCGCGTTTCTGCCCCTACGACGTGTGGACCCCCGGAAAAGTTCACCTGGGCTGGTTCCGGGACGCGAAAGGGGCAGTATCAGAGGCACTCTGTGAACCATTCTGACCCCGGAGGCGTCGTAGCGGTTAGCGCCGGCCGGACCAGTTGGCCGGGTCGGGCCGCGCAGCATTCGAATCACCGCAGCATTCGAGTCAGGAGCAGCAAATGAAAAAGCACCTCAGCATTGGCCTGTCCGCTTTCGCCCTCGCCGCACTAATTTCCGGCTGCGCCGGCACCGGCGGAAGCAACCCCTACGCGACGACGGCGCCGCCAACCAGCGCAACGGCTCCCTCGACGTCGGGCCCCGCCTCGACGTCGCCAGCAGCCGCAGCCGCGGCCGACCTCAGGACCGCGGATTCCACCGCCGGCAGGATCGTGGTGGACGGCAAGGGCATGAGCGTTTACTACTACACGAAGGACGTCAAGGACTCCGGGACAAGTGCCTGCACCGGCGGCTGCCTCGACGCGTGGCCTCCGGTCCTGGCCGCGGCTGACACACCGACGGTCGACGGCGTCACCGGCACCGTGGGCACCATTGCCACCCCCGACGGCAAGAAGCAGCTGACCATCAACGGGATGCCCGTGTACTACTACGCCAAGGATCTGGCGGCCGGGGACATCACGGGCCAGGGCGTCGGCGGTGTCTGGTATCTCGTCTCGCCGTCAGGTGGCATGATCACCGCCGCCGCCGGGTACTGACCTCGCTGGACCGTCCCCGGCGGCCGGACCGCGGGCCTAGTCGTCCTCGTCCTCGAACTCGACGGCGGCCAGGATTTCCTTGGTGTCCGGGTGGATCATGACCGCTTCGCGCTCATCGTCCAGCATGAGGAACTCGCCCTGGTCCGTGGTGAAATGCCACGCCAAGGCGGTCTGGCCCTCGTGCTCATAGTTGGGGTCGCCCATGGTGATCTTCAGGAGCGTGTGCCCGGCAACGGAGCACAGCTCGCGGATGATCATCTCGAATTCCGGCATGTCCTGCAGTTCGTCTTCGGCGGCCTCGGCCTGGCGTTCCGCGAGGTTGGGGATCCGGGACACACGCTCGGCGATGTGGCGGTCGAGCTCCTCATCGTCCAGGACCAGGAGGTCGGCCTGGCTCCGGAGCCAGGCGGCGTTGAGCGCGATAATGTCTTCGGTCTGCAGCAGGGTTTCGAAGTCGCCGTCGAGCTCCTCCAGGAGGCGTACGGCGTCCGGGACGCCGCCGTCGTCGTCGCCTGCCGGGTCCGTGTCCCCGTCAAGGTAGGCGTCCGCTTCCTCCTCGGAGAGGGAGTCGAAGGCAGCGACGCAGCGGTTGAAGAGGTCAAGGTGCGCGGCGGCCCCCATGCCTTCCAGCCCTGCCCGGACGCAGGCGTCGATGTCCGCGCGCTCGGGCGCGGAGAACACGTACTGCGCGAAGCCGCCGCCCAGGCACTGCGTCAGGTAGAAGTCCACGTAGTAGCTGCCCAGGGCGGTGGGGGCGATTTCCTCGATGTCGAGCAACTCCGCGTACATCATGTTGACCACGTCCACGTTCGCGTCGACGACGTCCGCGTCGCTGCCGTTGATGCTCTTCCGCGGCAGGACCGTCGCGTAACCGGTGGCGGGAAGGGCGGTGGAAAGACCGTTGCTCATGGAAGATCCTCACTACAAATGGCGGGTGGCGCTCCGAACCCTTTCAACGTACGTTGCACCGCCGGCGCTGCGGTTGAGCCGGAGCTGAACGTCCGGCGAAGTTTGGGTGACCCGGGCTGGCGAGGACGCTCGGCGGTCAGGCAGAAAAATTCGGTCTCTTTTGCTTCGGAGTCCGGTCCATAATCTGCCCTAAACCCGCGGACTGGCATTTAAAATATAAGTAGGTATGGTGATGGGTAGATAGCGTTTAGAAAGGCGTGATTCCATTGTCAGGAAAATCTCCCAAAACTATCAATGCCAAAAAAACGGGAAAGTCGATTCTCGAAAAGAGAGCCGAGAAAAAGGCAAAAAGCGAATCCAGCGAAACTCTGTTTGCAAAGCCGCGCAAAAACCAGAGGTGACACCTCGGCCTTGATGCATCGGCTGCAAGCAGGGCATTATTACGGGCCGAGACGCACGTACAGCGGGGCCGGGGTCCCATGTGTTGAAGGAACTGCGGGCAGCCGGCTGCGAAACTCCTAGCCGTAGGCGGCTGCCCGCAACAACCGGCCCAAAAAATCCGAATTCGCGATTAGCGGCTCACCGCGCCCCAAGCGAACGATGACCTGCGCTCCACAATGCAATGATCGGGCGCCGGGCAATTCCCAGCTGAACCGCATTTCAAGGCTGTGGAAATTGCCGAGCGTTCAGACACAGAAAGACCCAGCCATGCGCCAGACACGTACCGCCCTCATTATCCCGGCCCGCCTTAGCCACCCCATTCGCGTCGAGGAGATCGACACGTCCCTGGCAACACGGCAGACCCTGGTTGAAGGAAGCGTCGGAGCAATCACCTGTAAGGATTGGCACGTCTATCTGAACGACGAGGCAGACTTCATCCCCCTGCCCCTGAACGCCAGGGCCGAAGTGCTGATCCGCGAAGCAGGTCTACAACTTGAGGAGACCGTCAGCGGGACGGCTGTGTTCCTCGGACACAAAAACAACGGCGACGAAGCAGATGCCCCTGCACACCTGCTCCGGCTGGCCGAGCGCCTCTTCGACACAGCGCTGGCGGCCTGACCACAAGGAAGAATCCGCGCAACTAACCCGGGCTCGACCTTTCCCTCCGCGTCCGTGTAGTCCTCTGCCCATGAGTCAGATGCCCGGGAGCTCTTGGAACCGCGCGCGCCAATCATGGTCCAGGAGCCGAAGCATGCACGGGAGTCCCTGTTGCCGGCCCGTGAGTTCGAAGGACCCGCCCGGCTCGCTAAGATGGATCAGATGACCAACTGCTGAAAGTAGTGCGCACATGCCATCCCATCCGGACGAGAGTGCGGCACTGGCAATACAGACTCCCGCAATCAACGACCGCTCCCTCGCGGCCGGACTTGCCTACGCCATGGGGAGCCGAGTTTCCGGGATTTCCTTCGACGCCGCCACCGGCCTCATGCTCGGCAAGGTGCGGGGCGGTGCCGATGTGCCGTATTCGACGACGGCGAAGCTGGTCCGGAAGGCGGGCGGCTGGAGCTGCACCGTGGGGGTCTGCAGCTGCCCGGTCCGGAAGGACTGCAAACATGTGGCGGCCCTGCTGTTCTCCGCCGAGGACAACCCGGCGATCCGGGTCCAGCTGCTCGCCCCCGCCGATGTGAGCCGGCTGTCCCGGCAGGTCCCGGTGCTGGATGTCCCGGACTGGGAACAGGCCCTCAGCCCGCTGATCGCCCAGCCGGGGATCACCCAGTCCACCAACGGCATCCCGCTGGCGCTCCAGTTCGAGATCGAGGAACCCGCCCCGCACTTCTCCTACACCGGCCGCCGGGATCCGCTGCGCAGCGTCCGGCAGCTGAAGGCGCGTCCCGTGATCATGGGCGCCAAGGGCAAATGGATCCGGGGCGATGTCTCGTGGAACACCCTGAGCTACCTCAGCTACCGGCGCGAATGCAACGAGGCCCACGTCGAGTGGATGCAGGAGTTCCTCGCCGCGCACACCGCCCAGGCCAACCGCCAGCACGCCGGGACCGGGCTTTGGCTGGGCATGAACACCTACGCCGGGAAAAACCTGTGGAGCCTGCTGGCGCAGGCCCGGAAGGTCGGCGTCGCCCTTGTCCACAGCCGGGGTTCGGAGCCCGTGCGGCTCGTGGAGCAGCCGGCCGCCGTCGGGCTCAATCTGACCCGGTACAAGACCGCGCCGGTCCCGGCCGAAGGAACCGACGCCGTCGTGCCGGCCGCCGGCGGGGACGACGGCGGCCTGTCGCTCGCCCCCACCATCACCGTTGAGGGGGAGGTGGTTGATCCCGCATCCGTCGGGACGATTGGACGCCCGGCCCACGGGATCTTCCTGACCTCCGGCGCGGACGCCCTGCCCGGCGTCGCACCGGCAGACTCCGTGATCACCCTCGCCCCGCTGGAGGGCGGGCTCAGCGAGGAGCTCCTGACCTTCGTCACGGGCGGGACGACACTGCACATTCCGGCCCGGGATGAGAGCCGGTTCCTGACCGGTTTCTACCCGAAACTCAAGCAGAGCGCCCGGGTCACGGCCACCGACGAGTCTGTGGAACTGCCCCAGCTGGCCGTTCCCACCCTGTCGCTGCTGGCGAACTACGGCGCCGACCACCGGGTCCGGCTGCACTGGGAGTGGCACTACAAGTCCGGCAAGCTCGTCACGGCCCAGCCGCTGTGGCGCCACCCCGGCGATCACGGCTACCGGGACGACCCCGCCGAGGCCCGGATTCTCGAAGCGGTCGGGCAGCCGTGGGATGTGGTGCCGGCCCTGGGCGAGTCGGCCACCGGCGGCTGGGGAACACCGCGGCTGGCGGCCTCGGCGGAACTCAGCGGCCTCGACACCCTGGCCTTCACCGAGGAGCTGCTCCCCCGGCTCCGCGACGTCCCCGGGGTGTCCGTGGACACGGCCGGCGAGATCGCGGACTACCGGGAGGCCGAAGAGGCTCCGGTTGTGTCCATCTCCACCAAGGCCACGGAGCAGCGTGACTGGTTCGACCTGGGCATCCAGATTTCCCTGGAGGGCCAGCCGGTGTCCTTCGCGGCCGTTTTCTCCGCCCTGGCGGCGGGCCAGACCAAGATGCTGCTCCCCAGCGGGGCCTACTTCTCCCTGGACCTGCCCGAACTGCACCAGCTCCGGGCCCTGATTGAAGAGGCCCGGGAACTCCAGGACAACAAGGACGCGCCGCTGCAGATCAGCCGCTTCCAGGCCGGGCTCTGGGACGAACTGGCCCAGCTCGGCATCGTGGACCAGCAAGCGACAGCCTGGCGCGAGGCTGTCGGCGGGCTGCTGGAAGGCGGCGTGAAGGGCCTGCCGCTGCCGGCAACCCTCAACGCCGAGCTCCGCCCGTACCAGCTGGAGGGCTTCAACTGGCTCAGCTTCCTCTACCGCCACGGGCTCGGCGGGGTGCTGGCCGACGACATGGGTCTCGGCAAGACGGTGCAGGCGCTGGCGCTGATCTGCGCGGCCAAGGACGCGGCCGTGGGGCCGGAAGTGCCCGACGGCGGCGCGGCGCCCGGCGCTGCGCCCGGTGGGGTGCCCGGTGGGGTGCCCGGCGCCGCGCCTAACGCGCCTTTCCTGGTAGTGGCCCCCACCAGTGTCGTGGGCAACTGGGAGGCCGAGACCGCACGGTTCGCCCCCGGCCTCACGGTGCGGGCCGTCGGCGAAACGTTTGCCAAGAGCGGCTCGGACCCGGCAGAGGCGATGGCCGGCGCGGACATCGTCATCACTTCCTACGCCCTGTTCCGGATCGACTACGATGCCTACGCCTCCAAGGAGTGGGCCGGCCTGGTCCTGGACGAGGCCCAGTTCGTCAAGAACCACCAGTCCAAGGCCTACCAGTGCGCCCGGAAACTTCCTGCGGTGTTCAAACTCGCCATCACCGGCACCCCGCTGGAGAACAACCTGATGGAGTTCTGGGCGCTCACCTCGATTGTGGCGCCGGGGCTCTTCTCCAGCCCGAAGCGGTTCGCCGAGTACTACCAGAAGCCGGTCGAAAAGAACGGCGACAAGGCGCAGCTGGACAAGCTCCGGCGTCGGGTCCGTCCGCTGATGATGCGGCGCACCAAGGAGCAGGTCATCCACGACCTGCCGCCGAAGCAGGAACAGATCCTCGAGGTCGTGCTGAACCCGCGGCACCAGAAGGTCTACCAGACCCACCTGCAGCGGGAACGCCAGAAGATCCTGGGCCTGATCGACGACGTCAACAAGAACCGCTTCACCATCTTCCAGTCCCTCACTCTGCTGCGGCAGCTCAGCCTGGACCCCTCGCTGATCGATCCCTCGCTCTCCGGCGTGCGCTCCAGCAAACTCGATGTGCTGTTCGAGCAGCTGGAGGACCTTGTGGCGGAGGGCCACCGGGCCCTCATTTTCAGCCAGTTCACCGGTTTCCTGGGCAAGGTCCGCGAGCGGCTTGTCGAGGAGAACATCGAATTCTGCTACCTCGACGGCGGCACCCGCAACCGCACCGACGTCGTCAATGAGTTCAAGAACGGCGCCGCCCCGGTGTTCCTGATCAGCCTCAAGGCCGGCGGATTCGGCCTGAACCTGACGGAGGCGGACTACGTGTTCCTGCTGGACCCGTGGTGGAACCCGGCCTCGGAGGCGCAGGCGGTGGACCGCACGCACCGGATCGGGCAGGCCCGCAATGTGATGGTCTACCGGCTGGTCGCCAAGGACACCATCGAGGAAAAGGTCATGGCGCTCAAGGCCCGGAAATCCCAGCTGTTCGCCGATGTCATGGCGGGCGACGCGCTGTCCGGCGGAGCGCTCACCGCCGAGGACCTGGCCGGCCTGTTCACCGACTGACGCGGTTGATCCAAACAGCAACGCGGGGTCACATGGCGCCGGCAAGACCCCCGGAGATGGGCCGGATCTGACCCCGCGCTGCGGTGCTCAACCTGCGCACGGAGGGGCAGTCCCTAGTGGCGGCGCTCCTGCCCAGTTACTCGGTGCCGCACGCACCTCAACGCCCGGGAACCCCCGGAATTCCGCGGGAACCTGGGCGCGAGTGAAGGTGCGGGCGGCAGTAACTGGGCAGGAGCGTCACCAAACCAGGAGCCTAGCCCGCGTGGTCCTGGAATTCGGGGGCACGGTGGCCCGCCTGCAGGAGGGGCGAGAAGAACGCGGCGAGCTCCTCCGTCGCCGTCAGGGGCAGGACCGTGGCCACATACTGGTCCGGGCGCACCACCACCACAACGCCGCCGCGGTCGATGCCGCGCAGCTCGAAAATGTCCGCCGCCGGATCGGTGGCGTAGACCTTCTCCAGGTAGTTGAGCTTGAACGGCCCCACCTCCGGCTTGAACACCGACGGCACGGCGCCGATGTCCACGCTGGTGTGCTCCTGCTGGTAGATCACCTTCACGTCGAACCACGCGTCACGGTCGGCGCCTTCGGGGGTGGCGGCGAGCGGTGAGTCCGGCGCGCCGGCCAGCCACGCCGCCAGGTCAGTGGTGGGCGACGGTGCGCCGGCCGCGGCCCCGTCGGCGAAGACGTAGATGCGCCACCGGCCGTCGGCCCTGGCCTGGTGGCCGAGCTGCAGCGGGTTGGTGTCGCAGACCCGCACCACGGGCGCGGATTTGAAGCGCTTGCCGATGGTGAAGCCGGCGGCCAGGTCCTGGTGCTCCGGCCCGCCGATGAGCATGGAGGGCGCGTACTGGGTCATGAAGCCGGCCGGGAATTCGGCGGTGCTGACGTAGAAGTCCTCGAGTTCGGAGGGGCTTTCGAATTCCTCGGGCTTCTTCGCCATCAGTGTCGACCACTGCTTGTCGAAGTCGATGAGGTTCTTGGCGATGACCTGGCGCTCGGCCGAGTACGTGGACAGCAGGCTCTCCGGGCTGCGGCCTTCGAGGACGTGTCCGAGCTTCCAGCCCAGGTTGAAGCCGTCCTGCATGGAGACGTTCATGCCCTGGCCTGCTTTGGCGCTGTGCGTGTGGCAGGCGTCGCCGGTGATGAACACCCGCGGGGTGCGGGCGCCGCGCTGGTCCGGAAGGACGTCGTCGAACCGGTCGGTGAGGCGGTGTCCCACCTCGTAGACGCTGTGCCAGGCCACGTTGCGCACGTCGAGCGTGTAGGGGTGCATGATCGCGTTGGCTTTGCCGATGATCTGCTCGATGGTGGTGCTGCGGACGGCGCCGGCGTCGCCCTGCGGGACCTCGCCGAGGTCGACGTACATGCGGAAGAGATGGCCGCCTTCGCGGGGAATCAGCAGGATGCTGCCGCCCGAGCCGGACTGGATCGCGCACTTGGTGCGGATGTCGGGGAAGTCCGTGTTGGCCAGGACGTCCATGACGCCCCAGGCGTGGTTGGCCTGGTCGCCGGCGAGGGTGCAGCCGATCGACTCGCGCACCTTGCTCCGCGCACCGTCCGCGCCGACGACGTACCTGGCCCGGACGATGCGTTCCTTCCCTTCAAGCGGGCCGGCGGTGTGGAGGAGCGTGACGGCGACGGGGTAGTCGCCCTCACCGATCTCAAGGCTGCGGAACTCATAGCCGTAGTCGGGCGCCAGGCGGGTGGGCGCATTCGCCATGAACTCGCCGAAGTAGTCCAGGACTCGGGCCTGGTTCACGATCAGGTGCGGGAACTCGCTGATGCCGGCGGGGTCGTCGACGGCGCGGGCGCTGCGGTGAATCCGGGAGGGGTCCGCGGGGTCCGGCTTCCAGAATGCCATCTCGGTGATGCGGTATGCCTCGGCGATGATTCGCTCCGCGAAGCCGAAGGCCTGGAAGGTCTCGACGCTCCGGGCCTGGATGCCGTCGGCCTGGCCGATGGCGAGCCTGCCGCCGCGGCGCTCCACGATCCGCGTCGTAATGCCGGGGAACTGGGACAGCTGCGCGGCCGTGAGCATGCCCGCTGGCCCGCTGCCCACAATGAGCACGTCCACCTCGTCGGGAAGTTGTGCGGGCCGGTCGATGCCGACGCCGGCGGCCGGCTGGACCCGAGGGTCACCGGATACGTAGCCGTGGTGGTGGAAATGCACGGGCTTTCCTCACTTCGTTGTGTGGCGGGCTTTCACCGTCATCGCCGTTCGTTATTTGAACGTCGAGTTCGATAATTGAAAACTTGAACTGTCCCAAACTCTACGACAGGTGTGGCGCAGGTTACAAGCGCCCCGGAAAACCCCGGCATAGGGGGTTGACGATCCGCGCTTCCCGCGCAATAGTTTTCGTATACGATTTCGTACTCGATGAGGAGTAACACTTGGAACAGGTCACCGACCACCTCCTGGCCGCGGCCCGCAAGGTCATCGCCGTACACATCAACTACCCCAGCCGGGCGGCCCAGCGCGGCCGCAGGCCGGAGCAGCCCTCCTACTTCCTGAAGCCCTCGTCCTCCCTGGCGTTCGGCTCCGCCGAATCCCCCTCAACAGTGGAGCGCCCGGCCGGCTGCGAACTCCTCGGCTTCGAGGGCGAGATCGCGCTCATCATCGGCAAGCCCGCCCGCAGGGTAAGCATCGAGGACGCCTGGCGCCACGTCGAGTGGGTCACGGCCAGCAACGACCTCGGCGTCTACGACCTCCGCTACGCCGACAAGGGCTCCAACCTCCGGTCCAAGGGCGGCGACGGCTTCACCCCGGTGGGCCCCGGACTCATCGCCGCGGACACCGTGGACCCCGCCAACCTCCGGATCCGCACCTGGCACAACGGCGAGCTGGTGCAGGACGACACCACCGAAGACCTGCTCTTTCCGTTCGCCCGCCTGGTCGCTGACCTGTCCCAGCTGCTCACCCTCGAGGAGGGCGACATCATCCTCACCGGAACGCCGGCCGGCGCCTCTGTCGCCCAGCCGGGCGACGTCGTCGAGGTCGAAGTCAGCACGACGCCGGGCGGCGCCGACGTGGGCGGCACCGACGTGAGCACCGGCCGGCTGGTCACCCGGGTGACGGAAGGTTCGACGCCGTTCGCTGACTTCGGCGCCGGGCCGAAAACCGATGATCTCCAGCGGGAGGAAGCGTACGGCTCACGCGAAGCGGCGGGGCTCACGCCTGAGGCACCAGAAGCGGGGGCCGCCGCCGTCGGACATGTCCTCTCCCCGGAACTGAAGGCGAAGCTGGAAAGCGTCTGCACCGCCACTCTGTCCTCCCAGCTGCGCAAGCGCGGCCTGAACAACGTCAGCATCGACGGCCTCAACTCCACCCGCCCGGAGAAGCGGATTGTGGGCCTGGCCCGGACCCTGCGCTACGTGCCCAACCGCGAGGACCTCTTCAAGACCCACGGCGGCGGCTTCAACGCCCAGAAGAGGGCGATCGATTCCGTCAACGAGGGCGAGATCCTGGTGATGGAGGCCCGCGGCGAAAAGGGCACGGGCACGATCGGCGACATCCTGGCCCTGCGCGCCCAGGTCCGCGGCGCGGCCGCCATCATCACCGACGGCGGTGTCCGTGACTTCTCGGCCGTCGCCGCGATGGACATGCCCACCTATTACGCCAACCCGCACCCCGCCGTCCTGGGACGCCGGCACATCCCGTGGGACACGGACATCACCATCGCCTGCGGCGGCACCACCGTGCAGCCCGGGGACATCATTGTCGCGGATTCGGACGGCATCCTGGTGATCCCGCCGGCCCTCGCCGACGAGCTCGCGGACGATTCCATCGCGCAGGAGCGGGAGGAGACGTTCATCGCCGAAATGGTGCAGCAGGGCCACAGCGTGGACGGCCTCTACCCGCTGAACGCCGCATGGCGCATCAAGTACGAGGAATGGGAAGCGGGGAAAACCCAATGACAGAGACCGCCAGGGCCACAGCCGCTGCCACAATCGCCGCAACAAACGCTGGCGCCGCCCCGGCCAGCAAGTCCGAGCAGGCCTACGCGGCCGTCAAGGCCCGGATCGTGGACGGAACCTATTCCCCCGGCTACCGGCTGGTGCTGGCGAAGATCGCCGAGGACCTGGGCGTCAGCGTGGTCCCGGTCCGGGAAGCCATCCGCCGGCTCGAGGCCGAGGGGCTGGTCAAGTTCGAGCGGAACGTCGGCGCCACCGTGGCGGGCATCGACCCCACCGAATACCTCTACACGATGCAGACCCTGAGCATCATCGAAGGTGCCGCCACGGCCCTGTCGGCCCCGCTGATCGGGCCGGCGGACATCGCGCGGGCACGGGCCGTGAACGCCGAGATGCGTGAATGCCTGCAGCACTTCGACCCCGTCCGCTTCACCGCGCTGAACCAGGACTTCCACAGCGTCCTGTTCGAGCACTGCCCCAACCCGCACATCCTGGACCTTGTCCACCGGGGCTGGAACCGGCTCGCCTCGCTGCGGTCCTCCACGTTCCGCTTCGTCCCGGGCCGCGCCCACGAGTCGGTGGACGAACACGAGGCGCTCCTGACGCTCATTGAGACCGGAGCCAGCGCGGACGACATCGAAAAGGCGGCCCGCCTGCACCGCTCCGCCACCCTGGACGCGTACCTCGCCCAAAGCAACAGTTAGGAAGACAACAATGACGTTCCCTGCCTCAGAAACCGCCACCCACTACGTTCCGCAGGACCTTCCCACCCACATCCAGCACTACATCAACGGCGCATTCGTTGATTCGGTGGGCGGCAAGACCTTCGACGTCCTGGACCCGGTGTCCAACACCAACTACGCCACGGCGGCCGCCGGCCAGAAGGAGGACATCGACCTCGCCGTCGCCGCCGCCCGGGAAGCGTTCACCAACGGCCCGTGGCCGAAGATGAAGCCCCGCGAGCGGGCCCGCGTCCTGAACAAGATCGCCGACGCCGTCGAAGCCCAGGAGGCCCGGCTCGCCGAACTCGAGACCTTCGACACCGGCCTGCCCATCACCCAGGCGAAGGGTCAGGCGCTGCGCGCGGCCGAGAACTTCCGCTTCTTCGCGGACCTGATCGTGGCCCAGTTCGACGATGCCATGAAGGTCCCCGGCGCCCAGATCAACTACGTCAACCGCAAGCCGATCGGCGTCGCCGGCCTCATCACGCCGTGGAACACACCGTTCATGCTCGAGTCCTGGAAGCTCGCCCCCGCGCTGGCCACCGGCAACACCGTGGTGCTCAAACCGGCCGAATTCACCCCGCTCTCCGCCTCGCTGTGGGCGCAGATCTTCAAGGACGCCGGCCTGCCCGACGGCGTGTTCAACCTGGTCAACGGCCTGGGCGAGGAAGCCGGCGACGCCCTGGTGAAGCACCCGGACGTCCCGCTGATCTCCTTCACCGGCGAGACCACCACGGGCCAGACGATCTTCCGCAACGCCGCGGCCAACCTCAAGGGCCTGTCCATGGAACTCGGCGGCAAGTCCCCGTGCGTTGTGTTCGCCGACGCCGACCTCGACGCCGCGATCGACTCCGCCCTCTTCGGCGTCTTCTCCCTCAACGGCGAACGCTGCACCGCCGGCTCCCGGATCCTGGTGGAGCGCGCCGTGTACGAGGAATTCTGCGACAAGTACGCCGCCCGCGCCAAAAGGATCGTGGTCGGCGACCCGCACGACCCCAAGACGGAGGTGGGCGCCCTGGTCCACCCGGAGCACTA